>NZ_JASNRB020000003.1:0-461965 GCF_030411975.2 Massilia orientalis | reverse complement strand
ACCCACAGGCCGTAGCCGGCGACGACGACGAAGTAGAACAGGAAGACAATGGTGTCGAGGCGGGAAATCAGATTCATAGGTTTGTCTCGGTTGTGATTCGCGCGTTTCAGCGCTCCAGGAAGGCGTCCATGATCGCGGTCGGCTTGCCGCCGCGGTCAAAGGCGCCCATCGGATAGCCCTTCCAGTCGTAAGCCTCGGGCTCCCAATAAAACACGCCGCGTGCCATGCCGCCATCGACGGCGCGCGCCTTGGCGATCAGGTCGGCGATGACCGCCTTGCCGTCCGGGTGGTCCCAGGGCACGCCGACCTCCGACAGGATCACCGGCTTGCCATAGCGGTGCACCATGTCGTTGAGGTTGGCGAGGCAGGCGGCCGTGGCGCTTTGCCACGTGTGGTTCTTTGCGGTCGTCGGGTACGACGACGCGCCGATCATGTCGAAGCGCGCGCCGTGCGCCTTCAGGCCGTCGAAGTTCCAGCGGAACGTGGCGTTGTCGTGGCAGTTGTCGACATGGACGATCACGATCGCGTCCGGGAACACCTGCTTGACGGCGCCGTAGCCGCTGTCGACGAAGCGCGCGTAGTTGTCCATGTGCTTCGTCGCGTCGCCTTCGGGCCACAGCAGGCCGGTGCGGGTCTCGTTCCCGACCTGGACCCAGGTGGGCGTGACGCCGGCGTCGCGCAAGGCGGTCAGCACGGAGCGCGTGTGCGCCGCGACGGCGTCGGCCAGTTGCGGCACGGTGTAGCCGGCCCAGGCCTTCGGTTTCGTCTGCTGCTGCGGGTCGGCCCAGGAATCGCTGTAATGGAAATCGATCATGACGCGCAGGCCGGCGGCCGTGGCGCGCTTCGCTTTCACGACGACGTCCGCCGTGCCGTTCCAGCCGTCCTGCGGGTTCACCCACGCGCGCAGGCGGATGGCATCCATGCCCTGTTCCTTCAGGATGGCGTACAGGTCGCCGGTCTTGCCGTCGCGGTTGCGGAACACCCGGCCGGCCGCTTCCATTTCGCTGACCCAGCCGACGTCGGCGCCCTTGGCGAAGTGCGTGTCGGCCGCGCGCGCGCAGGGAGCGCCGAGCACAAGACAGGCCGCAAGGGCGGAAAAGGCGTGCTTCATCGGTCTCCGTAGTCGTTATCGTTATTGTCATGCTGGCAGCAAACCGGGATTCTAGGCAGGAAAAGCCATGCGCACCCTATCCATTTTTCGCGTCACCTATGAAATATTCGTATGGCGGCAATGTTTCTGTTGAAACATCCGGTATTTATTTGACAAGGGGAAAGGAACGCAGGTCATCCAGGCTCCCGCACTATACTGGTCCCGTACCCGTCGATCCGGGCGGGGTTCCGGCTGACGCCGGTCGGCGTCGCCTTATTGGAATCAGGAGGTCGAGATGAGCAAAGCAACATGTATCCTGCGCGGCGTCGCGCTGGCGTGCGCGCTGTGCGCGGCCGGTTCGCCCGCGATGGCGGCAAAAGATCCGGCGCGGTGGACGCAAGGCGACAAGACCAAAGCCCAGCGCATGGCCACGCTGAAGAAGGAAATCAACGCGGCGTACGCCGAGCAGCAGACGGCGTGCAAGAAGAAATCGTCCGCCCACCGTACGTCCTGCCTGAAGGAAGCGCGCCAGATCTATCAACGCGACATGACGAACGCGCCGCGGCTGCTGGCCCAGGCCCCGCGCGGCGAGGTGACGGAGCGCGTCGTCTCGACGACGACGGCCCCGGCGACGCCTGACCAGTCGTCCGGCAGCGCTGCTTACGGCAGCTCCAGCATGGGCGCGACCGGCTCCGGTACGGGCACCGTCGACGGCAAGGACGACGCGATGCCGCCGAGCGCGGGCCAGGCGGGCGGCCTGCCGCCGCCGCGCGTGGACCCGTCGGACAACCGCGGGTCCGACCAGCCGCCGCAAGGCAGCACGGTGCCGGTCCAGCAGCAGCAACAGTAAGGGCTGTCGCGCGCCGTGGGGCGCCGAATGGTAAACTGCCGCCTTTTGCCGCAGAGGACCACGATGGCGCTTCGCGACCGCGCGCTGGAATTACTGATCGAGACGGATGCCGCCGCCAAGACGGCGGGCGTGGCCGCGCTGGCCGACGCTTGCCGCGCCGGGGCGGTGCCGCTCGACAGCGCCGCCGTGCTGAAGGCGGGCGACGCGGTCATTCCGGGCCGTCCCGCGCGGCCGGAACTCGTGCCGCCGCGCCTCGTCGGCCGCCGCTCGATGGCGACGGATGAAGGGCGCGCAATGCTCGTCCACGCGCTGGCCCACATCGAGTTCAATGCCGTCAACCTCGCGCTGGACGCGATCTGGCGCTTCCCGGGCATGCCGGACGCCTACTACACGGACTGGCTGCGCGTCGCGGCCGAGGAAGCCCATCATTTCACGCTGCTGGCGGCGCATCTGCGCACGCTCGGCTGGGCCTATGGCGATTTTCCCGGCCACGACAGCCTGTGGGAGATGGTCGCCAAGACGAGCGGCGACGTCCTCGCGCGCATGGCCCTCGTGCCGCGCACGATGGAAGCGCGCGGCCTGGATGCGATCCCGCCGCTGCGCGCGAAGCTGGCGCAGGCCGGCGACGACGCGGCCGCGCGCATCCTCGACGTGCTGCTGCGCGACGAGGTGGGCCACGTGGAAATCGGCAACCGCTGGTATTTTTATCTCTGCGCCCAGCGCGGCCTGGAACCGGTCGCCACCTACGATGCGCTGACGGTGCAGTACAAGGCGCCCGTGCTGAAGGGTCCCTTCAACGTGGAAGCGCGCCGCCAGGCCGGTTTCACCGAGGCGGAGCTGGCCCGACTCGCGCATGCCTGATGCCATGGACACGCAGGGTTTCCTGCTGACGCGCCACTGGCGCGATACGGACGCCGGGGTCGAGGTCGAGTTCTGGCTCGCGACGCCGGATGGGCCACGGCGCGTGCGTCTCGCGCCGCAGCCGGCCGTCGCGTTCATCCCCGCGGAGCAGGGCGACACGGCGCGGCTGCTGCTCGCACGCGAACGGGGCGCGGAACTGCGCGAGCTGTCGCTGTGCGACTTCCGCCACCGTCCCGTGCTGGGCCTGTACTGCACGCAGTACCGCCACCTGCTGCGCCTGGAAAAGCGCCTGCGCGAGCACGGCATCGACGTCTACGAAGCCGATATCCGTCCGCCCGAGCGCTACCTGATGGAGCGCTTCATCATGGCGCCCGTCACGTTCACGGGCACGCCCGATCCGCACGATGCGCGGCTCCTCGTGGATGCGCGCCTGACGCCGGCGCAGGACTATCGCCCGCTGCTGTCGACCGTCTCGCTCGACATCGAGACGACGATGCAGGGCGAGCTGCGCTCGATCGCGCTGGAGGGCTGCGGCCAGCGCCAGGTCTGGATGCTCGGCCCGGCCAACGGCGATGCGTCGGGACTCGATTTCGACTACGAGGTCGTCGCCACGCGGCGCGACCTGCTCGACCGCCTGGAGGACTGGATCCAACGCTACGACCCGGACGCGATCATCGGCTGGAACCTCGTCCAGTTCGACCTGCGCGTGCTGCAGCAGCATGCGCAGCAGATGCAACGCCCGCTGCGCCTCGGCCGCGACGGCAGCGCGATCGAATGGCGCGAACACGGCGGCCGGCAGGAGCATTACTTCGCCGGCGTCGCCGGGCGCCTCGTCATCGACGGCATCGAGGCGCTGCGCGGGGCCACGTGGAGCTTCCCGTCGTTCTCGCTGGAGCATGTGGCGCAAAGCCTGCTGGGCGAGGGCAAGGCGATCGACAATCCGTACGACCGCATGGCGGAGATCGACCGCATGTTCGCCGAGGACAAGCCGGCGCTCGCGACGTACAACCTGCAGGACTGCGTGCTCGTCACGCGCATCTTCGCGAAATCGGAGCTGATGACCTTCCTGCTGGAGCGCGCCAGCGTGACGGGTCTCTCGGCCGACCGCAGCGGCGGTTCCGTCGCCGCGTTCGAGCATGCGTACATCCCGCTGATGCACCGGCTGGGCCGCGTGGCGCCGAACATCGGCGACGTGCCGGGTGCGGACAGTCCCGGCGGGTTCGTGATGGATTCGCGCTCCGGGCTGTACGACTCGGTGCTCGTGCTGGACTATAAAAGCCTGTACCCGTCGATCATCCGCACGTTCCTGATCGACCCGGTGGGGCTCGTCGCGGGCCTCGAGGAGCCGGAGGCGGACACGGTGCCGGGCTTCCGCGGCGCGCGCTTCTCGCGCACGCAGCACTGCCTGCCCGGCATCGTCACGCGCGTGTGGCAGGGCCGCGATGCGGCCAAGCGCGAACGCAACGCGCCGCTGTCGCAGGCTTTAAAAATCATCATGAACTCGATGTACGGGGTGCTCGGCACGACGGCGTGCCGTTTCTTCGACTCGCGCCTGGCGTCGTCGATCACGATGCGCGGCCACGAGATCATGCACCGCACGCGCGAACTGATCGAGGCGCAGGGCTACCAGGTGATCTACGGCGACACGGATTCCACGTTCGTGTGGCTCGGGCGTGCGCATGCGGACGACGCCGCGGCACGCATCGGCCGCGCGCTCGTCGACCATGTGAACGCATGGTGGCGCGACCACCTGCGCAACGAACTGCGCCTGGACAGCGCGCTCGAACTCGAATACGAAACCCATTTCCGCCGGTTCCTGATGCCCACCGTGCGCGGCTCGGAAGAGGGCAGCAAGAAGCGCTACGCGGGCCTCGTGCGCCGCAAGGACGGCAACGACGACCTCGTGTTCAAGGGCCTGGAGACGGTGCGCACGGACTGGACCCCGCTCGCGCAGGCCTTCCAGCAGGAGTTGTACGGGCGCGTGTTCCGCGGCGAGCCGTACGAGGACTATGTGCGTGACTACGTGGCGCGCACCCTCCGGGGCGATCTGGACGAGCAGCTCGTGTACCGCAAGCGGCTGCGCCGCCCGCTGGTGGAGTACGAACGCAACGTGCCGCCGCACGTGCGCGCGGCGCGCGCGGCCGACGAATTCCACGTGCGCCAGGGCCGGCCCGCGCAATACCGCAACGGCGGCTGGATCCGCTACGTGATGACGACGGCGGGACCGGAACCGCTGGAGACGCTGGACACGAGCCGCACGCCCATCGACTACGAACACTACCTGACGAAGCAGCTGGAGCCTATCGCGGACGGCATCCTGCCGTTTATGAACGACAGTTTCACGAGGCTCACCAGTCCGCAGGGCGCGCTGTTCTGATCAACCGCCGGCGCGTTTCGGCCGGTGGCCGAGCTTCGTGAGTTCTTCCATGAGGCGGTCGCAGTGGTCGCCCTGGACCTCGATCACGCCATCCTTCACGGTCCCGCCGGAACCGCACGCGGTGCGCAACGCCTTTCCCAGCGCGGCGAGGGCGGCGGCATCGAGCGCCAGGCCCTTGACGAGCGTGACCGCCTTGCCGCCCCGGCCCTTCGTCTGGCGCGCGACGCGCACGTTGCCGTCGCCGATCGGTGCCGTGCCGGTCTTGCAGGTGCACGCGGTCAGCGGTTGCCGGCAGGCGGGGCACATGCGGCCGCTCTCGGTCGAATAGACGAGGCCTCCGTTCGAATGCTTCATGGTGTGTCGTGAGTGATGGCTATTCCCATGAGTTTACCAGCCCATCGCGGCCGGCGTCTCCCATCGCGGCCGTGCACTTCTGTAAATACGATGTTACTATCCGGCCCGGGGTTCAATGAAAACAACAGGGGGTGGTCATGCATCATGCCGGCACGTTCGATGCTGTCTTTCTCGCGATGTTCTGTGTCTGTTTCGCCATCCGCGCGCCGCTCGACATCAGGAACAGGAAGGTCAAGGCCGTCGAATCGCGCGAAGGGATGTTCGAGAAGTTCTGCCTCATGCTGGTGTTCACGGGGTCGACGACGCTGCCGTTGCTGTACCTGTTCACGCCGTGGTTCGATTTCGCCGACTACGCGGTACGGCCTGCCGTCGGCGGGCCCGGCGCCGCGCTTGGGGTGCTGGGCGTGTTCCTGTTCTGGAAATCGCACCGCGACCTGGGCCGGCAGTTCTCGCCAACGCTCGAGGTCAAGGAAGCGCACCACCTGGTCTCCGAAGGCATCTACAGCCGCATACGGCATCCGATGTACACGGCCGTGTTCCTCATCGCCACCGCGCAGCTGCTGTTGATCGGGAACGCCGTCGTGGGACCGGCGTTCCTGCTGGCATTCAGCATCCTGTATGCCGCGCGCATCGAGCACGAGGAAGACATGATGCTCGAGCATTTCGGACAAGCCTATGCCGACTACAAGGCGCGTACCAAGCGCCTGCTGCCGTCCATCAGGCAATAGGGTCAGGGCCCCGGGTTCGGGTTGTCCGGCAACGACGGGATCGCGCGCAGGTATTCGTAGATCGCGTACAGGTCCCGCGTCGTCATCTTGCCGACGGCCGGCCACGGCATCACCTGCAGGATCTCGCCGGCGGGGTCGTGCGGATTGTGGCCCGTGCGTAGCGTCCGCACGAATTCCTCGCGCGTGAGGCCGGCCGGGCGGCCCGCGTTGTCCGGCGTGAGGTTCGGCGCCGTGAAGGGGCCGAACTGGCGCCCGCCGGACATGTATTGCTCGGCATTCACGCGCTCGGGCTGGCCCTGGAACGGATCGCCGCCGGGCGAATACGTCGGGTGCGTGTGGCAGTCGATGCAGCCCGTCGTGTTGACGATATAGCTGCCCTGCCACACGAGGTTCCTCTGCTTGCCCTTCAGGTTCAGGATGACGCCGGGAGGAACGATTTCGCGGCCGCGCATGGCGCGGCTGTTGGTGTCGCTCAACGCGGTGGCGGCGTCCATGTCGTTGTCCGGGCCGGGGCCGGCGGCGTAGGGGGCCGCGCTGGCGGCGGCGAGGGCGAAGGCAAGGCAGGTGCGGCGGGCTGCGTTCATGCTGTGTCTCCCAAGGTCGGTGGCTGAAGACGAATCAAGTCAGTATAGGCGTCAATACGGAACGCGCCAGCCCGGCCTTCCTGTCGATTCTGATAGGGACGGGGTGAGAATGCGCGCACTTTGGCGGCGGCCGCCATGGCACCATCACGGTTCGACATCGGGAGACGTGCATGACGACATCATCCAGGCCATGGATCCAGCTTGCCGCCGCCATCGCGGCCGTCGGGGCCCTCATCCACCTGGCGGCCATTCCGGCCGGACCGGCCTGGTACGCATACTTCGGCGCGCCGCCCGGCGTGGTCGACTCCGCGCGCGCCGGCACGTGGCCCGCGCCCGCGGGGGCGTTCGTCATCGCGCTCCTGATGGCGACGTGCGCCTGGTATGCCTGCGCGGCGCTGGGCGCGGTGCGCCGCCCGCCGCTGCTGCGTACGGGCCTGGCCGTGATGGCCGCGATCTGCCTCGTGCGCGCGCTGCTCCTGCCGCCGCTGGCCATGACGCATTCGGAACTGCGCAACACGTTCGAGGTCGTCGCCGCTCTCCTGTGGGGCCTGGCGGGCATCGGTTTCGCGCTCGGCGTGAAAGCCACGGCGCGGCGCGGGCTATACTGACGCGACCATGCACCTGTACCGCGAATTTCCGCCGCATCCCGCGCTGGCAGGCAATGTGGCCTGCCTGTGGACGAGCCACGCCGTCCCGGACGGTGCGCCCGTCCGCACGCGCGTGCTGCCCGATAACTGCATCGACATCCTGTGGCAAGATGCCTCGCCGCTGGGCAAGGTGGCGGGCATGATGTCGCGTCCGCACCATGTCGAGATGCGTGCTCCGGTGCTGACGGTGGCAGTGCGCTTCCTGCCCGGCGCCGCGCGTGCCTTCGTCGACGTCCCGCTGTCCGAATTGCTGGACGGGCATCCCGCCCTGGCCGACCTGTGGCCGCGCGCAGAGGCGGAAGCGCTGGCCGCCGGATTGTGGGAGCGCGAGCGCACGACGGCACAGCGCCTTGCCGTCATCGAACAGGCCTTGCTCGCGCGCCTGCGCACGCGCGGGCCGGCACGGGCGGACGCACTCGCACGCGCTGCCGTCCTGCGGCTCGAGGCGAGCGGCGGGGCCGTGCGTATCGACACGTTGGCGGATGGCCTGGGCGTCACGCGCCAGCACCTCGCCACGCTGTTCCGCGAACGCGTGGGCCTGAATGCGAAGACCTTCGCCATGGTGTGCCGCTTCCGCCGCGCGCACGCGGCGCTGCGCGGCCGGGACGCCGGCGTCGACTGGGCGCGCCTCGCGGGCGATTGCGGCTACTACGACCAGTCGCATCTCATCCACGCATTCCGCCAGTTCGCGGACGCCACCCCGGAATCCTTCCTGCAAACCGCGCCATGATCGTCATCGCCGCCCCATCGAATCTCGGACTCCGCCCCCTGCGCCCCGGCCATGAACCCGGCACATGGCGCGCACCCGCCGCGTTGTTCGAGGCCGGCCTGCTGGACGCCGTGGGTGCCGGCATTCCCGTCGTCATGCCGCGGCCGACCTGGAAGCCAGGGCCCGATCCCGGCACGCGGCTGCGCAACGGCCTCGCGATGCGCGACTTCAACCTGGCGCTGGCCGACCACGTGGCGGCGGCCGGTGCGCGCGGCGAATTCGCGTTCGTCGTCGGCGGCGATTGCTCGATCCTGCTTGGGGCGCTGGCGGGCGCGCGGCGCCGCGGGCCGCTGGCGCTCGTCCACGTGGATGGCCACAGCGATTTCCGCCACCCGGGCAACTACGACCCGGACAGCATGCCGGGTGCCGTCGCGGGCATGGACCTCGCGCTGGCCACGGGCCGCGGCGAGGCGCTGATGACCGACTGGCCCGGCGTGGAGACGCCCCTGGTGCGGGACCGCGACGTCGTCCAGATCGGCGAGCGGGACGGGCGGCGTCCCGACTTTGCCTGGGCGGACGTGAACGACACCGACTTCGAACACATCGACGTGTTCACGGCGAACGAGATCGGGCCGCGCGCGGTGCTGGAACGCGCGCGGCAACGGCTGGACAAGCGCTTCTGGATCCACCTGGACGTCGACGTCCTCGACGAAGCCGTGATGCCCGCGGTCGACAGCCCGGGCGCGCCGGGCATCGCGCCGGACGATCTCGTGGCGATCCTGTCCGGCCTCGTGTCCGACCCACGCTGCATCGGCATGACCGTCACCGTGTTCGATCCCGACCTCGATCCGGACGGGCGCCATGCCCGCACGCTCGTCGGCCTGCTGGGCAGGCTGCCGTTCGGGCGCTGACCCGACGCCGGAGTTGGAGCACCTGGCAAAACCGCCTAGTTGTTCTACAGGCAACAGCCGGGTACACTGAGCCGTGCCGACCGTCCGCTGTCGACCAGGAACGGACCTGAAGGGATGGGGCAAAGTGTGGAGTCAACGGAGCAATTTGCGTCGGCTTTACCGGACAAGGCACGCATCACTGAGCCGCGACGCGTACGCTGGTTGATGAAAAGCTGTCGAGAGCGCATTCAGGTCAAGGTAGGAATTCCAAACCGTAGATTTATCTCGATCATGCGCGACGCAGAGGCATGGGTGATGCAGAATCGACTAATTAAGCGAGCCATTTATGACCAGGACAATCGAAATCCTCAAACGGTTTTTAGGATATCTTGTTTTCTCTTCTGTGAGCATTGGCCTGACCGGATGTGCTATGTATTCTGGCACACCTTTTGCGTCTCCAGTTTCATCCACGACAATCGGCCTCTATACGAAATTAGCGGAGAAAAATGAACCGAGTCTTGGCGGCGATATGGATGCATTTAAAAAAGATGGACACTTCCACACCGTTGCTTATATTGCCGAAATAGCGGGCTTGCAGAATAGGGCCATTGAGCTTGCTTGCTATTCACAGGCTCCGGACGAGATCAAGCGTTATAATGCGGTTCCCGTAGCCGTGTGGGGGGTAATATCGTGGGACTATCGTAGACGAATTATGGACACTCTGCACTCGTTGCATGGAGGGGATTACGCCGCAGTGGCGCGTCGTCGCTCAATTCTTCATCAACTTGTTAAAGTATCCTCTACTAGTCGAACGCGCGATTGGGAGACCGGATTTTTGATACACGCACTCGGTGATAGTTTTGCTCATGTGCATGGCGACTTGGAAAAGCCTAAAGCATTCGGAAGTCTAGTGGGGCACGGTTTCGAATTCTTTAATGATCCCGACGAAATTTTCGGCGGAGCCGAACCGAACAAGAACTATCATAAGTACGTGGCGTATACTTCATCGCTGTTCGAAGCCTTATCGACGTCGAATAATGCTATCGGCCGGACGGCGCTGGAGTCTTTTCAAAATGATATAGCGCGGAAAGCTCAAGCGGTTCGAGAACCGCTTGACGTTATATCCACTTTACACGCATACGGAGGCACCTTCAAGGAGCAGGATTGCGAACGGTTATATAACGAAATAGACGATACAAAAGTGCGCGCGTTTTTGGAAGATTTAGAAAGGAAACTGGCTGCTCGATGAATCTCGTCATCGAGCTTCAGCAACATCTAAATAATTGAAGCTGATGTGACTTAATGATCCGTGTGCTTACGTACGGTGCTACTCCAGAGGCCAGTCCATACAGTCACAAGCAGATTGCCGAGTGGTGTGATCGTTTCTGGTGTCAGTATCTGGATGTCGACGCTGGGCCTGCAATTGAACAGCTACTTCCTGTGTTGACCGACGTCGAGACGCAATGGTACCTCTATCTTGCGAACACATATTCGATTGATGAGCTGCGCACAAAGTCGTTTGAAAACGAGACTATGCCATTGCAATGGTTTCGCGATTGGCTCAGGGAAGTCGAGAAGTAAAATTTTGGAACTTCCGCTTCGGGTCGATAGCGGACTTAAACGGCCGTGTTCCCAGACGGACTGATGCCATGGCCCAAGCACTTCTCCTGAAGACCTTTGTTCGCTCGCAGCAGGTCATCTCCCGACTCACAGCAGATCGCCGAAGGGCGGACGGCCACGTATCAACGATCGCGCGACCCTGACGGGGATCCTGTTTGTGCTCGAGACCGGGATACCGTGGGAATATTCGGGAAGTGTTCCACGGCTTCGCCGGCATCCTGGGCAAGCGCCACGAGGAAAGCTACACCCACGTGCAGGCCGTCCGCGCCGCTTGCTACGGCTACGGCGGGCATACCCAGGAATACCGGTATCACCGCGGATAACGCCTGCCAGGTCACCCCGATTCGACGAACGCCTTGAGCCGCGCCAGGGCGACGTCCCACTCACGCCCGATGACTTCCAGCGTGCGCCGGGCGGCGTCCAGCTGCGCGGTGTCCAGCGTCCACCTGCGCTCGCGTCCGACCTTGACGTCGTGGACGATGCCGGCTTGGGCCAGGACCTGCATGTGCTTGGTCACACCCTGCCGGCTGATGTGCGTGTTGGCGGTCAGCTGCGCGATCGAGAGGGCCCCGTTCGCGCAGAGCGCCGCAACCAACGTCAAGCGAGTGGCGTCTCCCAGCGCCGCGAACACGTTCGCCAGCGCCGGACCGGCATCGACCAGGTCGCGGAGTGCGGCGTCAGGCCGCGACATGGCGGACGATGTTCGTCAGCTGCGCATCCCAGCCGGCACCGTTCATGCGGAATGCCTCCAGCCGCCGGTGCGGCGGGACGTTGTCGAATCCCGATTCCACGATCGTCAGCAAAGTACGGTTGTTTCCGGCGTCGGCGAGCGTGAACGTCACGAGTGTCGGCTGTTCTTCGCTGTAGTCGACGGCGGGATCGACGGCGTAGGGATGCCAGCGGAAGGACAGCAGTTCGGGCGGCTGCATGCGGTCGATTACCACGTCGAAATGGAGATGTTCGTAGCCCGGGTAGGTGATGTTCCCGCGTGCACGCTGGCCCGGTGCGAACGTCTGGCCCTTCAGGTCGGCGCCGAACCACCGGCCGAAGGCTTCGGCGTCGGCCAGCGCGTTCCACACTGTCGCGCGCGGCGCGTCGATGACGATGCTGCGTTCGATCCGGTCCGTATCCGATGCGTGCTCCATGATGGCTCTCCTTGTCGCGTTTAAGATGCAACCAAACGGTTGCGAATTAAGCAGTGTAGGACAGCAAGCGGGAATACGCAACTCACGGAAGATGAAGCGCGGCGTACCAGTCCGCGTACGGCGTGTTCTCGACGAGCCGCCGGTTGTAATCGGGCGCGCCGTCCGTCCACCACGCGGGGCCGCGCTCGCCTAGGGCGTGCTTCGCCGCGTCGACGTCATCGCGCGCCCGCCGCTCCGCCTGCGCGTCTCCCGCCTTCTTCGCGGCGCCGACGGCGCGCCGCGCGCGCATCAGGCGGTCGACGAGCGCCTGCCGCGTGGCCGGATCGAGGTCCGGATTGCTCATGCGCCAAAGGCGGCCCGCGACGACGAAATAGCGGCCGTCGGGCGTGACGGGGTGTTGGGTGGGCATCGCAATATCTGGTAACACTTGTGAGGAGCGGTCTTAACGCCATTTTACAGACGAGCGCTTTATCCTTTTCGCACCATCCCGGACATGAAAGGACACCTCTATGCGCGACCATCCCCCGGTCGGCCGCCTGGCCGACGAACTGGCAACCGCCGACGTCAGGTTCACGATTACCGACGGCCAGGTCACCGGCCTCGAACACGTGTTCGGCAGCCGGACCATCGCGGCCAGCCTGCCCGCCGACGCTTCGTTCGCCGTCGGCACGGGCACGGTCACGGAGACGCTGACCCGCGGCACGGCCACGGCGACGCTGACCTGGACCGTGGATGCGAGCGACGCCGGCCTGTATCACCTGACGCAGGAAGTGCGCAGCTTCGACACGACCGCCGCCAACACGCCGACCTACGGTTTCACGGTGGCCAATGGGGCCGTGACGGGCATGACCCAGACCTTCGGCACGTCGGGATGGACCCACGACGTGGCCGTCGGCGACCTGGCGGCGAGCGTGTTCACGGTCGCCGGCAGCGCCGTCACGGAAACGGCGATCCGGGGCAATACGCTGGAGACGCTGACGTACACGACGACGGACGGCACGACGTACAAGCTCGCGGCGGAAACGCTGACCGTGGTGCCAGTGGGGACGGCGGCGACGGCGCTGGACGTCGAGCCGTACGAGCGCATGCGCTTCACGTTCGACGGCGCCACGGTGACGGCGGCCCAGGCAGTCAAGCCGGACGGCACGGCGGTCGACGTCCACCTGGGCTCCACCGTCACGTACGCGCAGGCGGCCGCGGGCTATGTCGTGGAGACGATCACCCGCGGCAATCACGCCTACTACGAGGTCTTCCACGACGGGAATGGCGACGGCGTCTACACGGCTGTCGCGCACGGGCAGGGCACGACGGTCGATCTCGTCGGGCTGCAGGCGCAGATCACGCCGCAGATCGACGCCTTGCTCTGATCCGCTTTCCATTTTTCCAATCCACGGCCGCGCGAATCGGGCATCATGGCGCCTTTACGACAGGAGACACCATGATCAAAGGATTGCGCACCGTGACCTATCCCGCGGCCGACCTCGGCCGCGCCAAAGCCTGGTTCGCCGACGTGTTCGGCGTCCAGCCTTATTTCGACCAGCCGTTCTACGTTGGCTTTGCCGTCGGCGGGTTCGAGTTGGGACTCGTTCCGGACGGCACGCCGGGCACGACGGGGTCGACGACATTCTGGGGCGTGGACGACATCGCGGCCGAGGTCGAGCGCATCGTCGGCCTCGGCGCCACCGTCCACGCGGCCATCCAGGAGGTGGGCGAGGGCATCAAGGTGGCGGAATTGCAGGACCCGTTCGGCAACATCCTCGGGCTCATCGAGAACCCGCTGTTCGACCCCGCCGCCGTGCGCTGATTACATGCCGGCCGGCGGCTCGACCGGGATCGGGTTGCGCAGCGACAGGTTGATCGCGTTCCAGCCCCGGATGACGGCGATCGTGTAGCCCAGTTCCGCGATCTCGCCCTCGCTGAAATGCTCGCGCAAGGCGGGCCAGGCGGCGTCCGTGTCGTCGCGGTGGGGCAGGGCGTTGACGGCGTCGGCCCAGGCCAGCGCGGCCCGTTCGCGCTCGCTGAAGAACGGCGATTCGCGCCAGGCGGCCACGCTGTTCAGGTGGCGCGGGTCGGCGCCCTGCTTGATCAGGTCGCGCCAGTGCATGTCGACGCACACGCCGCAGCCGTTCTGTTGCGAGACGCGCAGGTTGACGAGTTCCACGAGGCGTGGGCCCAGCGCGCCCTGCTTGACGGTCTGGGACAGGTTGACCATGGCCTTCAGGGCGGATGGGGCCAGGGCAAACAGGTTGATGCGGGCAGCGTGCGACATGATGGTTCCTTTCGTTGGATCGGCTGCGACATGCAGCCTTCTAACCATTAGACGGAACGCCTCCCGGCTTTGTGACAGGTCCCGCGAATTATTTCAAACCGTATCGCGCGCGCGAGCTGCGAGCCCGTTCGTGCGGGGCGAACAGGCTGCTCGCGCGGTCCAGCAGGTCGCGCGCCCTGGCCAGCCGTTCCCGCTCATCCGCGTCGAGCACACGGCCGTCATCGGTCAGCATGCGGATGACGTGGATCGCCAGCTCCTTCGCCGCGATGTCCTCGGGCAGGCCGGAGCGCGTGCACAAGCCGTAGGTGCCGGCGATGAAATGCTGCCATTCGCTGCGCAGGTGCGCGTCCGTCGCGTCCATGTCGAACAGGGGCAGGGCGGCCAGCGCCGCCCGGTAGCGCGCCGCGAACAGCGTGTACGGATCCTGGGATCCATCCAGCAGCATGCGCAGCCACTCGACATAGCCTGTCGCGAACCAGTCTTGCGTGTGCGTTTCCGTGTGGTCGCCGAAGTACGACGCGCAATCGATCCGGAGGTGCAGCCGGTACGACGGTGCCGGCATCGCGCCGGCGGCCGTGACGGCGTCGAGATGCGCACCGTCCGTGGCGCAGGCCGCGAGCAACTGTGCGCGGGTGAGGAAATGGGTGTGCAGGTAGTCGATGAGTTCCATGCGCCCATGCTAGCGGGAGCCAGTCCGCGACGATTCGGCCGCGGCCGAAGCATCCGCCAGCATGGGCAAGCCTCGAGTCAGTGCGCGGTGACGAAGCCCGATTCGGCCCCCCAGCGGATCGCGGCCCGGTTCAGCACGATGGCTTCCGCGTCCGCCAGCCAGCCGTCGGCATCGGCTAGGCGCCACATGGCGCCCAGCAGGTTGCGGCGCAGTTCGGGCGCGTCGACGTCGTCGAGGAAGGCGTCGATCGTCGCCGTGTCGACGTGCACGCTGCCGTGGTGCGCCGTCGCGAGCAGGTCGTTGCACAACTCGTGCAAAACGGCGTCGAACTCGTCGTCGTCCAGCGCGATGTGCTCCAGGATCCGCGAACGGTAGACTGCCTTCAGTTCGCTGAGGGCGACGTTGCCGTCGACGATCATCGTCAGGGCCAGCAGGCGGCCGGCGGCGCGGGGACTGTTCTTGGGGTATGAGCGCATGTCAGGTTCTCCAGTAAAAGACGTTAGTTGGCGTCGTGCTTGCGCGCGACGTACAGGCTGGCGATACAGCTGCCGGCAATGAGCACGGCGACGACGGTCAGCGACGCCTGCACCGGCATGTGATACCAGGGCATGATCAGCATCTTCGTGCCGATGAAGGTCAGGACCATCGCCAGGCCGTACTTCAGCAGGTGGAAACGGTCGGCCATGTCGACCAGCAGGAAGTACAGGGCACGCAAGCCCAGGATCGCGAACAGGTTCGACGTGAAGACGATGAACGGGTCCGTCGTGATGGCGAAGATCGCCGGGATCGAGTCCACCGCGAAGATCAGGTCCGTCGCTTCGATCAGCAGCAGCACGAGGAACAGCGGCGTCACATAGCGGATCCCGTTTGCGGCCACGAAGAATTTCTCGCCATGGTCGCCTTCCGCCACGCGCAGGTGCTTGCGGGCGAAGCGCATCACGGGACTCTGCTTGACGTCCGGTTCCTCGTCGGCCGCCACCAGCATGCGCAGGCCCGTGAGCAGCAGGAAGGCGCCGAAGACGTACAGCACCCAGCTGAATTCGCTCACGACCCACGCGCCGGCGCCGATCATGACGGCGCGCATGACGATGGCGCCGAGGACGCCGTAGACGAGCACCCGGCGCTGGTATTGCTGGGGTACCTGGAAGGCGGTGAAGATCATCAGGAACACGAAGATGTTGTCGACCGAGAGCGCCTTTTCGATGAGGTAGCCGGACAGGAATTCGAGCGCCTTCTGGTCGGCCACGTCGGCGCCGACCGTCGTCTTCAGGTACCACCACAGGCCGCCGTTGAACAGCAGCGCCATGCTGACCCACGCGATCGACCACAGCCCCGCTTCCTTCACGCCCACCTTGTGTGCTTTGTTGCCGCCGAACACGAACAAGTCGAGCGCGAGCATCACCAGCACGAACCCGAGGAAACCGGCCCACATCGGGCCGCTCGCAATAGTCTCGATTCCGTTCATCATCGCCCTCCGGTCATCGTTGCGGTTGATTGAACGTTCACTATAGATGGCAGGTAAGGATCGGACTAATCGTGTTATCTTTCATCATTCATCGACTTTTTCGATGTATTCGAACGCCATGAGCTCACTCAACTACAAGCATTTGCGCTACTTCTGGATGGTGGCAAAGACCGGCAGCATCGCCACGGCCGCCGCGCAGCTCCACCTGACGCCGCACGCGATCTCGGGGCAGCTGTCCGAGTTCGCGGCCACGCTGGGGGTGCAGCTGTTCCGGCGCGCCGGGCGCAACCTCGAGTTGACCGAGGCCGGCCGGCGCATTGCCCGCTCGGCCGAACAGATTTTCACGGTCGGGGATGAATTGCTGGAACTCGTGCGGAACAGCCAGCTCGCGTCGCCGCAACCGTTTCGCGTGGGGTGTGCCGATTCGGTCTCGAAACTCATCGCGTGCAGGCTCGTGGAGCCGGCCCTGAAGCTGGAGGAACCGGTCAGGCTCGTGTGCCGCGAAGGCCGCCTCGACAACCTCCTCGCGGACCTGGCCGTCCACCGTCTCGACCTCGTCATCGCGGACCGGACGATCCCCGCGCACTTCAGCGTGCGTGCCTACAACCACTTGCTTGGGGAAAGTTCGATGACCGCGTTCGCCACCGCGGACCTGGCGGCCCGGCTGGGACCGGATTTTCCGGCGTGCCTCGAGAATGCCCCGGTGCTGTTCCCCGGCGAGGATGTCGCGATCCGTGGCCGTTTGCTGCACTGGCTGGAAAGCGGCGACATCCACGTCCGGGTCATCGGCGAGTTCGACGATAGCGCGATGATGCAGGCATTCGGCCAATCAGGGGCGGGGGTGTTCTTCGCGCCGACGGTCATCGCGGCGCAGGTGTGCGACCAGTACCAGGTCGTGGCGCTCGGCACGGTCGATGCGGTGGTCGAGCAGGTCTACGCGATCACGACCGAACGGCGCATGAGCCATCCGGCCACGGTCGCGATCGGCGCGCTCGCGCGGGACATGCTGTTCAGGGCTTGATGTGCGGCTGCGTGGCGCCCGGGTTCAGGATCTGGTTGGTGTCGATCTGGTCCTTGTTGATCACCTGGGGGTTACCGGTCTGGTGCCGGCGCGGCAGCATGCTGCCGGTGGGGGGCTCGCGGTCCTCGCGCGAGAGTTGGGGGCCGTCGCTGGTCGGCGCTTCGGCGCAGCCGGCCAGGACGCATGCCGCTGCCGCGGCGCTCAGGAGATGTTTCAGCATGCCTGGTAGTCCTTCGTTGATTGGTTTGGGTCTCGCCAATATAGTCGCGATACCGGATGAAATCTGTCATCGATTTGTCGCCGCGGCCTCCGCGAGAATCCAGTCCCGCACTGCCGCCAGTGCGCGGCTGTCCGCACCGGGCCGCGTCAGCAGCCAGTAGCCGTGATCGGTCGTCACGGGCGGCCGCGCCGTCGCCACCGCGAGCTTGCCTTCGGCGAGCAGGTTGCCGACCAGCGCCAGGCGGCCGAGTGCGACGCCCTGTCCGGCCAGCGCCGCCTGCACCACCTGGTCGTACTGGTTGAACAGCAGACGGCCGTTGCCCGACGTCCCCGTCTTGTGGCCGGCGCCGCGCAGCCAGTGCTTCCACTGGAGCCAGGGCCGCGAACTGTCGTCGTAATCGATCAGCACGTGCCGGCGCACCTGGGCCGGTTCCTCGATGGCCGACACGCCCAGCGACGGATGCGCGACCGGGATGAGGATCTCGCTGAACAGGCGGACCGCGCCGCCCGGCGCCGCCGCGTCGGGGCAGTAGCGGAGGGCGAGGTCCATGCCGTCGCGGTCCAGGTCCATCACGCGATTGGTGGCGGCGACGCGCACGTCGATGTCGGGCGAGGCGCGCTGGAAGGCGCCCAGCCGGGGCAGCAGCCAGAGCGCGGTGACGCCGATGGTGGCCGTGATGGTGATGCACGGCCGCTCGGCGGGAGGACGCAGCATACCGATCACGGACCCCAGTTGTTCCAGCATCGGATCGGCATTCCGGAACAGGTGCCGGCCCTCGGGCGTAAACTCGATGCTGCGATACCCGCGCACGAACAGGCGGCAGCCGAGGGTCGCTTCCAGCGCCTGGATCTGGCGGCTGACGGCGGACTGCACGATGCACAAGTCCTGCGCGGCCAGCGTGATGCTCATGCGGCGGCCCACCGCGACGAAGGTGCGCAGCAGGTCCAGCGGCGGCAGGTCGATCAGTCGGCTCGGCATGGGCAGGTTCCTGACATGCCGGTTCGGCATGCGGCACGGTCATTTTAAACGTTTGAAGGGCAGGCCGCGACAGCATGTAATGAAGACTCTTCGCCACTTCATCCAAGGACCCGGCATGCATCCCGCCACCGTCGACGCGACACTCGAGTACCTGCAAAGCGCAGACCGCAAACCCGTCACCTGGATGTTCGCGCCGCCCGGCGGGCATGCATGGGACACCGGCGATTACGCAGCCATGCCCGTGACGATCCGCGACGGCCGCGCCGCCGCCGAGCCGCCCGCGCTCGACCGCGAGGGCTTCCAGCTGTGCAGCGCTCCGAGCGCGATGCCGTCGTTCGCCGGCCGCGACGCCATCGAGCGCGTGTACTACCGCGAGATGGAGGCGCTGGCGCGGGCCGTCACCGGCGCGCGCCGCGCCATCGTGTTCGATCATCTCGTACGCCGGCGCGATCCCGGCACCCTGACGCCGTTCGGCGCGCGCGACGGCCAGCGTCCCGGCACCGCCACGCGCGTCCACTGCGACTTCACGCCGGCGTCGGCGCAGCGCAGGCTGGCGCTCGAGATGGAAGCGCACGGCTTGCGGCCGGCCGCGCGCCATGCGATCCTCAACCTGTGGCGCACGACCAGGCTGCCGGTGCTGGACGCGCCGCTGGCGGTCTGCGATGCGCGCACCGTGGCGCGGTCGGATCTCGTGGCCGCGGACATCGTCTACCCGACCCGCACCGGCGAGATCTTCGAAGTGCTGCACAACCCGGCCCACGCGTGGTCGTATTTTCCCGCGATGCAGTTCGACGAGGTGCTGGTGTTCAAGCAGTATGATTCCCTGGACGGCATGCCATGCTTCACGCCGCACGCCGCGTTCGCCCATCCGGACACGCCGCCCGGCACGCCGCCGCGCGAGAGCATCGAGATCCGCTGCCTTCTCATCTTCGACTGACAGGAGCCGTACATGGATACGATCGAATTCTGGTTCGACTTCGGCAGCAATTACAGCTACCTGAGCATGATGCGGATTCGTGGTCTCGCGGCCGCCGCGGGTGTGCGGGTGGTGCCCAGGCCATTCCTGCTCGGGCCGATCTTCAAGGCGCAGGGTTGGGAGACGTCGCCGTTCGTGCTGCAGGAGGCCAAGGGGCGCTATGTGTGGCGCGACATGGAGCGGCAGTGCGCAAGATACGGCTTGCGCTGGCGGCGGCCTTCCGTCTTTCCGCGCAACGGGCTGCTGGCCGCGCGGGTCGCGTTGCAGGGGGAGGGGACGGCGTGGGAATTCGCGTTCTGCGAGCAGGTCATGCTGGCCAATTTCGCGGATGACCGGGACATCGGCGACGAGGCGGTCATCGGTGCCATCCTGGCCGGCCTTGGCGTGGACGGCGGGGCGGTCATCGAGGCGGCGCGGTCGGAGGCGTGCAAGTCCGCACTCCGTGCGCGCTCGGCTGCCGCCCAGGCCCGCGGCATCTTCGGTGCGCCCACGTTCTTCGCGGGCGACGAGATGTTCTGGGGGAACGACCGGCTCGAGGACGCGCTACGTGAACAAGCGCTGCGCCACCGCGAGGACGAGCGCTAGGGCCGCGAGGGCAACCAGGACGCCGGTCCAGCCGGGGTGCCCGAAGTTGAGCGTCCAACCCATCATCGGCATGGCCTTGGGAACCAGCAGGCGCGTGTCGCGCTTGCTGGCATACAGGCCGAGCGGTCCGCGCCAGGTCCAGTTGGCCGGATTACGCCACTCGATCTCATTGATGTCGTCCTGCTTCATCTCTGCCGCCCCGGTCGGACAATTTCATTGGCACGATTGGCGGAAAACATACATCTCCGCGATTTTTCGCATTCGATCCATAGCATACAATCTCCCGCGACTGCCTGCATCATTCAACGTGCCAACAATAGGAACACCATGAGATTTGGGAAGTGCATTCTCGGGGCGACACTCGCCGCCGTGCTGGCGACCAGCGCCGCCGAGCCCGTACAGGCGCCTGCAAAGTCGACGTTCGACTGGACGTCGAGCGCACCGCTGATATCGCCTCAACCGGCTTCAGGCCAGACGATTTATGGTGTCAAAGACCCGTCGATCGTGTACGTGGACGGCAAATATCATGTGTTCATGACGACCGCCGGCTCCAAGGGCTGGGGGCTCGCTTACACGAGCTTCGGCAAATGGACGGACGCCGCGTCGGCGCAGATCGTCCCGCTCGACAAATCCCCGATGGGTCCGGGCTATCGCGCCGCGCCGCAGGTGTTTTATTTCGCGCCGCAGAAAAAATGGTATCTGGTCTACCAGGGCGGCGATCCGCTGTATTCGACGTCGGACGATATCGGCGATCCGATGTCGTGGAGCGCACCGAAACCGTTCTTTTCCGTTGCTCCGGACATCATCAAGCCACCGCAAGGGCAGGGCTGGCTGGACTTCTGGGTGATCTGCGACGACAAGAAATGCTATCTGTTCAATACCGATGACCATGGGCGCTTGCTGCGCTCGGAAACGGGGTTGAGCGAGTTCCCGAACGGCTTCCGCAATACCGTCGCGGTGATCAGCGAAAAGACCGAAGATGTATTCGAGGCCAGCAACACCTACCGGATCGCGAATTCGGCTACGTACATCACGCTGGTGGAGGCGATCTCGCCGAAAGGGCGCTACTTCCGCATCTGGAAGAGCGATCGCCTGGACGGAAAATGGGAACCGTTTTCGTCCGCGCCGATGAATACGTTCGCCGGCCACGATAACGTCGAACGGCTGTGGTCCGAAGGCATCTCGCACGGTGAAATGATACGGACAAATGCGGATCAGACGATGACGATCGATCCGTGCCGCCCTCTCGAATATCTGTTCCAGGGGAACGACCCGGCAGTGCGCGTGGACGATTACATCAAGCTGCCGTATCGCCTTGGTGTCATTACCGCGAAAGGCGGCAATCCGGTGAGCGCGCTCTGCCGCCGGTAGGCCGGGGTAAAGGCTACCCGCCCACGTAACGCCGCTCGAACCGCGCACCCAGCCGCGTCAGCACTTCGTAGCCGATCGTCCCGGCCTCCGCCGCGACGTCGTCGACATGCTGGTGCGGCCCGAGCAACTCGACGCTCATGCCCGGCTGCAGGCGCGCGTCCGGAATGCCGGTGACGTCCAGCGTGATGCTGTCCATCGACACGGTGCCCGCGACCGGCACGCGCACGCCGTCGATGTACGCGCTGCCGCGGCCGGACAGGGCGCGCAGCCAGCCGTCCGCGTAGCCGATGGCGATGGTGGCGATGCGGCGCGTGCCCTCCGCCACGTAGCGCGCGCCGTAGCCGACGGCGGCGCCCGCCTCGATCGTCCGTACCTGCACGATGCGCGCATCCAGCGAGACGGCCTGGCGCAGCGGGTTCGCATGGCCCGGCTGCGGGTTGATGCCGTACAGCGCGGCGCCCGGGCGCGCGAGGTCGTAATGAAAATCGGGACCGAGGAAGACGGCCGACGAATTCGCCAGGCTCGCCGGCATGGCGGGGAACTGCGCGCGGATGGCGTCGAAGCGCAGGCGCTGGCGCGCGTTCATCGGGTGGTCCGGCACGTCCGCGCAGGCCAGGTGGCTCATCAGCAGGACCGGGTCGAACGCGGCCAGCCAGTCGCGCGGCTCGCCCAGCGCGGCGAGATCGGCGGGCGCGAGGCCCATGCGCGACATGCCGCTGTCGGCCTGCACCGCGGCCGCGAGACGGCGGCCGATGCGTGCGCACAGGGCGCTCCATTCGCGCACCTGGCCCGGGTCGTTCAGCACCGGCGTCAAGCCGTGTTCGAGGAAGTCGGCGGCGGTGCCCGGCGGCGGGCCATGCAGGACGTAGACGGTGCTGCCGGGCGGGACGATGCCGCGCAGGCGGATGCCTTCGTCGACGTGGGCCGTGAAGAACACGCGGCAGCCCGCGCGCACGAGCGCGGGCGCCACGCGCGCCATGCCGAGACCATAGGCATCGGCCTTCATCACGCCGGCGACGACGGCGCCGGCCGCGCGTTCCGCCAGCAGGCGGTAATTCGCGGCGATGGCGTCCAGGTCGATCGTCAGGACGGCGCCGGCACGGGACGCATGGCCAGGATCGACGATGTGCGAGGGATGGGCGACCGCGTTCATGCCTTGGCCAGCTCCGCGCGCACGTTCGCGGTGCGGGTGCCGGCATAGCGGAACACGGCGAGGTCGTCGGCGTGGATGGCCGGGACCTTGCCGCTCACCAGGTCGGCGATGACGCTGGCCGAGCCGCACGCCATCGTCCAGCCCAGCGTGCCGTGGCCCGTGTTGAGGAACAGGTTCTTCAGCGGCGTCGCGCCCACGATCGGGGTGCTGTCCGGCGTCATCGGACGCAGGCCCGTCCAGAACGTGGCGCGCGCCACGTCGCCGCCACCCGGGAACAGGTCGTTCACGACGAGTTCCAGCGTCTCGCGCCGGCGCGGATTCAGCACCTTGCTGTAGCCCGCGATCTCCGCCATGCCGCCGACCCGGATGCGGTCGTCGAAGCGGGTCACGGCAATCTTGTAGGTCTCGTCGAGGATCGTGGAGACGGGGGCCCTGGCGGCATCGACGATCGGCACCGTGATCGAATAGCCCTTGAGCGGGTAGACCGGGACGCGGAACTGATCCTTCAGCAGCAGGCGCGAATAGCTGCCCAGTGCCAGCACGTAGCGGTCCGCCGTCACCCGGCCCCGCTCCTGTCCTTTCCTGGTCTGCACGCCGACGACCTGGCCATTGGCGATATCGAGGCGCTCGATCGCGGTGTCGAACTGGAAGCGCACGCCGAGGTCGCGTGCCATTTGCGCGAGCCGCGCCGTGAACAGCTGGCAGTCGCCCGTCTCGTCGTTCGGCAGGCGCAGGCCGCCGACCAGCTTGTTGCGCACGTGGGCCAGCGCCGGCTCGGCCTGCGCGAGCTGCTCGCGGCCGAGGACGTCGAACGCCACGCCGGCCTGTTTCAGCACCTCGATGTCCTTCGCGGCACCGTCGAACTGGGCCTGCGTGCGGAACAGCTGCAAGGTGCCTTGCTGGCGGCCTTCGTAGGCAATGCCGGTCTCGGCTCGGAGCGCACGGATGCAATCGCGGCTATATTCGGCCAGGCGTACCATGCGTTCCTTGTTGACGGCGTAGCGGCCGGCGTCGCAGTTTTTATACATTTCCCACATCCACTGGAGCTGGAAGAGGGAGCCGTCCGGCTGGATCGCCAGCGGCGCGTGGCGCTGGAACAGCCATTTGAACGCCTTCAGCGGAATGCCCGGCGCCGCCCACGGCGACGCATAGCCCGGCGAGATCTGGCCGGCGTTGGCGAAGCTGGTTTCGAGGGCCGGACCCGGTTGACGGTCGATCACGGTGACGTCGTGGCCGGCCTTCGCCAGGTAATAAGCTGTGGTCACACCGACCACGCCGCTGCCGAGTACGATGACGCGCATAGTTTTCCTTGTGTCTCTGTTATTCTAAAATTAGAAGATGTTTTTATTGTAGTGGTAGGAATGCGATAATTGTTTCGGTTTGCCATCAACTTTTCAGTGAAAAATCATGCGCGTGCAAAAAGACTCGAACCGTGTGCTGGACCGCATCGACCTGCACATCCTCTCCATCCTGCAGGACGACGGCCGCATCGTGATGAAGGACCTGGCCGAGCGCGTCGGCCTGTCGCTGACGCCGTGCATCGAGCGGGTCAAGCGCATGGAGCGCGACGGCGTCATCGCGGGCTACCACGCGCGCGTGGCGCCGCGGGCGCTGGGGCTGCAAGTCCTCGTGTTCGTGGAAATCACGCTGCGCCAGAAGTCGGAGCAGGCGTTCGAGCGCTTCCGCCGGGCGATGCTGGCGATTCCCGAGGTGATGGAGTGCCACCTCGTGTCCGGCGATTTCGACTACCTGATCAAGGCGCGCATTCCGGAGATGACGGAATACCGCAGATTACTGGGCGAGATCCTGCATGTGGCGGACGGCGGCCAGTCGAAGAGTTACGTCGTGATGGAAGAGGTCAAGGAGACACTGGCCGTGTCGATCGCGCGCTAGTCGCCGTCGCGCAGCCACGACTTCGACCGGGAGCGGGCCACGATGGGGCTTTCCACCGGCGTGGGGGCGACGAAATCGCGCTCCACCTGGCCTGGATCCGCGTGCGGCTGCGCGGGCCTGGCCGACATATGGGACTTCACCCCGACCGCGCAGCGATAGATGACCGCGGCCCCGGCGATGATGATCGCGCTGACCGTGATCGCGAGGCCGTCCGTCCGGCCGGCCACGACCAGGATGCAGGCCACGACGATGAGGTCGAGACAGACCAGATAGTTGAAGCGGGCGGGGCTATCAGAATCGTTAATTTTTACCGACATACGAACTTCCGGGGAAACTTGCGGTGACGCGATGCTGGCGCGCCGCAATCGATCGAACCCCGGCATTCTAACATTTCCACATGGAAATATCAGTACTCGACACGGCGTAAAGTCCCGGACGCTGAACCGGGTGGTCGAACCCGGGTCGGCGACAAGCGCGGCGTGTCATTCCGCCCGATACAGCGGCAACGCCAGCTTCACCGGCCGCACGTCCATCCGCACCCGGTACACCGAATAGGTATCGGCCCGGTTCGACGTCCAGCCCTCGCTCTCCGGCGTGCGCGTAAAAGTGAATTCGAAGCCGCGGTCGGCCGCGGCGCCGGCCGGGTCGCCGAACGCGATGCCCGTGGCGCGCGCCTGGTCGCTGTCGCACAGCTTCATCAGCAGGTCGACGACGGCCGTGTTGCCGAGGATATCGGCGGCGAACAGCGGGCCGCGGTACGACGGGTCGGCCGGGTCGACTTTTTCCTTGTCCGGGCCGGGCGTGAAGCGGCCGCTGGCCGGGTCGTAGCGGTCGCCGCTGTCGAGGTAGCTGATGCGGGCGCCCGTGACGTTGAAGTCGGTGCGCGCGGCGTCCACGCTGGCCTGGCCGAGGTCGAGCAGCAGCGCGCCCTTGTAGCCGATGACGGCGATCGAGCGGTCCGGCGCGACCACGGCCGCCGTGTTCTCGTCGATGCCGAGGCCGAGTTTGTAGTGCTTGGCCAGCATCGCGGGCAGCATGCGGGCGAAGCGGCCGCGGATCAGCAAATGCTGGTCGACGAACACCTCGTCGCCGATGAAGCCGAGGCCCGGCGCGATGTCGCGGCCGTCCGTGATGCCGTCGCGCAGCGTGGGCAACGGAGCGCGGCCTTCGTAGAACATGGTCTTGCTCATGATGGCGGCGCCGGCGCTCGTGCCCGCGATGACGCCGCCGCGCCGGTACAGGTCCCACAGCGCGTCCAGCACGGCGCTGGCGCCGCCGTCGGCGTGGCGCAGCGCGGCCGTGATGCGGCCCTGGTCGCCGCCCGTGAAGAACGCGCCGCCGGCCGAGCGCACGCTGGCCGCCAGCTGCGGGTCGTCGGCGGCCCGGCGCACGTCGGTGCCGGCCAGCCTGGCGGCCAGCGGCACGACGAACGGGCGGGCGCCGTAGCTGGCCAGGATCTCGGCCGTCAGGCGGCCGGAGCGCTCCGGATTGCCTGCCGCCGTCGGGAACACGGCGATGCGCGCGCCGCGTCCGCCGGCGAGCTCGACGATCTTCTTCCACACGGGGGCGTTGTCGGCCCGCAGCGCGCCGCCCGCGATGACGAGCGACCCCTTCGCGCTGCCCGCGGGTGCCTGCGCGTCCGCGCGCGCGGCGGCCGGCGCCAGGCCGAGGCTCAGTACGAAAGCGA
This sequence comes from Massilia orientalis, assembly GCF_030411975.2. Classification (NCBI taxonomy): domain Bacteria; kingdom Pseudomonadati; phylum Pseudomonadota; class Betaproteobacteria; order Burkholderiales; family Oxalobacteraceae; genus Massilia; species Massilia orientalis. The sequence continues at coordinate 435,822 of NZ_JASNRB020000003.1, read as the reverse complement.
GGGGCAGGGTCGGAAAGCGGATCGCCATGGGGTCGTCTCGATGCGGATGGGAATACAAAGCATGATACCCGTGCCCGGCCTTGCGGCCAAAGCCGGTATCATCCGGGTATGCATTCAGACTGGAGCCAGTATGTTGATCGTGACCCACAGCGGTAAATTCCACGCGGACGATGCATGGGCGGTGGCCGTGCTGCTGTTGTTGTATCCCGGCGCGGAGCTCGTGCGCACGCGCGACCCCGCGATCATCGCGCGGGCCGACGTCGCCATCGACGTGGGCGGCGAGTGGAACCCGGCCGCGGGCCGCTTCGACCACCACCAGAAGGGCTTCGACGGCGCCCGCATGAGCGGCGTACCGTATGCCAGCGCCGGCCTCGTGTGGCGCGAATACGGCGCGCGCTGCGTGGCGCTGCTGGCCGAACGGCACGCGGGCCACCGATTGTCGGAGGAGGGCGCCCAGCAGATGGCGTACGCGATCGATGCGGACGTCGTGCAATACCTCGACCTGTCCGACGTGGGCGCGGCCCGCAACGCGCCGGGCAGCTATGGCCTGTCCGCGATCGTCTCCGGCTTCAACCCGAACTGGCTCGACGAGCAACGGCTCGGCTATGGCCCGGCGGCCGAGGCCTACCGCGACGAGCAGTTCCGGCGCGTGCTGGGCCTGCTCACGGACCTGATGATCAATGCGGTCAAGTACCGCGTCGGTGCGCAGCTCGCCGTGGAGCAGGTGCGGCATGCCGAGGTGCTCGAAGGCGGCCGCGTGCTGTATCTGAAAAATGCCGCGCTGCCGTGGACGGCCATCGTGCGCAAGGAGATGCCGAAAGTGCTGTTCGTCGTCAGCTACAGCCTGGCCGAGCAGCGCCACATGATCCACACGGTGCCCGTCAGCGCCGAGAGCTTCGACGCGCGCGCCGACCTCCCGGCCGCCTGGGCGGGCCTGCGCGATGCCGACCTGGCCGCCGTCACCGGCGTGGCGGATGCCGGTTTCTGCCACAACGGCCGCTTCATCGCCGCCGCGAAGTCGTTCGAAGGCATTCTCGAGATGGCGCGGCAGGCGCTGCGCGAGGTGGATGCGCAGGCCTCGACAGCGTGATCAGCCGTTACGATTTCATCAAATGTGTGTGGTTTTTTGGTGCGAAATCGCCGAAAAGTGACAGAGATTCTTGCTGGTCTTTACACCGACACGCAGTTCGCGTCTAGAATTTCCCAAAAGAATCAACTTTTTCGGGATGGGACATGAAATCGGTTCAGCAGGAAGTCGACGAGCGCAGCAACCTTACGGGCACGAACAAATTCGAGCTTTTGCTTTTCCGTCTCGGCGGCGACGCCAGCGGGGAGCACAGCGAGCTGTTCGGCATTAACGTCTTCAAGATCCGCGAGATCGTCGCCATGCCGACGATCACCAAGGTGGCCGGCGCGCCCGACCACGTCCTGGGCGTGGTCAACCTGCGAGGCCAGATCATCCAGGTCCTCGACCTGCCGGGCATTGCCGGCGTCACGCCCAAGACCGGCCTGAACATCATGCTGGTGACGGAATTCGCGCGCACCACGCAGGCGTTTGCCGTCGAGAGCGTGGAAGAAATCGTGCGCCTCGACTGGACGCAGGTGATGTCGGCCGAAAAGAGCGCCGGCAGCGGCATGGTCACGAGCATCGCGCGCCTCGAACCGGTGGACGGCCAGCCGGCCCGCCTGGCCCAGGTGCTCGACGTCGAGACGATCCTGCGCAACCTGAATCCGGAAGCGCAGACCGAGAACATCGAACAGGCCGTCGGCGCCAAGATGAAGCTGAAGCCGGGCGCCGTGATCCTGGCCGCGGACGATTCCGTCGTCGCGCGCGCGCTGATCGAGCAGGGCCTGGACGCGATGGGCCTGCCATTCGTGATGACGAAGAGCGGCAAGGAATGCTGGGAACAGCTGAACCACATCGCGGCCGCGGCGGAAGCCGAAGGCAAGACCGTGCACGACAAGGTCGCCCTCGTGCTGACCGACCTCGAGATGCCGGAAATGGATGGCTTCACCCTGACGCGCAACATCAAGTCGAACGCGCGCTTCGGCAACATGCCGGTCGTGATCCACTCGTCGCTGTCCGGCACGACGAACGAGGAACACGTCAAGAATGTCCGCGCCGACGCCTACGTCGCCAAGTTCTCGGCCGAGGACCTGTCGCGCACCCTGCGTACGCTGCTGCGCCAGTAGTTCTCCTCACGCGGTGCCGGCATCGCCGCCGGCGCCGTGCTGCATCGCCCTTCTGAGTTGTTGTGGGGCAACATCTCCAAGCTGTTTTTGCGTGGGCCTTGTGCTACGCCAATAGTCATGTCGCATAATGACTGCTCAGGATGCTGTTTCCCACCTTTTCAGAATCCCCATGCCACACCCCACAACGTTTATCGCGAGCATCTGGACCACGGATACGGACGGCGTCTGCACGTCGGTCGTCGACCACGGCGCCGGCGCGCTGCCGCCGTTCGCCGTCGCGACGCGCCTGCAGGACTGGGTGGGTTCGTACGTCGTGGACCGCCAGGCGGCGGACGATGTCGCGCATGCGCTGGCCGGGCACGTGGCGTTCGGCCATGAAGTCGAGCTCCGCGGCATGGATGGCCGCCTGCGCCGGGTCGTCGTGTCCGGGCTGCCGACCGTGGATGCGGACGGCCGCTGCGCGGGATGGTCCGGCACCTTCGCCGACGTCACCGCGCACAGGGCCACGCTCGACCGCGCCTTGCGCAGCGAGGCGGAGCACCGCCTCATCGCCGACCACAGCATGGACCTGATCGCGCACTGCGGCGTGGATGGGCGCTACATCCACGTGTCGCCGTCATACACGACTGTCGTGGGCTGGGACGCGGCGCAGATGGTGGGGCGCAGCGTCCTCGAGTTCCTCCATCCGGACGACCAGGCGGCGGCCGGCGCCGCGCTCGCGCGCATCCTCGCCGGTGAAGACATCGCCGACGTGGTCGCGGTGCGCAAGCGGCACCGCGACGGTCATTACGTCGAGCTTGGCTCCAAGGTGCGCAAAGTGACGGATCCGGTCACGGGCACCGTGTTCGGCGCCGTCCTCGTGTCGCGCGACATCACGCGCGAAAGGGAGATGTTGCACCGCGTCGAGGATGCGCATGCGCGCTTGCGCACGATCCTGGAAAGCATCGAGGACGGCTTCTTCTCGGTGAACCGCAACTGGGAGATCACGTACGCCAACACGCTGGCCGAGGTGTTCGCCGGGGTCGAGCCCGGCACCTCGGGCGGCAGGGTGTTGTGGGACCTCGCGAACGACCTGGACGGCACCGAGACCGGCGTCATCTACCGGCGGGCGATGGCGACGCGCTCGAACGCGGCGTTCGAGACATTCTACGAACCGGAAGGCGTGTGGCTCAGCGTGCGCGTGTATGCGCACGAGGAGGGACTGTCGGTTTTCTTCCACGACATCACCGACCGCAAGCGCGCCGAGGAGCGGCTGGAGCAGCTGGCCACGCGCGACGACCTCACGGGCCTGCCCAACCGCGCGTGGCTGAACGGCCATCTGCGGTCGATGCTGGGCCAGGCGCGCGGCCAGGCGGAAACCACCGTCCTGTTCATCGACCTGAACCGCTTCAAGGAAGTCAACGATTCATTGGGCCACGCGGCCGGCGACCATCTGCTGCGCCAGGTGGGCCTGCGCCTGCAATCGTGCCTGCGTCCGGGCGACGTCGTGGCGCGCCTGGGCGGCGACGAATTCGTCGTGGCGGCCCATTGCGCGGGCCGCGGCGCCGCCGCCGGCATCGCGCAGCGGCTGCTGGAGACCCTCACCAATCCCTTCCACATCGACGGGCTGGAGATGTGCGTGGGCGCGGCTATCGGCATCAGCCTGTCGGGCCAGGACGGCGCCACGCCGGAGCTGCTGTTCCAGAACGCGGACACGGCGATGTACAAGGCGAAGGCGCTGGGCGCGAGCTCGTACCAGTTCTTCGAGCCGGAGATGAGCGTGGAAGCGCGCCGCCGCCTGCAGGTGGAGGCGGCGCTGCGGCGCGCGCTGGAGCTGGGCCAGTTCGAACTGTATTACCAGCCGCGCATCGACGTGCGCACGTGGCGCCTGCGCGGCGTGGAAGTCCTGCTGCGCTGGAAGCATCCCGAACTGGGGCAGGTGTCGCCGCTCGAATTCATCCCGATCGCGGAAGAGCGCGGCCATATCGAGGCGATCGGCCGCTGGGCGCTGCGCGAGGCCTGCCGTGTCGGCAAGCGCCTGTCCGACCAATACGGCACGCAGTTGCGCGTGTCGGTGAACGTGTCGGCGCGCCAGCTGCGGTCGGCGGAGCTCGTGGCCGACGTCGAACAGGCATTGCGCGAATCCGGTTTTGCGCCGTCCGCACTGGAACTGGAGCTGACGGAGAGCGCGCTGATCGACGACATCGACCAGTCCGTCGACGTGCTCCACCGCCTCAAGCGCCTGGGCGTGAAGCTGGCGCTGGACGATTTCGGTACCGGCTATTCGAGCCTGTCGTACCTGAAGCGCTTTCCCGTCGACGTGCTGAAACTGGACCGCTCGTTCTTCCTCGACGAGTGCCCCAACGGCGACGAATTCGTCGCGGCGCTGGTCCACATGGCGCACGCGCTCGGCCTGACCGTGGTCGCGGAAGGCATCGAGACGGAAGAGATGATGGAGATGCTGCGCGGCTGCCGCTGCGACGAAGCGCAGGGCTATCTGTTCGCGCGGCCGATGGCGCTGGCGGAGTTCGACAAATTCCTGCAGTGCGAGGTGCCGGGCGCGCAGGCCGCGTGACACCGCGCAACGTCTTTCCCGCGCAGGCGAGAATCCATGCCGGGTATGCCAACTACGTTCTTCATTTCCGCCTCGTTGGCTACGAAGAATCGACTTCGAGCAGTCAGCATGGGTTCCCGCTTTCGCGGGAACGACGACGTCAGCGCGCGTAGCTCGGCTTCTTCGGGTCGTACTGCCAGCCGGGCACGAGGTAGCGCATGGCCATCGCGTCGTCGCGCGCGCCGCCGGCGACCTTCTTGTACAACTCGTGCGCGGCGAGGATGCGTTCCATGTCGGGCTGGATGCCCAGGCCCGGCGCATCCGGCACCGCGACCTGGCCGCCCACGATCTGCAACGGTTCCGTCGTCAGGCGCTCGCGGCCTTCCTGCCAGATCCAGTGCGTGTCGATGGCCGTGATGTCGCCCGGCGCCGCGGCGGCGCAGTGCGTGAACATCGCGAGCGACACGTCGAAGTGGTTGTTCGAGTGCGAGCCCCAGGTCAGTCCCCAGTCGTGGCACAGCTGCGCGAGGCGCACGGAACCCTGCATGGTCCAGAAGTGCGGGTCGGCCAGCGGGATGTCGACGGCGCCCAGCAGGTGCGAGTGCGCCATCTGGCGCCAGTCCGTCGCGACCATGTTCGTCGCCGTGCGGATGCCCGTGGCGCGCTTGAATTCGGCCATGATCTCGCGCCCGGAATAACCGCCCTCCGGACCGCACGGGTCTTCCGCATACGACAGCACGTGGCCCTGGCCCTTGCACGCGGCGATCGCTTCCGCCAGCGACCAGGCGCCGTTCGGGTCCAGCGTCGCGCGCGCATCCGGGAAGCGCCGCTTGATGGCGGCCACCGCCGCGATCTCGTCTTCCGGCCGCATCACGCCGCCTTTCAGCTTGAAGTCGCGGAAGCCGTATTTGTCGACGGCGGCGGACGCCAGGTCGGCGATCTGCTCGGGGCTCAACGCTTCTTCGTCGCGCACCTTGTACCAGCCGTCCTTGGCGGCGTCGCCGTCGTACGGCAGATCCGTCTGCGTGCGGTCGCCGATGTAGAACAGGTACGCGAGCATCGTCACATGCGTGCGCTGCTGGCCGTCGCCGAGCAGTTCGCACAGCGGCACCGCGAGGTGCTGGCCCAGCAGGTCCAGCAACGCCGCCTCCACGGCCGTCACCACGTTCTCCAGGCGCAGGTTGATCTCGTGCGGCTGCTTCATGACGGCTTCCTCGGCGCTCGACGTCACCTGGTGGCTCACGCCGGAAATCGCCGCGCGCAGCACGTTCAGGGTGCGGTTGTAGCGCGCCACTTCGGTGCCCGTCACGAGCGGCACGAGCCGCTCCAGCGCGCGCAGGATGCCATTCGAGCCGGGCACCTCGCCCATGCCGGTGTTGCCGGCGCTGTCCTTCAGCAGGACGAGGATACGGGTGAAGTAGGGCGCGTGGGCGCCGCACAGGTTCAGCAGCATGCTGTCGCGGCCGGCCACGGGGATCACCTGCATTTCGGTGATGATCGGGCTGGCGGCGCGCTGGATGAGGGGCATTGTATGGGTCTCCTGGTGATGTCGGGCATACGAAAAAAATATATCTCGTTGCCCGTAACATTGATCTAAACTAGAATGGTAGCGCAACCATTTGCCCAGTGTGAAGGAATAACGATGTCCCGTCAATCGATTCTGGCAGCCAGCCTCCTGTGTCTCTCCCTCGGCGGCTGTGCCGCCATCGCCGTCCAAACCCCCGCCGGCGAACACTGGGTCGCCTCGTGGGGGAGCGCCCAACTCGTGCCGGAAGGCCAGAACGAACTGCCCGCCGCGCAGTGGCAGGACGCCAGCCTGCGCCAGATCGTGCGGGTGTCGCTGAGCGGCGACCAGCTGCGCGTGAAGCTCACCAATGCGTTCGGCACGACGCCGCTCGTGATCGACGCCGGCAGCGTCGCGCTGGCGCGCGCGCCCGGCAAGGCCGACGTCGACGGCGCCAGCCTGCGCCCGCTGCGTTTCGGCGGCGCCGCGTCCGTCACGATTCCCGCCGGCGCGGAATACGTGAGCGACCCGATCGACCTGCCGCATGCGGCGGGCGCCGACCTCGCCATCTCGCTGCATTTCGCCCAGGCGCCCGCGCGCCAGACGGGCCACCCGGGCGCCCGGGCGACGAGCTTCCGCGTGCCCGGCAACCAGGTCCAGGCCGCGAGCTGGCCGCAGGCCGACACCTTCACGCGCTGGTACCAGATCACGGGCGTGGAAGTGCCGGCCCGCGCCGGGGCGCACACCGTCGTCGCGATCGGCGACTCGATCACGGACGGCTACGGCGTGAATCCGGATACCTATGCGCGCTGGACGGACGGCCTCGCGACCCGCCTGCGCGCCGCGGGAATGACGAACGTCGGCGTCGTCAACGCGGGCATCGGCGGCGGCCGCATGCTGCGCGACGGGCTGGGCCCGAACCTCGTGTCCCGCTTCGATCGCGACGTGCTGGCGCGGCCCGGCGTCACGCACGCCATCGTCATGATCGGTGTGAACGACTTCGGCGTGCAGCACCGGAACAAGGAAGACACGCCGGCGGCGCGCGCGGCCCTGCTGGACGACCTGAAACAGGCCTACCGCCAGATCGTCGCGCGCGCCCACCTGCAGGGCGTGTGCGTGCTGGGCGCCACGATCACCCCGTACGGCGGCAGCGGCTACTACGCGCCGGGTCCGGACAACGAGGCCGACCGCCTCGCCTACAACCAGTGGATCCGTACCGCGGGCGTCGTCGACGGCGTCGTCGACTTCGATGCGGCGCTGCGCGATCCGGCGCATCCGGACCACCTGTTGAAGACCCTGGACAACGACGGCCTGCATCCGTCCACCGCCGGCTACAAGGCGATGGCGGACGCGGTGCCGCTGGAGCAGCTCAAGACGTGCCGCATCGCGCGCTGAAACCACCTATAAAAACATCAGGAGACTTATGAGATCACTCGTCGCAGCCGCCATGCTGGCGCTCGCGGCCGCACAGCCGGCATGGGCGCTGGGAGAGCGCCCCTTCGTCGCGTTCGAAGCCGGCAAGGATGCCGTCGTACTCGCGCGATCCGGCCAGGCCGCGCGCATCGTCGTCGACCCGAACGAATTCAAGGGCGTGCGCCGGGCGGCGGCCGACCTGCAGGCGGACATCGAACGCGTGTCCGGCATCCGGCCCGCGCTGCTGGCGTCGGCCGGTGCCGTGGCGAAGGGGTCGGACGTCGTCATCGTCGGCACGCTCGGCCAAAGCGCGCTGATCGACCGCCTCGCGCGCGAGAACAAGATCGATGCGAAGGCCGTGCGCGGGAAATGGGAAGGCTATCTGGTGCAGACGGTGCGCAATCCGCTGCCGGGCGTGGCGCGCGCACTCGTCGTCGCGGGCAGCGACCGGCGCGGCACGATCTTCGGGCTGTACACGGTGTCCGAGCAGATCGGCGTCTCGCCGTGGAACTGGTGGGCCGACGTGGCGCCCGCGAAGCACGACGTGCTCGCCGTGGCGGCCGGCACGCGCGTGGCCGACGCGCCCGTCGTGCGCTACCGCGGCATCTTCCTGAACGACGAGGCGCCCGCCTTGTCCGGCTGGGCCAAGGAAAAATTCGGCGGCTTCAACCACAAGTTCTATGGCAGGTTGTTCGAGCTGATCCTGCGCATGCGCGGCAACTACCTGTGGCCCGCCATGTGGGGTAATGCGTTCTACGACGACGATCCGGAGAACGGTCCGCTGGCCGACGAGATGGGCATCGTGATGGGCACGTCGCACCACGAACCGCTGATGCGCGCCCACGCGGAGTGGAAAAAGTACGGCAAGGGTCCGTGGGACTACAGCCGCAACGAACAGGTGCTGCGCGAGTTCTGGCAGCAGGGGCTGGACCGCGCGAAGGACTACGACAAGGTCATCACCCTCGGCATGCGCGGCGACGGCGACGAGCCGATGTCGGAGGAATCGAACGTCGCGCTGCTGCAGCGGATCGTGGCCGACCAGCGCGCGATGATCGCGCAGACGACCGGCAAACCGCTGCCGCAGGTGCCGCAGGTGTGGGCCCTGTACAAGGAAGTGCAGGAGTATTACGAGAAGGGCATGCGCGTGCCCGACGACGTCACGCTGCTCTGGTGCGACGACAACTGGGGCAATATCCGCCGCCTGCCGACCGCCGAGGAACGCAAGCGCAGCGGCGGCGCCGGCATCTACTACCACTTCGATTACGTGGGCGGCCCGCGCTCGTACAAGTGGATCAACGTGACGCCGCTGCCGAAGGTGTGGGAACAGATGCACCTCGCCTGGCGCCTCGGCGCGGACCGGCTGTGGGTCGTGAACGTGGGCGACCTCAAGCCGATGGAAGTGCCGACGGAATTCTTCCTCACCTATGCGTGGAACCCGGCCGCGTGGCCCGCATCGCGCCTGCCGGAGTACCTGAAGCTGTGGGCGACGCGCGAGTTCGGCTCAGAGAACGCGGCGGAAATCGCCGACATCGTCGCGACGTACGCCCGCTACAACGGCCGTCGCCGGCCGGAGCAGTTGGAGCCGGGCACGTACAGCGCGACCAACTACCGCGAGTCCGAGCGCATCGTCGCCGACTGGCGCGACCTCGCCGCGCGCGTCGAGCGGGTGAAGGCGAAGCTGGCGCCGGCGCAGAAGGACGCGTTCTTCCAGCTCGTCGAGCATCCCGTGCGCGCATCGGGCACGCTGGGCGAACTGTATGCGACGGTGCAGGCGAACCGCCTCCACGCGCAGCAGGGCCGCGCCGACACGAACGACCTTGCCGCCCGGGCGCGCGACCTGTTCGCGCAGGACGCCGCGATCTCGCGCGAGTACCACACGATCAATGGCGGCAAGTGGAACCACCTGATGGCGCAGACGCACATCGGCTACACGAGCTGGCGCGATCCCGCGACCAACATCATGCCCGAGGTGCGCGAGATCGCGCTGCCGGCCGCGCCGGCGCTGGGCGTGGCGGTGGAGGGCAGCGAGGCCGCCTGGCCGGCGGCGAAGGACCTGCGCCTGCCCGCGTTCGACCCGTTCGACAAATCGAACCGCTACATCGAGGTGTTCGACCGCGGCGCCGCGCCGGTGGCCTGGACCGCGCGTGCCGAGCAGCCGTGGATCGCATTGAGTGAATCGACCGGCACGACGGACAAGTCGAAGCGGATCGCCGTCGACGTGCGCTGGGACCAGGTGCCGGCCGGCGCCACGTCCGGCCGCGTGCTGGTGAGCGGTCCGGATGGCCGGCAGGCCGCCGTGGAAGTCCCCCTGCGCCACGCGGACCAGCGCGGCACGCAGGTCGCCGGTTTCGTGGAGACGGGCGGCACGGTCGCCATCGAGGCGGAACACTACAGCCGCGCGCTGGCCCCTGCCGGGCGCGAATGGCTGCGCGTGCCGGGCCTGGGCCGCACGCTGTCCGGCATGACGACCCTGCCGGTGGACGCGCCCGCGCTGGCGCCGGCGGACGGCATGCGGCTGGAGTACGACGTCTACCTGTTCGAGCCGGGCAAGGTGAACGTGCAGGCGACGCTGGCCCCCACCTTGAAATTCCGGCCGGGACCGGGCTTCCGCTATGCCGTCTCCATCGACGACGAAGCGCCGCGCATCGTCGACGTGCATGCGGACGCATCGCTGCAGCATTGGGAGAAGATCGTCACGGACGGCGTCGCGCAGTTCACGACGGCGCACGACGTGAAGGCGGCGGGACGCCATACGCTGAAGTTCTGGGCGCTCGATCCGGGACTCGTGCTGCAGCGCGTCGTGATCGATGCGGGCGGGCTGAAGCCGAGCTATCTCGGCCCGCAGGAAAGCCCGCGCGTCGGGTCCGTGCCGACGAACTAGCTCAGACGGTCGTTCCCGCGAAAGCGGGAACCCATGCTGACTGCTTGAAGTCGACTCTTTGTGACCAACGAGGTGGAAATGAAGAACGTGGCAAGCATACTCGGCATGGATTCCCGCGTGCGCGGGCATGACGGAGTATCTTCCCGCTTCATCAATCGGAGTGGGCGACGCGCAGCCCGCCCTTGCGGTCGGGCAGCCAGACTTCGGCGAGGTCGGAACTGACGTCGAAGAAGCCCAGTTCGTGCTTGGCCGCCAGGCGGTGCACGGCTTCCCAGGCCGCGTCGATGCGGTCCCAGTCGAGGAACGACATGTAGAGGAGTGTGCGGCCGATGGTGTAGTCGGTGCCGGTTTCGGGTTCCTCGACGCCGGCCGGCGCGGGCGGAAACTCGGCCGCGAGCGCCGCGTAAAAGGCTTGCAGGGCGGGCGTGGCCACGCGCGGGTCGTCGTAGCCGTGGTCCTCCGTCCATTCTGTCTGTTGCTCGTACCAGTCGAGGAAGGCGGGCCGTTTGGCCGGAGCGGCGTCGGGGGCGAACACCATCAGGTCGAAGCTCATCGTGTGGTTCTTTCGGGGCGGTTCATTGGTCAGGCATGACGATACACGCCGCCCGCGTGTGGTGCAAATGCTGAAAATCCGGCAATTCCTTTGCGAAGCTGGTTCCGACGGTGCAAAAAAGATAATATGCTGAGCCTGCCAACGCCAGCCGTCCCGAACCCACCGCCCATTGGAGCCCACATGACTTCCACGCTGAAATCCAAGGCCGCCCCTGCATTGCTCGCCCGCTCTTTGCTCGCCATCGCGCCGCTGCTCGCCGCCGACGCGGCGCACGCCGGTCCCAAATACTCGTACAGCTACGTGGGCAACCCGGCCACGCCCGTGCGTGCAAAACCGGTGTCGTGCTGGCAGACGGCCTGTACGCCGTCCGTCGTGCTGATGGGTGGCGGCTACGACGTCGCCGAGGCGTTCCGCTGGATGATCGCGCAGGCAGGCATCACGAAGGCCACCGGCGGCCGCTTCGTCATCCTCCGTGCGACCGGCAGCGATGCGTACAACCCGTATGTCTACAGCCGCCTCGGCACGGTCGATACGACGACGAGCCGCAATTACGAGATGGTCGGCGGCCTCGATCTGGGCGTGACCTCCGTCGAGACGCTCGTGATCCCGAGCCGCACCGCGGCCGCCGATCCGTTCGTGCTGGAGGTGATCTCGAAAGCGAGCGCCATCTTCATCGCCGGGGGCGACCAGGCGGATTACTACCAGTACTGGCAAAGCACGCCGCTGGCGGCCGCGCTGCAGCGAGCCGTCGACGCGGGCATCCCTATCGGCGGCACGAGCGCCGGCAATGCGATGCTGGGCCAGTATGCGTTCGTCGCGTTGAACGATACCGTGACGTCGGACGAGGCGCTCGCGAATCCGTTCAACCGCTACATGACGATCGACCCGCTCAACACGTCGTCCGGCAAATTCATCCAGACGGGGAGCTTCATCGGCATCCCCGGCCTGGAAAAGACGATCACCGACGACCATTTCAATACGCGCGACCGCCTGGGCCGCCTGGTCGGCTTCGTCTCCCGCATCGGCGACGGCTGCCCCGGCGGCGTGGAACGGTTCGACCAGGTGCTGGGCATCGGCGTCGACGAGGAGACGGCCGTGCTGGTGTCCGGGCCGCGCGGCGGCGTCAAGGCGCAACTGGTCGCCAATCCGTACAATTCCGAGAACACGACGGCGCCGTACGCGCCGCAGAACTCCGCCTACTTCACGAAGCTCGCGCGCACACCGGCGCAGTGTGCCGCGAAGAAGACGCTGGACATCAACAGCGGCGTGCAGGTCTACCGCCTGAGCGCGCAAGTGGCGCAGCCGTCGCCGTATCCGTCGGCGCCGCAGTACAGCTTCAAGACGAATGCGACGTTCAACCTGTCCAGCTGGACGCAGCAGACGCCGACGACGTACGCCGACGGCTCGTCGCTGAACGGGCCGTTCGTGTACGGCACGGCGGGCGGCGCGATCCTGGGCGCCCAGGTCCGCTGACGCCCGTGCGCCCGCCCGTCGCCATCGATCCGGACGAGGTCGAGTTCAGCGCGATCCGTGCGCAGGGGCCGGGCGGGCAGAACGTCAACAAGGTGTCGAATGCCGTGCAGGCGCGCTTCGACATCGGCGCGTCCTCGCTGCCTTCGGACGTGAAGGAGCGCCTGCGCGCGCTGCCGGACGCGCGCATCACGCGCGACGGCGTCGTCGTCATCAAGGCGCAGTCCGCGCGCAGCCTGGAGCGCAACCGCGCGGACGCGCTGGCGCGGCTGCAGGCGCTCGTCGACGCGGCCGCCGCGGTGCCGCTCGTGCGCCGGCCCACGCGGCCCACGCTGGGGTCGCAACGGCGCCGGCTCGAATCCAAGGCGGGCCGCAGCCAGGTGAAGGCGTTGCGGGGCAAGGTGCGCGACTAGGCGCGGCGCAGCCCTGCAGGGGGATTGCTGCAGGCGCAGCATGCGTGGACGCGGTCGCGGCCACCGCGCTTGGCGTCGTACATCAGCTTGTCCGCCACGGCGATGAGGTCGCGCAGCACGTGGTGCCCGCCATCGGCCGCGGGGTCGGCGCAGGCGACGCCGAAACTCGCGGTCGTGCGCATGCGCTCCTTGCCGTCGTCGGTCATGACGCTCGTGTCGGCGAAGCGTGTGCGCAGCCGTTCGGCCAGGTGGATGCCGCCGTCGAGGTCCGTGCCCGGCAGGATCGCCAGGAATTCCTCGCCCCCATAGCGCACGACGCTGTCGACGCCGTCGCGCGTCATGTGCCGCAGCAGCTCCGCGAAGCTGCGCAGCACGGCGTCGCCGCTGGCGTGGCCGTAGGTGTCGTTGATGCGCTTGAAGTGATCGATGTCGCACAGGACCACCGTCAGCAGACCGCCGCGGTCGGGCGTGCGCACGTGGCCGGGGCGCATCAGGGTCTCGTGCAGGTAGCGCCGGTTGTAGCAGCCGGTGAGGTGGTCGCGCGCGGCAGTGTGCTGCAGCGCCACGCGCGCCTGGTATTCCTCGCGCGATACCTGGTTGAAGCGCCGCGCCGCGAGCGCCCCGAACGCGTTCGCCAGCACGAGCAGCATGACCATCGTGACGCCGTCGGCCGCCGTCAGCCGGCCGTACTTCAACGTCAGCACGAGAAAGACGGCGGTGGCGGCGGATGCCAGCACGAGCGCGTTGGCGAAGCTGTTCGGGATGTACAGGTAGATCACGATGAGCATGATCGCGAGCGACATCGCGTGCCAGTGGAACTCGTCCGGACGCTGTACCGCGATGAACGTGAAGCACGCGAGCGCCACGGTTTCCGCGCCGCTGGCGGCGATGCGCGTCGCGTGCAGGGTCAGCGGCCTGTGGTACGCGAGCCAGGCGCACGTGCCGGCCGTCGCGGCGACGACCGCGCGCGCGGCGCACAGCTTCAGGTAGGTCGGACCATAGCCCAGCGCGGCCAGGTCCGACAGCGAGAACGCCAGGTAGAACAGGGTGCAGAACACGAGCGTGTAGCCGAGCAGCGCCCGTGTCTGCGGCAGTTGGTGGACGAGGAACGCGGTTTCGTCTGCGCGCTGCGCAAACTCCCCGGTGAGCGGGTGTATTCTCATGCGGTCGATGGATGGAAACATGATGGGCCGGCGCGAACCGGACCATTATGTTCCAAATTTTGTATCGACGCTATTCTGACAGTTTATTCCGCTCGAATGGTCACCCTTTGTCACCTCAGGCCGAGAGGCCCAGCAAGGTCGACGCGTGCGGCGCCAGCGTGATGCGCAGCGCGCCGCGCACGGCCGGCTGGTCGCGCCGCGCCCACAGGTCGCGCACGGCGACGCTGCGGTTGCCCAGGTCGAGGCGCGACAGGTCGAACACGATCTCGGTGGGAGCATCGGACGTGTTGAACAGCGCCAGGTACTGCAAGTTGCGCTTGTCGGCCGAGCGTGCGCTCCAGATGCGCGTGCCGGCATCCGCGCGGTGCGGATGGTTGTCGCGGCTGCGCTGGTTCACGGCCAGCACCTCGGGGTTCGTCAGCAATGCGAGCGTCTTCGCATCCAGGTGGCGCAGGTCGCCGCCCATGATCAGCGGCGAACGGGCGATGCTCCACAGCGACATCAGCGTCTGCTGCTCGTCCGGCGTGAACTTGGTGTCGCGCGCGCCGAGGGCGAGGCGGCCCAGCGGCAGCATGTCGGCGTCGGGCCACGAGTTCGCGCCCATCACGGGATTCCAGTTTTCCAGGCGCTGGAACTGGTCGTTGAGGAGGCGCCATTCGTCCCAGAAGTCGTCCGAGATGCGCCACATCTGCGCATAGTGCGGCACGTGGTTGGCCCAGCGCAGGTCCATCTCGCCCGGCGACAGGCTCAGGACGATGGGGCGGCCGCTGGCCGCGATGGCCTTGTGCGCCGCTTCGACCTCGGGCCAGTTGCGTTCGTACGGGCGCGACATGTCGTCCATCTTGACGAAGTCCACGCCCCACGCCGCGTACTGCTTGAACACGGAGTTGTAGTATTCCTGGGCGCCCGGCTTCGTCATGTCGACGCCGTACATGTCGCCGTTCCACTCGCAGATCGCCTTCGTGTCGGCGATGTCCTGCGCGCGCAGGCTCGTGCCGAGGATAGTCGTGTTCAGGCGCACGGCCTGGCGCGGGATGCCGCGCATGAGGTGGATGCCGAACTTCATGCCGCGCGCGTGGATCTGGTCGGCGAGCTTCTTGAAGCCCGCGCCGTTCGCGGCGGACGGGAAGCGGTTCGGTGCCGGCTGCAGGCGGCCGTACTGGTCCATCGTCAGTTCGGCGTCCTTGCGGTATTCGTAGCTGTTCGCGTTCGGCTCGTACCACTGGATGTCGACGGTGAACACGTTGTACCCGAACGGCAGCAGCTTCGCGACCATGATGTCGGCGTTTTCCAGCGCCTGGGCTTCCGTGATGGTGGGGCCGAACGAGTTCCAGCTGTTCCAGCCCATCGGCGGCGTCGGCGCGAGCCCCGCGGCCGCTGAAGCGGATTTCGATTTTGCCGCGAAGGCGAGCGAGGGGACGCCGGCGGCGGCTGCGGCGGCGAGGGAAGCGGTGAGGATGCGACGGCGATTCGAGTCCATGTGCGGGCTAAGAGTTGATGAGCGTCGCGCGAGTATAAATACCGATCTGTCGGCGCACCAATCACTTGTGTGCACCGACCGATACCCGAATCGGTATCGCAGCTCAGCCCTGGCGTGCCGGGGCAGCCTTGATGGCGTCGATGATCGCCTGCTTCATCGGCTTCGCCTTCAGTTGCGCGTCGAACGGCGTCGGGCGCATCGGCAGCTTGTCCTTGCGCGGCGCCTCGTCCCACGTCTGCAGCCAGCTGACGTTGTCGGCCAGGCCCCACACGAGGATGTCGCGCAGGCGCGGGTAGGCCAGCGTCACGTCCAGGTAGTCGCGCGTGGCGGCGGCAACGCCGGCGTCGCGTTTGGCGATGTCGGCCGGCAGGCGGCGGTCGTTCACGTCCAGTTCCGTGATCAAGAGGTCGTAGCCCATGCCCGTTACCTCGTCGAGGAACTTGCGCCATTCGACCAGGTCGGAACGGCCTTTATCCGTTTCGTCCCACGAACCGATATGGCTCTGCAGGCCCAGTGCGTTGACCGGGGTGCCGCGCTTCTTGAGGTCCGCGAGCAGGGCCAGCACGCCCGCGCGGTGCTTGGCGCTGCCGGCGTCGCCGCGCATGTAGTCGTTATAGACCAGCTGCGCCTGCGGGGCATATTCTTTCGCGAGGCGGAACGCGAGGTCGATCTGCTCGGCGGCGCCCAGCGGCCGCGTGAGGGCGTTCTGGCGCAGCTTGCCGTCGGCCGGGTCGACGGCTTCGTTGACGACGTCCCAGCTCCTGATGCTCTTGCCGAAGTGGCCGCACACGGTGCTCACGTGCGTGCGCATCAACTGTTCGACGGCCTTCGCGGGCTGCGGGCCGAAGTTCTGCTTGGCGACCCACGCCGGCACCCATTTCTCGGTTTGCCAGAACAGGTTGTGGCCGCGCACGGCGATGCCCTTGTCCTTCGCCCAGGCGATCACGTCGTCGGCCGGGCCGAAGTTCGGCCTGCCAGGCGCCGGTTCGAGCGCCTGCCATTTCATCTCGTTCTCGAGCACGATCAGGTTGCATTCGCGCTCGACGAGCGCGCGGTAGGCGGCGTCGCCGAACTGGTTGCGGCCGGCGCTGATGGCGGTGCCGAAGCGCATGCCCTTGCGGGCGGCGACGTCCTTCAGCGTTTCGCCCGCGGGGCCTTGGGCGCGCGCGAACGGGAGGGCGGCCGGCAGCAGGGCGGCGCCGGCGAGCGCCTGGATGATCTCTCGTCTCGTAGTCATTATGGTTGAATCCTTCTGTTTTGCGTGGTGGGGTGAAACGGTTCAGCCGTGGCCAGGCGCGAACGGGAACGCTTGCTTGCGGTAATAATCGAGCGCTTGCGCGGGCGCGCGCACGCCGGCCGGCAGCGGCAGGCCGGACTGTTGCTGGAAGTAAGCGATGCACGCGTCGCGCCACCATGCGGCCTCGCGCTGTTGCTGGGCCAGGCGCTGGGCGACGTCGTCGAAGCGCCGCGCATCCACGAACGGGCGCAGGCGCTGCCATTCGGCCTGCATCGCGGCCACTTCGGCCACGCCGTGGTCGTAGTGCGCAACCAGGTCGGTCCACAGGGTGCGGCCGTCGGGCATGCGGTAGTCCCACGGCAGATGGTGGAACCACAGCAGGAATTCGGGCGGCGTCGTGGCCGGGTCGGCGAAGCGACGCGCGACCTCGGGCGCATACTGGGCCACGGCATTGCTGCCCTTGGCCGTGCGGTCGAAGCCGATGCCGTCCTTGTCCGCGCGGTGATAGTAGACGGGATTCCAGTCGGCGCGGGCCAGGTCGTCCACCCACGGCGCCGGCCCGTAATGGTGGCCGGTGCCCATCATGTGGTGCAGGCCGAGGGGCGTCATGTAGTCGACCACGGCTTCGCGCGAGCGCATCATCATCGCGACGACCGGATCGACGACGCGCGCGTCCGGCGCGAACGTCTGGCCCGCCCATTCGCGTGCGATGGCGCGGCTGTCGAGGTCCGGATTCCAGGCGAGGCGGCCGTAGGCGTACCAGTTGGCCTGGTCGAACGTGGAGCCCGTCCAGTTGCGGCTCGATCCGATGTTGGCGACGCCGGCGATGCCGCCCACGCGGCCATCCTGTGCGCCTTCCAGCACGCGCGCGACCGTCATCGGCTGGTTGCCCGCGCGGGTGTCGAAGCGCAGCGTTTCCTGGAACAGCGAACCGAGGTAGACGAGGTGCGTGGCGAAGCCCAGGTATTCCTTCGTCACCTGGAATTCCATCACCAGCGGCGTGTCCGGCATCGCGCCGAACAGCGGGTGCGCCGGTTCGCGCGGCTGGAAGTCGATGGCGCCGTTCTTCACCTGCACGAGCACGTTCTTGTCGAACTTGCCGTCAAGCGGCTTGAACTGGTCATAGGCCTGGGCGGCACGATCACTGACCTGGTTCGGGTGCGCCGGCGGGCTGTAGACGAAGGCGCGCCACATCACGATGCCCTTGTGCGGCGCGAGTGCGCGCGCCAGCATGTTGGCGCCGTCCGCGTGGTTGCGGCCATAGTCCTGCGGGCCGGGCTGGCCTTCCGAATTGGCCTTGACCAGGAAGCCGCCGAAATCGGGAATGGTGCGGTAGATCTCGTCCGCCTTGCGCGCCCACCAGGCGGCGACGGCGGGATCGAGCGGGTCGGCCGTCTTCGTCTCTTTCAGTTCCAGCGGCGTCGACCAGCGCACGGAGAGATAGACGCGGATGCCGTACGGGCGCAGCACGTTCGCGATGGCCGCTGCCTTGGCGATGAACGCGGGGCTCAGCACCTCGGCCTTCGCGTTGACGTTGTTGAGGACCGAGCCGTTGATGCCCAGCGACGCGTTGGCGCGCGCGTAATCCGTGTAGCGCGGGTCGATGATGTTGGGGAGCTCCCACCAGTTCCAGATCGATTCGCCCGCGTAGCCTCGCTCCACGGTACGGTCCAGGTTGTCCCAGTGGTTCAGTACCCGGAGGGGCAAGGCCGGCTTGTCGGCGAGGGCGATGCCGTCGGGCGCGGTGCCCAGCTGCAGCTGGCGCAGCCACGCGAAGCTGCCGTACAGGAGGCCGATGTCCGAGTTCGCCGCGATCAGCGTGACTGGGACGCCGTCCTGGCGCGTACGGCGCACGACGTAGCCTTCGCTGCCGACGCTGGCGAGGTCGCGGCGCACGGCATCCGCGTCGGCCAGGCCTGCCGGCAGCGTGGCGCGGGCGAGGACGATGGTGCCGGCGCTTACCTTCGCGTTCGCGGGGATGGCGTCCGGGGCGCGGCCCAGCATGCCGGCGAGGCCGCGTTTGAGTTCCGCGGCGGCGGCGCGCACGGTCGGGGTGTCGTCCGGCGCCGCGATGCCGGTGGCGGCCGCCGCCAGCGCGGTCTTCTGGGCGGCGGGAAGAGGGCGGTAGCGCAGCCACAGGTCGTAGCCGTCTTCATCGGCGGCGTGGGCGAGGTGGGTACCGACCAGGCCAAGCACGACGTTCAGGACGAACGCCGCCATGAACCGTGCGCGGACGAGCCGCGGCAAATATTGCATCGTAGTCTCCGTTGTATTTATATGGGTGCCGGATGCGGCGGCCCGTCCGGCGCAGGAATGTTAGCGCAAACTCTGGAAATGGGAAATCGATTTCTGAGTGTTTACGGTCATGTTTATGGCTATCATTGCACGGGGCGAAAGTGCTAAGATAGCGCAAACAAAAAATGATGGGGAATAGGGAGAATGACCAAGACCAAACCAGAGTCCGTCCAGGAAGAGCTGGAACGACGGGGCCAGCCGACGATGGCCGACGTCGCCAAGCTCGCGGGCGTGTCCGCCATGACGGTCTCGCGCGTCATGAACGGCAAGGGACTCGTGCGCGAAAGCACGCGGCGCAAGGTCGCGGAAGCCGTGGCGGCGCTGAATTACACGCCGAACCAGGAGGCGCGCAACCTCGCGGGCTCCAAGCCGATCCGCGTCGGCTTCTTGTACAGTAACCCGAGCGCGGCGTACCTGAGCGAGTTCCTCGTCGGCCTCCTGAGCCAGTCGGGCCTGAACAACGTCCAGCTGTTCGTGGAAAAATGCGAGGCCGGCGAGCACGAAGCGGAACAGACGCGCCGCCTCGTCGAGAACGGCCTGGACGGCATCATCCTGCCGCCGCCGCTGTGCGACAGCGAGGAGGTGCTCGCCGCCATCGCGGACGCGAACATCCCGGCCGTCGTCGTCGCGTGCGGCCTGCCGGACAGCCGCGTGGGCGCCGTCAGCATCGACGACTACGAAGCGGCGCATGCGATGACGCGCCACCTGGTCAACCTGGGCCACCACCGCATCGGCTTCGTCGTCGGCCATCCGAACCAGACCGCGAGCGCGCGCCGCCTCGAAGGCTATCGCGCGGCGATCGCGGAGCAGGGTGCGGACGCGTCCGAGGAACTCGTCGTGCAGGGCATGTTCACGTACCGCTCCGGCCTGGACGCGGCCGAGCACCTGCTGGCGCTGGAAGAACGCCCGACGGCCATCTTCGCCAGCAACGACGACATGGCGGCCGCCTGCGTGGCCGTCGCACACCGCCTCGGACTCGACGTGCCAGGCGACCTGACCGTCACCGGCTTCGACGACACGGCGCTCGCCACGACGATCTGGCCGGAACTGACCACCGTGCGCCAGCCGATCGCCGGCATGGCGCGCGAAGCGGTGCAGTCGCTGGTGCGCCGCGTGCGCGCGCTGCGCGAAGGCGAGGAGGCGGAGCCGGAACAGGTGCGCATGGACTTCGAACTGGTACGCCGCCAGTCCGACGCCGCGCCGCGCACCCGTCCATCGGCACTGCTGCCGCTCACCGCCGCCAAGCGCGCCAGCTGATCCTCCCGGCCGCGGCGCCCAGCCGCGGCCGACCTACGCGCGACGCATAAACTGTTCGCGCAAACATCGAGTTTTCCCGCTTTTCCCGCCAATTCCGCCACGGCCCAAGGCCGTTGCGTCGCCTCTGCCGGACATCTTCCCAATAATTCATTGACAAGCGCCAAATTAGACGTTTAGACTGGAATGGTTGCGGTAACATTTCTGTTATTAGGATGTTGGACCTCGATCCACCGCATGCCAGGCAGACCACACTCCGCCGGCCACACGGCGGCACCTACAAAAACAAGCAGGAGACATAAGTCGATGGGTATCAAACGCAGAGAGTTTCTGGCCACCGTCGGGGGCGCGGCCGGCATGGCAGTCGTGCCGGGCGCGCTGGCGGCGAAAGCCGCCAAAGGGGGCGCACCAGTTTACAAGCAGGCGAACGCGCCCGTCGCGGCGCGCGTGGAAGACCTGCTGGGCCGCATGACGGTCGACGAAAAGATCGCGCAGCTGCAATGCGTCTGGCTGACGAAGAAAGACCTCCAGAACGACGACACGAGCTTCAACGCCGAGAAGGCGGCAAAAGTCCACCCGCACGGCATGGGCATGTTCGCGCGCCCGTCCGACCGCCAGATCGGCGCGGACAACAACGCCGGCAACTCCGGTGCCGTCGGCAACCGCGGTCCGAAGGAAACGGCGGACTACGTGAACGCGGTGCAGAAGTGGGCGCTGGAGCACACGCGCCTGGGCATCCCGGTCTTCATGCACGAGGAATCGCTGCACGGCTACGTGGCGCCGGAAGCGACCAGCTTCCCGCAGGCGATCGGCCTGGCCTCCACGTTCGACCCGCAACTGGTCGAGCAGATCTTCTCGCTCGCCGCGAAGGAAATGCGCGCACGCGGCGCCAACCTGGCGCTGGCGCCGGTCGTCGACGTGGCGCGCGAGCCGCGCTGGGGCCGGATCGAAGAGACCTATGGCGAAGACCCGCACGTGTGCGGCGTGATGGGCAAGGCCGCCGTGCTGGGCTTCTCGGGCAACACACTGCCGCTGGCGCAGGACAAGGTCTTCGCCACGCTGAAGCACATGACGGGCCACGGCCAGCCGGAGTCCGGCACCAACATCGGTCCGGCGAATGTGGGCGAACGCGCGCTGCGCGAAGACTTCTTCCCGCCGTTCGAGAAGATCATCAAGGAAACCAAGATCGCGGCCGTGATGCCGTCGTATAACGAGATCGACGGCGTCCCGTCGCACGCCAACCGCTGGCTGCTGACGGACGTGCTGCGCAAGGAGTGGGGCTTCCAGGGCCTGACCGTGTCCGACTACATGGCGGTCGCGGAACTGGGCAGCCGCCATCACCTCGTCGGCTCGGTGAAGGAAGGCGGCCTGCGCGCATTCAAGGCCGGCGTCGACATCGAGACGCCGGACCCCGCCGGCTTCGCCGCGCTGGACGAACTGGTCAAGGAAGGCAAGATCACGACGAAGGAACTCGACGCCGTCGTGCGCCGCATCCTGCGCTGGAAATTCGACGCGGGCCTGTTCGAGAACCCGTACGCGGACGCCGACCAGGCCGCCGCCCGCACCGCGACGCCGGAAGCCATCGCCCTCGCGCGCAAGGCCGCCCAGCGCACCGCCGTCCTGCTCAAGAATGACAAAGGCCTGCTGCCGCTGGCGCCGCAGAAGGTCGGTAAGCTGCTGCTGGTCGGCACCCACGCGAAGGACACGCCGATCGGCGGCTATTCGGACAAGCCGCGCCACGTCGTCTCCGTGTACGAGGCACTGCAGAAGGAAGCGCAGGCGGGCGGCTTCACGCTGGACTATTCGGAAGGCGTGCGCCTGACCGAAGGCCACGTATGGGGCCAGGACGAAATCGTCTGGACCAAGCCGGAAGTCAATGCGCGCCTGATCCTTGATGCGGTGGAAGCGGCGAAGAAGGCCGACACCATCGTGATGGTCCTGGGCGACAACGAGCAGACCGCGCGTGAGGCCTGGGCCGACAACCACCTGGGCGACCGCACGTCGCTGGACCTCGTCTCCCAGCAGAACGACCTGGCCCGCGCCATCTTCGCGCTGAACAAGCCGACCGTCGTGCTGCTGCTGAACGGCCGTCCGCTGTCCGTGAACTACCTGGCCGAACGCGCCGACGCGCTGATGGAATGCTGGTATATGGGGCAGGAGACGGGCCATGCCGTCGCCGACCTGATCTTCGGCCGCGCGAACCCGGGCGGCAAGCTGCCCGTCACCATCGCGCGCAACGTCGGCCAGCTGCCGATGTTCTACAACCGCAAGCCGAGCAGCCGCCGCGGCTACATCGACGACGTGACCACGCCGCTGTACCCGTTCGGCTACGGCCTGTCGTACACCCGCTTCGACATCTCCGCACCGCGCCTCACGAAGGACCGGATGGGAGTCTCCGGCACGACCCAGGTACAAGTGGACGTGCAGAACACGGGCGCCGTGCGCGGCGACGAAGTCGTGCAGATGTACATCCGCGACGACGTCAGCTCCGTCACCCGTCCGCTGCTCGAACTGAAGGGCTTCCAGCGCGTGACGCTGGAACCGGGCGAAAAGCGCACGGTCACCTTCGACATCAAACCGACCGACCTGTGGTTCTACAACGGCGACATGAAACGCGTCGTGGAACCGGGGACGTTCACCATTTTCGCAGGACCGAACAGCGTCGACCTGAAGAAGGCGACCCTGACGGTGGCATAACCAAGAGAGACAAGACATGACAGCTATCCAAGCCAACCCGCTGCCCCAGGACCTCGACCAGGCCTTGATGGTCGGCCGCGTGTGGCGTTCTTCCCCGACCAACGGGCCGGCCGTGGTCGCCGTTCGTAACGGTCGTGTAATCGATATCACCCGCCACGCCCCGACCGTGTCGGAACTGCTCGAGCGCGACGACCTGGTCGCCATCGTGCGCGGCGCGGAAGGCGAGGACCTGGGCGACGTCAACGCGCTGGTCGCGGCCGCGCTGGCCGGTGACGAAGGCAACGCGGTGCGCCTGCTGGCCCCGTGCGACCTGCAGGCGATCAAGGCGTGCGGCGTCACGTTCGCCGTCAGCCTGCTGGAACGCGTGATCGAGGAACAGGCCAAGGGCGACCCGGCCCGCGCAACGGCGCTGCGCCAGCAGCTGCAGGAAACCATCGGCACCAACCTGTCGGAACTGGAACCGGGCGGCGAAGCTGCCATGCGCCTGAAGGCCGACCTGTCGGCACGCGGCTTGTGGTCGCAATACATGGAAGTGGGCATTGGCCCGGACGCGGAAGTGTTCACCAAGTCGCAGCCGATGTCGGCGGTCGGCCACGGCGCGGCCGTCGGCCTGCACCCGTCGTCGCACTGGAACAACCCGGAACCGGAAATCGTCCTGGCCGTGAACAGCCGCGCGCAAGTCGTCGGCGCCACGCTGGGCAACGACGTCAACCTGCGCGACATCGAAGGCCGCAGCGCGCTGCTGCTCGGTAAGGCGAAGGACAACAACGGCTCGTGCGCCATCGGCCCGTTCATCCGCCTGTTCGACGGCGATTTCGATATCGACACCCTGCGCAACGCGGAAGTCCGCATGCTGATCGAAGGCGTCGACGACAATTTCGAACTGGCCGGCGCCAGCTTCATGCGCGAAATCAGCCGCGATCCGCTGGACCTCGTGCGCCAGACCTGCGGCAAGCACCACCAATACCCGGACGGCTTCATGCTGTTCCTCGGTACGATGTTCTCGCCGATCAAGGACCGCGATGCGCAAGGCGGCGGCTTTACCCACCACGCGGGCGACCGCGTGAGCATTTCCACGCCGTCGCTGGGCACGCTGGTCAATACCGTCCAGCGCAGCGACCAGATCGCACCGTGGACCTTCGGCGTGCGCGCGCTGTACGCCAACCTGGCCGAACGCGGCCTGCTTTCCAAATAACGAGAATTACATGTCTGAACAAAACCAAGCATTCGTCTACGCGACCTTTCCCGACCTGGCCGGCAAGCGCGTCGTCATCACCGGCGGCGGCAGCGGCATCGGCGCCGAGCTGACCACGGCCTTCGCCGGCCAGGGCGCCCGCGTCTACTTCCTCGACATCGCCGAGGAAGCGTCGCGTTCCCTGGAGACGTCGCTGGCGAACTCGCGCATCGCGCCGAAGTTCATCAAGTGCGACCTGACCAACCTCGACGAGCTGAAGGCGACCTTCGCCCGCATCGAAGAGGAAGCGGGCGGCGTCGACATCCTGCTGAACAACGCGGCCAACGACGACCGCCACGACATCGAGAACGTGACGCCGGCGTACTGGGAAAGCCGCATGAACGTGAACCTGCGCCACCAGTACTTCTGCGCGCAGGCCGTCATCCCGGGCATGAAGGCGCGCAAGTACGGCGTGCTGCTGAACTTCGGTTCGATTTCCTGGCACCTGCCGCACACCCAACTGGGCCTGTACATGATGGCGAAGGCCGCCATCGAGGGCATGACCCGCAACATGGCGCGCGAATTCGGCCCGCACGGCATCCGCGCCGTCACGGTCGTCCCGGGCGCCGTCGTCACGCCGCGCCAGAAGGCGCTGTGGCACAACCCGGACGAAGAAGCGCGCATCCTGGCCGGCCAGTGCATTCCCGAGCGCGTCGAGATGGAAGACGTGGCCGCGCTGGCGCTGTTCCTGGCGTCGAACAACGCGCGCCACATCTCCGGCCGCGAGTACTTCGTCGACGCGGGCTGGTACGGCGCATGAGCATCGTCGCCACGCAGCCCACGCCACTGTGGGAAGTCGGCGCGACCCTGGGCGAGGGCGTCCTGTGGGATGCCCCGAACCAGCAGGTCTGGTTCGTCGACATCAAGGGCAAGCGCCTGCACCGCTGCGCGGCGGACGGTTCCGACCAGCGCAGCTGGGACGCACCGGGCCAGGTGAGCTTCGTCGTGCGGGCGTCGGACGGCGGTCTCGTCGTGTCGCTGGAAGATGGCCTGTACCGCTTCGTGGAAGCGAC
The DNA here is from genome assembly GCF_030411975.2 of Massilia orientalis. Classification (NCBI taxonomy): domain Bacteria; kingdom Pseudomonadati; phylum Pseudomonadota; class Betaproteobacteria; order Burkholderiales; family Oxalobacteraceae; genus Massilia; species Massilia orientalis. The sequence continues at coordinate 410,489 of NZ_JASNRB020000003.1, read as the reverse complement.
CGGCGAGTTCGTCCCGTTCGCGAAGGTCGAGGCCGACGTGACGGGCAACCGCTTCAACGACGGCCACGTCGACGCGCAGGGCCGCCTGTGGTTCGGTTCGATGGACGATGCGGAAGAAGCGCCGTCGGGTGTCCTGTACCGTTTCGACGGCACTCACGTCGTGCGCATGGACGACGGCTACATCATCACGAACGGCCCGGCCGTGAGCCCGGACGGACGCACGCTGTATCACACCGACACGCTCGATAAACGGGTGTATGCTTTCGACCTGGCGGAAGACGGCAGCCTGTCGGGCAAGCGCCTGTTCGCAGAGATCACGGACGGCGGCTGGCCGGACGGGATGGCGGTCGACGCCGAGGGTCACGTGTGGATCGCGGTGTTCCGCGGCTGGCGCATCGAACGCCGCAATCCGCAAGGCGACAAGGTGGGCGAAGTACGCTTCCCCTGCTCGAACATCACGAAACTGGCCTTTGCCGGCGACGACCTGCGCACCGTGTACGCGACGTCGGCGCGCAAGGGCCTGACGGCCGAGGAACTGGCCCAGCAGCCGCTCGCGGGCGCGCTGTTCACCTTCCGCGCCGAGACGGCCGGATTGCCGCACCACGTGCTGCGGCTGCAGGAGTAATACGGAATGACACAACAGAACAGCAAACCGAAGCGTTTCCGGTCGCAGGACTGGTTCGACAACGAAGAGCGCATCGACATGACCGCGCTCTACCTCGAGCGCTTCATGAACTATGGCATCACCCCCGAGGAACTCCGTTCGGGCAAGCCGATCATCGGCATCGCCCAGAGCGGCAGCGACATCTCGCCGTGCAACCGCATCCACCTGGACCTGGCCAAGCGCGTGCGCGACGGCATCCGCGATGCCGGCGGCATCCCGATGGAATTCCCGCTGCACCCGATCTTCGAGAACTGCCGCCGCCCGACCGCGGCGCTGGACCGCAACCTGGCCTACCTTGGCCTCGTCGAGATCCTGCACGGCTACCCGATCGACGCCGTCGTGCTGACGACCGGCTGCGACAAGACGACGCCGGCCCAGCTGATGGCTGCCGCCACCGTCGACATCCCCGCGATCGTGCTGTCCGGCGGACCGATGCTGGACGGCTGGTTCGAAGGTGAACTGGTCGGTTCCGGCGCCGCGATCTGGAAGGGCCGCCGCCGCCTGGCCGCGGGCGAGATCGACGAGAAGAAATTCATCGACATCGCCACCGCATCCGCGCCGTCGGCCGGCCACTGCAACACGATGGGCACCGCCTCGACGATGAATGCCATCGCCGAAGCGCTGGGCATGTCGCTGACGGGCTGCTCGGCCATTCCGGCGCCGTACCGCGAGCGCGGCCAGATGGCGTACGAAACCGGCAAGCGCATCGTCGGCATGGCGTTCGAAGACCTGCGTCCGTCGCAGATCCTGTCGCGCGACGCGTTCATCGACGCGATCGTCGTCAACGCCGCGATCGGCGGTTCGAGCAACGCCCAGCCGCACATCGTCGCGATGGCCCGTCACGCCGGCGTCGAGATCAAGCCGGAAGACTGGATGGAATACGGCTACGACGTGCCGCTGCTGCTGAACATGCAGCCGGCCGGCAAATACCTCGGCGAGCGTTACCACCGCGCCGGCGGCACGCCCGCCATCATGTGGGAGCTGGAGCAGAAAGGCCTGCTGCGCTCGAAACGCCTCACCGTCACCGGCAAGACGATGGCCGAGAACCTCGTCGGCCGCGAGAGCATCGACCGCGAGATGATCACCCCGTTCGACCAGCCGCTCAAGCAGAAGGCCGGCTTCATGGTCCTGAAGGGCAACCTGTTCGACTTCGCGATCATGAAGACGAGCGTGATCTCGGACGCCTTCCGCCAGCGCTACCTGTCGACGCCGGGCTCGGAAAACGCGTTCGAGTGCAAGGTCGTCGTGTTCGACGGTTCGGACGATTACCACCACCGCATCAACGATCCGGCTCTGGGCATCGACGAGAACACGATGCTCGTGATCCGCGGTTCGGGTCCGGTGGGCTGGCCCGGTTCGGCGGAAGTCGTGAACATGCAACCGCCCGATGCGCTGATCAAGAAGGGCATCAACGCGCTGCCGACGCTGGGCGATGGTCGCCAGTCCGGCACGTCGGACAGCCCGTCGATCCTGAACGCGTCGCCGGAAAGCGCGGCGGGCGGCAACCTGGCGCTGCTGCGCACGGGCGACCGCGTGCGCGTGGACCTGAACACGGGCAGCTGCAACGTGCTGATCACGGACGAGGAACTGGAAGCGCGCCGCAAGGATGCGCCGCCGCCGATCCCGGGCAACCAGACGCCGTGGCAGCAGATCTACCGCGCGACCGTCGGCCAGCTGCATACCGGCGCCGTGATGGAGATGGCCCTGCAGTACCGCGACGTCGGCCACGACATGCCGCGCCATAACCACTGATCGCCACCATCCCTGAAAGGGCCCGTTCGCGGGCCCTTTTTTCATTCTGGAGCCCTAGATGCACGCTACCATGACTCGTGTTTGCCGGGTACTCGTCCTGGCCCTTTCCTGCGCCGCTTCCGTCCAGGCGGCACCCCGTACCGTCACCGCGCTGGACGACGGCTGGGAATTCGCCAAAGGCGCACCCGGCGGCTGGACGGCCGTCGCGCTGCCCCATACGTTCAACGCGGACGACGGCATGTCGCCCAATCCTTACCGCGGCGCCGGCTGGTACCGGCGCACGCTCACCGCACCGGCTGCAACAGGGGCGCGCACGTATCTCGAATTCGACGGCGCCGCGCTGTCGACGGACGTCTGGCTGAACGGCACGCGCATCGGCCGCCACGAAGGCGGCTTCGCGCGCTTCCGCTTCGACGTCACGGATCAACTGCGGGCGGGCGCCAACACGCTGCTGGTCCGCGTCGACAACACGCGCCAGCCGGACGTGGCGCCGCTCGGCGGCGACTACACGCTGTACGGCGGCCTGTATCGGCGCGTGCGGCTCGTGACGACGGCCGACGTGCACGTCGACATGCTGGATGCGGGCGGGCCGGGCGTGTACTTCAGTACCCCACGGGCGGAACGCCCGCACTGGCGTGTGCGCGTCGCGAACGACCGCGCGCGCGCGGAAAACGTCGTCGTCACGGCCCGGCTGCGCGATGCGGCCGGCAAGGTCGTGGCGACGGCGCAGCGGTCCGCCGCGCTGCCCGCGCGCGCCGTCGTGCCGGTCGAGCTGGATGCGGCGCTGGCGAACCCGCACCTGTGGCAGGGCGTCGAGGATCCTTACCTGTACACGAGCGAAGTGACGGTGGCCCGTGCGGACGCGCTACTCGACCGCGTGGACAACGACGTCGGCATCCGGACCGTGCAGCTCGATCCGGACCGCGGCCTGCTGCTGAACGGGAAGCCGTACCGCGTGCACGGCGTGAACGTGCACCTGACGTACGTGCCCGGGAAGGGAACGGCGGCCGACGATGCGGACATCGACGCCGACTACCGCATCCTGGAAGAGCTGGGCGTCACGGGCCTGCGCTTTGCCCACTACCAGCACAACGAACACAGTTACGCGCTCTCGGACCGCAAGGGTTTCCTCGTCTGGACCGAGCTGCCGCTGACGTCGGAAGTGGGCGCGAGCGATGCGTTCGCGGCCAATGCGGCGCAGCAGGCGCGCGAGCTCGTGCGCCAGAATTTCAATCATCCGTCCGTGTTCGTGTGGGGACTCGGTAACGAGATCTACAAGGTGGACGAGGTCAGCGGCCGCGTGCTCGACGCGATGCAGAAGCTCGTGCATGCGGAGGACGCGAGCCGGCCCACCGCTTACGCGAACTGCTGCGCGCCCATCGACGGGCCGCAGGCGCTGCACACGGATGCGGTCGGGTCCAACGTCTACTTCGGCTGGTACGACAAGGAATTCTCCGATCTGGCGCCGTTCCTGGCGGCCAACCATGCGAAGCGGCCGCGCACGCCGCAGTCGCTGAGCGAATACGGCGCCGGCGGCAGCGCGCTGCACCAGGAAGACCCGGTGCGCCGTCCCGTGGCGCCCAGCCGCTGGCACCCGGAGCAGTACCAGGCGCTGTACCACGAGGCGGCCTGGCGCCAGATCGAGGCGGCGCCGTGGCTGTGGGCGAGCTATGTGTGGACGGGATTCGATTTCGCGTCGGCCGGGCGCAACGAGGGCGACGCGCGGGGCGTCAACGACAAGGGCCTCGTCAGCATGGACCGCAAGGTGCGCAAGGACGCGTATTACTGGTACCAGGCCAACTGGTCGAAGAAGCCGATGGTGTACATCACGTCGCGGCGCGCCGTGAAGCGGACTGCGGCGGACGTGGAGGTCAAGGTGTACAGCAACCAGCCGGCGGCGCGGCTGATGGTGAACGGCGTCGACCTGGGCGAGCGGGCCGTCGAGGGCCGCATCGCCCGCTGGCCGGTGCGCCTGCAGCCCGGCCCGAACCGGATCGAGGTCCAGGCGGGCGGGCAGGCCGACAACGTCGAATGGACGCTGGCGCCGTAATTACTGCAGCTTGCCATCCACCATGCGCGTGAGGCCCAGCGGGTTCTCATCGCGCAGCGCTTCCGGCAGGAGTTCCGCCGGCACGTCCTGGTAGCACACCGGACGCAGGAAACGCTCGATGGCCGTCGCGCCCACCGACGTGGTGCGGCTGTCCGACGTGGCCGGGAACGGGCCGCCGTGCACCATCGAGTGGCTCACTTCGACGCCGGTCGGGAAGCCGTTGAACAGGATGCGGCCGGCCTTGCGTTCCAGCGTCGGCATCAGCTTCGCGGCCAGGTCGCGGTCCGCGGCCGTGGCGTGGATCGTGGCCGTCAGCTGGCCTTCCACGTGGCGCGTCACTTCCAGCAGTTCGGCGTCGTCCTTGCACACGACGATCAGCGAGCTCGGTCCGAAGATTTCTTCTTCCAGCGCGCTGTTCGACAGGAACGTCGCGGCATCCGCCTGGTACAGCGCGGCCTGCGCGGCGCAGCCGCAGCCGTCCGTGCTGCCCTGGGCGATGAGTTCCACGCCTTCGAGACCGGAGCGGCGCGCGATCGCGTCGACGTACGCCTGGTGGATGCCCGCGGTGAGCATCGTGCCGGCGCCCTTGGCCGCCAGGGCCTCCGTGACGGCCGTGCGGAACACGTCCAGGTCGGGGTCGGCGAGGGCGATCACGAGACCCGGGTTCGTGCAGAACTGGCCGGTGCCCATCGTGAGCGAATCGACGAAGCCTTGCGCGAGCTTCGCGCCGCCCGCGGCCAGGGCGCCCGGCAGCAGGTAGAACGGATTGATGCTGCTCATCTCGGCGTAGACCGGGATCGGTTCCTTGCGGGCCTGCGCCGCGTTGACGAGCGCGAGGCCGCCATTGCGCGAGCCGGTGAAGCCGACGGCCTTGATGACGGGGTGCTGGACCAGCGCGAGGCCGATCTCGAAGCCGGTGCCGATCAGCATGGAGAACGTCCCATCCGGCATGCCGCAGTCCTCGACGGCCTGGCGGATCGCCTTGCCGACCAGTTCCGACGTGCCCAGGTGCGCGTTATGCGCCTTCACGACGACGGGGCAGCCGGCCGCCAGCGCCGACGCGGTGTCGCCGCCGGCGACGGAGAACGCGAGCGGGAAGTTCGACGCGCCGAACACGGCGACGGGGCCGAGGCCGATCTTGCGCATGCGCAGGTCGGGACGCGGCGGCGTGCGCTGGGGCAGGGCGGAGTCCAGCGTCGCTTCGAGGAAGTGGCCGTCGCGGACGACCTTGGCGAACAGACGCAGCTGGTTGCAGGTGCGCGCGCGCTCGCCTTCCAGGCGCGCCGTCGGCAGGCCGGATTCGGCCGAGGCGCGCTCGATCAGGGCCGGGCCGAGGTCCATGATGCGGTCGGCAATGGTTTCCAGGAAGCGGGCGCGCAGTTCCAGCGGCTGGCCGCGGTAGGCGTCGAAGGCCTGTTCCGCGAGCAGGCAGGCGGCGGCCAGGTCGTCCATGCTGGCGGCGCCGAATTCCGGTTCCATCTCGGCGCGCGTGGACGGGTTGTAGGCGCGCAGCGTGCCGGCGCTGCCGCGCATGGCCTGGCGGCCGATGATCATTTCGCCTTGGATGTTCATGAGGGCTCCTTGTTAAAAAAAAGCGCCGCCGCGACCCGTGAAGGCCGCGGCGGCGGTGTGCAGGAATCGATCAGCGATTGTATCGAATCATGCGGATTCCCGTTGGATCAGAACGAGTACTGTGCCAGCAGGGTGTAGCGCGGACCGCTCATGAAGACCTGGCGCGTGAAGTTGCCCGCGTGCTGCTCCATGATCTGGCGCGTGTACGAGTTGGTCAGGTTCGTCGCTTCCAGGCCGACGCGGAACTTGTCCGTGAAGTCGTAGAAGATCGAGCCGTCCAGCTGGCCGTACGGTGCCTGGTACAGCGGCAGGCCGAACGCCTGGTCGTTGTTCGTCGTCGGGATCAGGTACTTCGCCGGATCCGCCGCCGGGTTCGTGTTCAGGCCGTTGTTGCCGCGGCTGCCCCACTGGTTCACGCCCAGCAGGTAACGCGAACGCCAGTTGTAGGCGAGGCGCATCGACAGGCCGTGCTGCTCGTACATGACCGCGAAGTTGATCGTGTGACGCGACAGGCCCTGCAGCGGGGTCTTGCCGAATGCACGACCGTCGGTATCGCAACCGTTGATCGACAGGTTGTAGTTCGACGACGCGTCGTTACCCGAGCACCAGGCGTTGAACACAGGCTTGTTCAGCGTGCGCTCGCTCGAGACGTACGTCCAGCTGGCCTGCGTACCGATGCCTTTCAGCCAGTCGGGCACGAAGTCGTAGTACTGCTGGTGCGCGATCTCGAAGCCGCGGGCGTAGCCCTTGGCGCCGTTGACCGGACCCGTGACCACGAACGTCTGCGGCTTGCCGTTGACGTCGGTCGCCTTGTACGAGTAGTCCTGGGTGATGATGATGTCCTTCAGGTCCTTGTTGAAGGCCGAGAAGGTCAGCGAGCCGGCTTTCGCGAAATACCATTCCGCGGTCAGGTCGACGTTGGTCGACGTGGTCGGCTTCAGCATCGCGTTGCCGTCGCTGGTACCGGTCAGCGTGGTGCCGTTGAAGATGACATTGGTCGTCTTGCCGGACGAATCGCGGATCGTCGTCTGGTTCGGCGCCGAGTTCAGCGTGGTCTGCACCTGCAGCTGGTTGAAGTCCGGACGGGCCATCGCCTTGGCGACGGCGAAGCGGAACTGCAGCTCGTCGCTGTACTTCAGGCGCAGGTTCAGGCTCGGCAGCCAGTTGTGGTACGAGTTGTTGTACGACTGGGCTTCCGCGAACGGCTTGATGTAGATGAGCGTGTCCACGCCGGTGACGGGAGCGTCGGTCGGGATGGTGACGCCGGCCGGGCTGTAGGCGACGTAGCCGCTGCCGGCGCCGGTCGTCTTCACGTAGCGGATGCCGATGTTACCGTCGATCGGATACTTCAGGTCGTCGAAGCCGAAGCGCAGCTGCGTGTAGGCGGCGCGGGTCTTCTCGCTCTGCGTGTTGGTCGCGGCCGGGTCGTTGAAGGTCGCAGCCTTCCACGGGTCGCAGGTCGAACCCTGTTCCTTGCACAGCACGTCGTGGTAGGCGTGGATCTTGGACCATTCGTCCGGGAAGCCGCGCACCACCGACTCGTTGGCGAACAGCATCGGCGGAATGTTGTACTTGCCGTCGAAGAAGTTGTCGATCTTCTGCAGCGAGGCGCCGCCGGCGAAGCGCGGGTCACCCAGGCGGGCGACGTGCGGGATCTGCCAGCCTTCCATCCACGGGAACGTGATGGCCTGCCAGTTGTAGAACTTCTGGGCCTTGTGGTTCTCGCCGTCGCGGTTGGCCATGCGGAAGCCGAAGCGGACGTCGCGCAGCACCGGATGGTCGAACGCGTACTTGAAGTCGGTCTTCCACGCCTTCTGGGTGGCCGTGGCGTGGTCCAGCGCTTCCTGGGTGTAGGCCCAGTAGTAGTTGTTCGGATCGGCCATGTAGGCCGGCGAACCCAGCGTGATCTGCGGGACGTTGCCGCGCATGTCCATCTGCTGGTTCGGCATGATGAAGCCGGTCGACACGTCGGCGTCGAAGCCTTCGGTCGTCGAATGGACGTGCTGGAAGTCGTTGGTCCAGGTCAGGTCCGGCGTCACGCGCCATTGCAGGTTCAGCGACGTGTCGCGGGTGCTCGATTCACGCGTGTTGATGCGTTGCGAGCTGTTGAACGGCGAGCCGCCGTAGGTCGGGTTCGAGATCGTACCGCTCTGGAACACGCCGTTGCTGTCGAAGACCGAATCCTTACTCGCGACCTGCTGGTACCACTTGTCCTCGGACGACGTGACGACGTGCTCGTCCAGGTCTTCCTTGTACTTCGTCTTGAAGTAGGTGAGGGCGGCCGTGAAGTCGCGGTTCGGGCGCCACTGGAAGGCGGCGTAGTCGCCGCGGCGGGTACGCTCGAAGTCCTGCGAACGGTAGCCGACGCCCAGCGGGATCCACTGGGTCTTGGAGCGGTCGTACTTGGCCGGATCGGTCGAGTTCACGTGCGGGAAGTAGGGGTCGACGCCGACGCCGTCGGAACGGGTCGGGCTCTTCGCATGGGCGAGGTCGACCAGGGCGCCGAATTCGCCGAACGTGTCCGACTTCCAGCGGTTCGACAGCAGGATGGTGCCGGTCGGGGACGGGGCGCCCTTGCGCAGCGTGGAATACGATTCCGACACGCCCACGGTGCCCTTGAAGCCCTTGTAGTCGAACGGCATGGCCGTACGCAGGTTCACGAGACCCGCGACGGCGCCTTCGACCTGTTCCGCGGACGGGTTCTTGTAGACGTCGACGCCGGCCATCAGCTCCGGTGCCACGTCGGCGAAGCCGAGCGAGCGGCCGCCGCCGGCCGAGAACGCGTCGCGGCCGTTGACTTCCGAACGCACGTACGTCAGGCCGCGGACGGAGACGCCCGAGCCTTCGACGGACTGGCGGTTCGGGTCGCCGGCCATGTTGCGGTCGATGGTGACGCCGGCGATACGCTGCAGCACCTCGGTGACCGAACGGTCCGGCAGCTTGCCGATGTCTTCGGCGACGATCGAATCGACGACTTCGTCGGCGTTCTTCTTGAGTTGTTGCGCCGACTGCAGTGCCGCGCGCTGGCCGCTGATGTGGACGACGGTAGGGGCTGGGTTGGCCGTGGTGTCGGCGCTGGTCTGTGCCCATGCTGCGGCGCTGGAAAGAACGGCTACGTGCGCAACCGCTGCCGCAATCGCGGTCTTCTGGAAATTCCTCATTATCTCCCCCGATGATCAGGTAGTGTTGTTATAACAAGCTCTAACAAAGACAGTGTGAATGTGAGATCTAACACTGACTGTTATACGCTACCATAAAATTTTTATTATTTGCTACTCAGTTGTCGGTTTTGTGACAACGCAACGTGTCTTTTTCCCGACATGGTCAGCAAACGAACCGTTGCCAGGACCGCGCCGCCGTGTACCGGCCAGCCGGGAGAGCGCTGGGCCGGAAGCGGGCACGGCCCTGTGTTCCGAGTGAAAACCGCCTTTTTCAGAGAACGCACGTGTTTGCGTGTCGCAACTGACCTCGGCAGTAAGTTCACCAAATCGATGTTATACGCAATCGATTTCATAACTGCCAAAAAAATCTTATTGTGCGTGTGAGAAATACAACATGTGTGTCTTGGGAGCGCTACCTTTTGACACCGTCTCGTGGTGTTGCAGGCGTTAGCAACTAAACATGCTAAACAAGGCGGCTAACAGTATATTGACGTGTTAGCGCGAACATTTGGCTTGCGCATCCAACATTCCTTGGCTTAGGATACCGGTCATTAGCGCTATAAAAATAATTCCGGAGACACATGCGTAAATCGCTCGCCCGCCAGACCGCCGCCGCGCTGGCCTTCCTTGCTGTCGCCGGCAATGCCGTGCTGGCGCCCATCCCCGCGCAGGCCGCCGGGCACTACAAGCATTTCAAGACGGCGATCTACATCCCGGTGAACGTCACGCAAAGCCTCGTCGACCCGCAGGTCTTCGAGCACCAGTTCGCGCGTGCCATGAGCCAGGTCCCATTCGACAAGGTCTACATCGAGGGCTACCGCGACAACCACTTCGCCAGCGACGCCGAGATCGAGGCCGTGAAGCGCCAGTTCCAGGCCAAGGGCATCGAGGTGGCGGGCGGCGTCACGCTGGCCGCGGGCGGATTCAACGGCCAGTTCATGACCTTCGATTACGAATCGTCCAGGGACCGCGACACGTGCAAGCGCGCGATGGCACTGATGGCGCGCCATTTCGACCACGTGATCCTCGACGACTTCACGTTCTACACGTCGAAGTCGGACGCCGATATCAAAGCGAAGGGCAAGCGCACGTGGACGGACTACCGCCTCGCCACCATGCGCAAGGTATCGAAGGACCTGATCATCGATCCGGCGCGCGCCGTCAACAAGAACGTCAAGATCGTCATCAAGTACCCGAACTGGTACGAGCATTTCGAGGGCCTGGGCTTCGACCTCGCGCAGCAGCCCGAGATGTTCGACGGGATCTACGCGGGCACCGAGACACGCGACCCGGTCATCACCGACCAGCTGCTGCAGCAATACGAGTCGTACAACATCATCCGCTACTACGAGACCCTCCGTAAGGACGGGAAGAATGGCGGCGGCTGGGTCGACACGTATTCGATCCGCTACGTCGACCGCTATGCGGAACAGCTGTGGGACACCATGCTCGCGAAGGCGCCCGAGATCACCCTGTTCAACTGGCACCCGGCCGCGCAGGACACGCCGGCCGAAGCGGGCGCGCGTCCGTGGGCCGGGCAAGACACCTCGTTCAATTGGGACCGCATCGTGGCCGACTGGAAGGCCGCGAACCCGGACGCGAAGGCGCCGCCGGGCTGGGGCCTCGCCGCCGGCGCCGCGCTGAAACAGATCGACGCGGTGCTGGACCAGCTGGGCAAGCCCACCGGCATCCCGACCTATCGCCCGGCCAACTCGTCGTCGGCGGAAGACTTCCTGCCCAACTACCTGGGCAATGTCGGCATCCCGATCGCGCTGACCGCGCGCTTCCCGCAGGATGCGCAGACGATCCTGCTCACCCAGGCATCGGCGGCCGATCCGGACATCCTCGACAAGGTGAAACGCCAGCTGGAAGCGGGGAAGGCGGTGTTCGTCACGTCCGGCTTCGTCAAGGCGACGCAGGATCCGAAGCGCAAGGACCGCGGCTTCCAGGACCTCGTCGAAGTCTACGCGACGGGGAACCAGGTGCTGCTGAACGACTACTACAACGGTTATGGCGCCGGCAACGGCGAATCGCTGCGCGACGATCCGAAGGTGGCGCCGCGCGACGTGCTGTTCCCCGAGCTGCACTATTTCACGAACGACGCGTGGCCCATCATCCGCGGCGTCGCGGGCGCGCGCGGTTTCCCGGTGCTGCTGATGAACCGGTATTCGAAGGGCGTTCTCTACATCCTGTCCATTCCCAGCAATATCGGCGACCTGTATAGTATGCCGCCAGGCGTGATGAACAGTGTGAAGACCTACCTGATGGCCGACACGCCCGTCCGCATCGAGGCGCCGGCCGGCGTGAGCCTGTTCACTTACGATAACGGCGCCTACGTCATCCAGTCGTTCCGCGATACGCCGACGACGGTGAAGGTCGTGAAGCACGCGGTGGACGGCAAGGCGCGTCCGGCGGCCGAGACCGTGCCGGGCGCAAGCCGCGACACGGTGAGCGAGGTGGTGATTCCGCCGCACAGCTTCCGTGTCTACAAGGGCTAAACAGGTGTATGTACGCATGATGGAGACGGTGTGATGAAGTCGATGAAGCTGGCCGCTATGGTAACGTTAGCGCTGAGCCTGCTGGCCGGGCCCGTGGCGGCGCAGCGGCAGGAGCCGTACGTGTGGGACAGCGTGGCCATCGGCGGCGGCGGCTTCGTCACGGCCGTCGTGCCCAGCCGCGCCGCGCCGGGTGTTGCATACGCGCGTACCGACGTCGGCGGCGCCTACCGCTGGGATCCGCGCGCACGCCGCTGGACGCCGCTGCTCGACTGGGTGGCGGAAGACCAGACCGGGTACCTCGGCATCGATGCGCTTGCGGTCGATCCGCGCGACGCCGACAACATCTGGCTGCTCGCCGGCATCGCCTACCTGAACGGCGGCCGCACCGCGATCCTGCATTCGACGGATGCGGGCAAGACCTTCTCCATCGTCGACGTCTCCAGCCAGTTCAAGACGCACGGGAACGGCATGGGCCGCCAGGATGGAGAGCGCCTCGCCGTCGATCCGGGCAACAGCAAATCGCTCTACGTCGGCACGCGCCGCGACGGCCTGTTCAAGAGTGTCGACGCGGGCCGCACGTGGGCGCGCGTGCCGGCGCTGCCGGTGACGTCCACGCCGAACGACGTGGGCCTGACCGTCGTCGTGCCGGATCCCGCCAGCGTGAAGGACGGCCAGGCGCGCCGCGTGTTCGTCGGCGTGTCGCGCTTCGGCGCCGTCGGCCCGAACCTGTACCGCAGCGACGACGGCGGCGCGACGTTCGAACCCGTGGCCGGCGCGCCCGTCGACCTGATGCCCCAGCGCGCGATCCTCGACGGGGCAGGGAACCTCCTCGTCACGTTCGCGAACGGCGCCGGCCCGCACCCGGACCGCAGCGGGCGCGAGCCGATGGACCGCGGGCAGGTGTGGAAGTACGCGATCGCGAGCGGCGCCTGGACGAACATCACGCCCGCCGGCTGGACACGGCCGTTCGCAGGCATCAGCGTCGATCCGAAGAATCCGCAGCGCCTCGTCGCGTCGACCATCAACACGTTCCTGCCGCAGGGCGACGCGAAGGGCGACCGCATCTTCCTGTCGAACGACGGCGGCGCCTCGTGGACCGACGTGATCGGCCGCGGTTTCGTGCGCGACGCGGCCGGCGTGCCCTGGCTGAAAGGCCACTCGATCCACTGGGCCGGCTCCGTCGAGTTCGACCCGGCCGACACGCACGCCGTCTGGGTCACGTCCGGCAACGGCGTGTTCCGCACCGCGAACATCGATGCGTCGCCCACGACGTGGACGTTCACGGTCGACGGCCTGGAAGAGACGGTCCCGCTGGGCTTCGCCAGCATTCCCAGCGGCCCGCTGGTTTCCGCCATCGGCGACATCGACGGCTACCTGCACGACGATCCGTCGCGCCACGGCCGCATCCACGATCCGCAGATCGGCACGACGACGGGCCTCGCCTACGCTCCCAGGGACCCGCGCACGATGGTGCGCGTGGGCGACAGCATGCTCGTCACGCACGACGGCGGCGCCACGTGGACGAAGACCGCGGCCATCAAGGGCAGGCGCGGACAGGTCGCCGTGTCGGCCGACGGCGCCGTGATCCTGCACGCCCCCGAAAAGGCGAAAGAGGTCTGGCGCTCGGCCGATGGCGGCGCCACGTGGACTGCCGTCGCGGGCCTCGCGAAGGCCAATCTGCGGCCGGTGGGCGATCCGCTCGATGCAAAGACGTTCTACGCATACGACGACACGGCGCTCCTCGCCAGCACCGACGGCGGCGCCTCGTTCGCGCCCCGCGCGCGCCTGCCCGCGGGTGGGTCGCGTCTCGTGCGCACGGCGCCGGGAAGGGGCGGCGACGTGTGGGTCGCGCTGAAGAACGGCGGTCTCGTACGCTCCGTCGACGGCGGCGCCCACTTCGCCGCACTGGATGCGGTGCGCTATTGCGGCGCGGTCGGCTTCGGCAAGGCGGCGCCGGGCCATGACTACCCCGCGGTCTACATCTGGGGCGACGTGAAGGGCGTGCGCGGCATCCACCGTTCCATCGACGGCGGCGTCACCTGGACCCGCATCAACGACGACGCCCACCAGTACGGCGGACCGGGCGACGGCCAGTTCATCGTGGGCGACATGAACCGCTACGGCGTCGTCTACATGAGCACTGCCGGCCGCGGCATCGTCTACGGCAAACCCGCCGCCAACTGAACAACGCTTTTCGACAGCGAATTTTATGGCCTTTATTTGTAATCGATTTCATCGGATGATGTTCGCACTGGCGCTGGCCGGTGTGGTCTCCACCGCGCTGGCCGCACCCGACCTGGTGCTGCGCTACGACCGCCCGGCCCAGGACAACGACCAGGGCTGGGAAAAGGAAGCGCTCCCCATCGGCAACGGCCGCATCGGCGCGATGGTGTTCGGCGGGCTCGCGCGGGAACACCTGCAGTTCAACGACATCACCTTGTGGTCGGGCGACGCGAAGGAGACGGGGACGTATCAGCCGTTCGGCGACGTCGTCGTCGACCTCCCCGGGCACGACAGGGATGCGCAAGACTACCGGCGCACCCTCGACATCGCGCGCGCCGTCCACGTCGTCACGTACACGCACGGCGGCGTGCGCTTCCGGCGCGAGGCATGGGCCAGCCATCCGGCGCAGGTGATGATCCTGCGGCTGACGGCCGACAAGCCGGGCCAGTACACGGGATCGATCGCGCTGTCCGACCGCCACGGCGCGCATCTCGCTTCCAGCAAGGACACCCTGTACGCGACGGGCACGCTGGCCGGCTGGACGCTGCCGAACGAGGCGCCGACGACGAACACGCTGGACTACGCGAGCCAGGTGCGCGTCGTGAACGAGGGCGGCAAGGCGGCCGTCGAGAACGGCCGCATCGTGTTCACGGGTTGCGATGCGCTGACTGTGATCGTCGGCGCGGGCACGAGTTATGTCGCGGACGCGGCGAAGCGCTTCCGCGGCGAACATCCGCTGGCGCGCGTGACGGCGCAGGTCGCGCAGGCGGCCACGCGTCCCGTCGACCAGCTGCGTGCGGAGCATGAGCGCGACGTCGCGAGCCTGCTGGGCCGTGTGCAGCTGGACCTGGGCGCGACCGCGGCGGACCGCAAGGCGCTGCCGACGGACGCGCGCGTGCTGGCCTACACGAAGGACGGCAACGACCCGGAACTGGAAGCGCAGTACTTCCAGTACGGCCGCTACCTGCTGGCGTCCAGCTCGCGCGGTTCGCTCCCGGCGAACCTGCAGGGCCTGTGGAACAACAGCCTCACGCCGCCGTGGCGCTCGGACTACCACACGAACATCAACGTCCAGATGAATTACTGGCCGGCCGAGGTGACGAACCTGTCCGAGATGGCGCGGCCGTTCTTCGGCTTCGTGACGAGTGTCGCGCCGGTGTGGCGCCGGGCGACGGCGGCGGAATTCAAGACCACGGATAAGGAAGGGAAGATGCGGCCGGTGCGCGGCTGGACCCTGCGCACGGAGTCGAACCCGTTCGGCGGCATGAGCTACACCTGGAACAAGACGGGGAACGCCTGGTATGCCCAGCACTTCTGGGAACACTACGCGTTCACGCAGGACAAGGCGTTCCTGCGCGAGGTCGCGTACCCGATGATGAAGGAAGCGAGCGCGTTCTGGCAGGACTACCTGAAGGAACTGCCGGACGGCCGCCTCGTCGCGCCGCAGGGCTGGTCGCCGGAGCACGGCCCCATCGAGGACGGCGTCACGTACGACCAGGAGATCGTCTGGGACCTCTTCAACAACACGGTGGAAGCGGCGGACGTCCTCGGCGTCGACAGGCCCCTGCGCGACAGGCTCGCGCGCATGCGCGACCGGCTCGCGGCGCCGAAGGTCGGCAGCTGGGGCCAGCTGCTCGAGTGGCTCGACGAGAAGAAGGACCCGGTGCTCGACACGCCGGGCGACACGCACCGCCACGTGTCGCACCTGTTCGCGCTGTTCCCAGGGCGCCAGATCAGTCCCGCGCGCACGCCGGCGCTGGCCGCGGCCGCGAAGCGCACGCTGGAAGCGCGCGGCGATGCGGGCACCGGCTGGTCGATGGCGTGGAAGATGGCGTTCTGGGCGCGCCTGTACGACGGCGACCACGCCTACAGGATGCTGCGCGGCGTGCTGGCCAGCCCCGGCGCGCGCGCGGCCCAGCAGGCCAGCGCCGGCTCGGAGCAACTGAATGCCGGCGGCACGTATCCGAACCTGCTGGATGCGCACCCGCCGTTCCAGATCGACGGCAACTTCGGCGCGACGGCCGGCATCGCGGAGATGCTGCTGCAGTCGCAGGCCGGCGCGATCGAGCTGCTGCCCGCGCTGCCTGCGGCGTGGCCGGAGGGTGAAGTGAAAGGCCTGCGTGCGCGCGGCGGATTCGAGGTGGACATGCGCTGGACGCGCGGCCGTCTCGTCGATGCCGTCGTGCGCCGCGTAGCAGGCAGCGGTGCCGCGACCGTGCGCTATGGCGCGCGCACCGTCGCGGTGACACTGCGTCCGGGCGAAAGCCTGCGGCTGGACGCGGCACGGTTTTGAGGAGTTCAGAGGCAGACCCTGAGAGGTCGTCTCTTTGCAGTGAGTGGGCGCCGTCATTCGATGGGCCCTGTTGTCAGCCAAAGGAGATGTAGATGTATCAATTCAAGAAAACAGCCATTGCCGTGGCCGTGACGCATGTCGCGTTGCTGGCCAGCGGCATGGCGGCCGCGCAGACGGGGCCCGGGGCGCCGACGGCAAGCAATGTCGTCGTCGTGACGGGCCAGCGCGCCGCGCTGGATTCGGCGCAGGCGCTCAAGCGCGATGCCGACGAGATGGTCGATTCGATCGTCGCGGACGACATCGGCAAGCTGCCGGACCGTTCGATCACGGAAGTGCTGCAGCGCGTGGTCGGCGTCACCATCGACCGCACGATGTCGAAGGGCGACCCGGAACACTACTCGGTGGAAGGCTCGGGCGTCACGATCCGCGGCCTGTCGTACACGCGTTCGGAACTGAACGGCCGCGATTCGTTCTCGGCCAACGGCGGCCGTTCGCTCAACTTCGAAGACGTCCCGCCCGAGCTGATGGCCGGCATCGACATCTACAAGAACCCGTCGGCGGAACAGATCGAAGGCGCCATCGGCGGCCTCGTGAACCTGCGCACGGCGATGCCGTTCGACTTCAAGGGCCGCAAGATGGCCGCGTCGCTGCAGGACACGTATTCGGAGCTGAAGAAGGGCAAGCGCCAGCCGTCCGGCTCCTTCATGTTCTCGGACCGCTGGAAGACGGGCTTCGGCGAGATCGGCGCCCTGGTCGACTACGCGTATTCGGAGAGCGGCACGCGTACCGACGCGTTCCAGGTCGAACCGTATTACCAGCGCAGCGACGTCGTCGCCGGCCAGAACGTGTGGGTGCCGAAAGGCTCGCAATACCGCACGCTGAACTTCGACCGCAAGCGCCAGGGCCTCTACGGTGCGCTGCAATGGAAGCGGGACGCAAACCTGCAGTCGTCGCTCACGTACTTCAAGTCGAAGTACCGCATGCAGTGGGACGAGCAGGCGATCTTCTCGTCGGCGAGCCCGTACAACATCGGCGTCACGAACGGCACCTACGGCGCCAACGGCCAGCTGCTGACCGGCACCCTGACCGACGCCACCGACAAGGGCATCGATTTCGGCGCCGACACCCGTGCCGCCAACCGCAAGTCGCAGACGACCGACATCTCGTGGCACCTGATGTGGCGTCCGAACAGCGACTGGCAGATCGACACCGACGTGCAGCGCGTGCGTGCGACGAGCAACAGCTTCGACTCGACCGTCGCCACGGCCGTCAAGATGCCGTACGAGAACGTGGACCTGTCCGGCTCCGTGCCGAAGCTGACGTTCGACGACGTCCAGACCGCCTACCTGGCCAACCCGGCCAATTACTACTGGGCGTTCACGCAGGAGCACTTCGACGACAGCCATGCCGGCGAATGGGCGTGGAAGACCGATGCGAAGTACACGTTCGACCATCCGGTCCTGCGCGACGTGCGCTTCGGCGTGCGCCTGACGAAGGCCGATTCGACGACGACGAACTCGAACCCGAGCTACAACTGGGCCGCGATCACGCAGCCGTGGCAGTCGGACACGGGCGGCCAGCTCGCGTACCTGAGCGATCCGCGCTTCTCGAACCAGACGCAGGTCCACCAGTTCACGAACTTCTTCAACAATAACACCCCGGTTCCGTCCCTCGTGTTCCCGAACGTGGCGCTGGCCACGGGCTACCCGGGCAGCTATGCCACGCTGCACAGCTACCACGACATCCTGTGCCAGCAGGCGAACCAGGCGAACGGCACGAGCAACCCGTGCACGCCGTGGTCGCCCGCGACGTTCGGCACCGACCCGGCCGGCACCAACGACCTGTCCGAGCGCACCGGCGCTTTCTACACGCAGCTGCGCTTCGGCTTCGACGACCTGAAGTACCCGATCGACGGCAACATCGGCGTGCGCTACGTGCAGACGCTGCTGAAGGCGCACGGCTACACGGTGTTCAATCCGAACATTACGCAGCCGGCAGAGGGCACGACGGTGATCGGTCCGGAAATCCCGAATATCGCGGCATTCTCGACGCGCCAGGACTTCGATAACCACTACCACAACGTGCTGCCGAGCCTGAACCTGCGCATGAAGGCGACCGACAAGCTGCAGTTCCGCTTCGCGGCCGCGATGGGCATCTCGAAGCCGGATTACTCGCAGCTGCAGAGCTACACGACCTTGTCGGAAAACGTCGACCAGACCACGACCGGCAACGTCGTCACCGTGAACAACGTCGGCCTGACGGGCACGGGCACCGGCAATCCGAAGCTTCGTCCGGTGCAGTCGCGCCAGGTCGACCTGTCGGCGGAATGGTATTTCGCACCGGCCGGCTCGCTGACGGTCGCCGTCTTCAACAAGCAGCTGAAGGACATCATCATCAACCAGTCCTACGGCTACGATGTCGCGGGCGTGACGGGCACGCCGTACACGTTCACGGTCACGGGCCCGGTCAACGGCGCGCGCGGCCATGCGCGCGGCATGGAGATCGCGTACCAGCAGTATTTCGACAAGCTGCCGGGCTGGATGTCGGGCTTCGGCGTCCAGGCGAACTACACCTACGTGGACAGCAAGGAAGACCTGTACCATCCGGTCAACTCGGCGTTCTGCACGGGCAGCTCGAACGGCGCGGATAACCTGAACCTGAACCAGAACGGCTGCGACACCAACGGCGCCACCTTCGGCAACCTGCCGCTGCAGAACCTGTCGAAGAACGCCTACAACCTGGCCCTGTTGTACGACAAGGGCAAGGTCTCGGCGCGCCTCGCATGGGCATGGCGTTCGAAGGCACTGCAGAACGTGAACGTCAACGGCACCAACGGCACGGACGGCCGCCGCGTCGACCCGGCCACCGGCGCCACGCAGACGGTCGCGTGGGCGCTGCCGACGTGGTCGGACAGCTACGGCCAACTGGATGGTTCGTTCTTCTACAATATCAACGAGCAGCTGTCGCTCGGCGTGGAAGCGCAGAACCTGACCAACTCGAAGTACCGACAGCTGATGCAGCAGTCGATCGGCATGATGACCCGCGCGGTCTTCGTGTCCGGCCGCCGCTACACGGCTTCGCTGCGCTATTCGTTCTAAGCGCATCATGGACGGGTGGCCTGACAGGCCGCCCGTTTTTACAACCCTGCGACCGAAGGAGACCCGTTCGCATATGAAAACCAAGTCCTTCCGCCTGCTGGCCGCCGGCCTGCTCGCTGCCGCCACCTGCCACGCCGCGTACGCCGCGTCCGAACTGCCCCGCATCGTGGGCAAGGACGGCCGCTACGCCCTGATGGTCGATGGCGCCCCGTTCCTGATCCTCGGTGGCCAGGCCCACAATTCCAGCAACTACCCGGCCGCGCTGCCGAAGGTCTGGGCCGCCATGAAGGACGTGCATGCGAACACGCTGGAGATTCCCGTCGCGTGGGAACAGATCGAGCCGAAGGAAGGGACGTTCGACTTCAGCTACGTCGACAAGCTCGTGCAACAGGCACGCGAGCACAAGACGCGCCTCGTGCTGCTGTGGTTCGGCACCTGGAAGAATACCGGCCCGGCCTATGCGCCGGAATGGGTCAAGTTCGACAACAAGCGCTTCCCGCGCATGATCGACAAGGACGGCAAGACGAGCTACTGCCTGTCGCCTTTCGGCGAAGCCACGCTGGCCGCCGACAAGAAAGCCTTCGTCGCGCTGATGGAGCACATCAAGAAGATCGACTCGGACAAGCGCACCGTGATCATGGTGCAGGTCGAGAACGAAGTGGGCACCTACGGCGTCGCGCGCGATTACGCGGCGCGCGCCCAGGCCGCGTTCCAGCAGCCGGTGCCGGCCGCCGTCCTCGCGCACCAGCCGCCGCCGGCGGGCCGTGCGCAGCAGGGCACGTGGAGCGACGTGTACGGCGACTACGCCGACCAGTATTTCCATACCTGGGCCATCGCCAGCTACATCGAAGACATCGCCAAGGCCGGCCGCGCCGTGTACGACCTGCCGATGTACGTGAACAACGCGCTGCGCGCGCCGGTGCTGGACAAGCCCGCGCCGCCGTGGAAGGCGGACTTCGCCTCCGGCGGCCCGACCTACGACGTCCTCGGCATCTATAAAGCGGCCGCGCCGCATATCGATTTCGCCGGCCCGGACATCTACATGCCGGAGTCCAGCAACGTGAGCGCCACGCTCCAGCTGTTCCAGCGCCCGGATAATCCGCTGATGGTGCCGGAGATGGGCAACGCGGCCGGCTATGCGCGCTACGTCTACCAGATCATCGGCAAGGGCGCATTGGGCGTCGCGCCGTTCGGCTTCGACTACGCCATGTACAGCAACTACCCGCTCGGCTCGAAGTACACGGACAAGCGCATGATCGAGCCGTTCGCGAAAGTCTACGACGTATTCGCGCCGATGCAGCGCGTGTGGGCCAAGTGGGCCTACGAAGGCCGCACGTACGGCGTCGCGGAAGGCGACGACCGCAAGCCGCAGACCGTGGCCATGAACGGCTGGAACGCGCACCTGTCGTTCCGCGAATTCCAGTTCGGCGAGCGCGAATATTTGAAGGACAAGAACGAATACGCCGAAGGCACGGACCAGCCGTCCGGCGGCGCCGCGATCGCGCAGATCGGCCCGGACGAATTCGTGATCGTGGGCCAGCAGATCCGCGTGAAGTTGTCCGGCACCGGCCCGAATGCCGGCAAGCCCACGGGTTACGCGCGGGTGGAAGAGGGCCGGTTCGACGCCGACGGCAAATGGGTCATGGAACGGAACTGGAATGGGGACCAGACCGACTATGGCTTGAATTTGCCCGCCGTGCCGACGGTGTTGAAAGTGAAGATGGGTTCGTACTGACGCAGCGAAAAACCAGGAGAGAGACATGCAATTGACAAGAATCGCAGCCGCCGCGCTGCTGCTGGCCGCAGGCGGCCACGCCCTCGCAGGCACCGTCCAGAAAACGGCCGCCGGCATCGACGTCCGTCCGGACACCGGCCCGGCGAAGCTCGTGCGCCTCGAGCTGATGGCCGATAACATCGTCCACGTCGTCAAGCTGGACCAGGAAGGCAAGCAGCTCACGCCGTCGCTGATGACGGTCGCCAAACCGTGCGACAGCTGCGCGTTCACCGTCGCCGACGGCAAGGATGCCGTGACGCTGAAGGCACAAAGGATCTCGGCGCAGGTGTCGCTGAAGGATGGCCAGGTCCGCTTCTTCGACGCGGCCGGCAAGGCATTCCTGACGCAGGCGGCGGAAACCATCACGCCGATCCAGGTGGGCGGCAAGCCCTACCTCGCGATCAAGGAAGGCTTCAACTACGGCACGAAGGATGCGTTCTACGGCCTGGGCCAGCACCAGAACGCGCAGATGAACTACAACGGCGAGGACGTGCTGCTGCAGCAGCACAACATGATCGCGTCGGTGCCGTTCGTCGTCTCGGACAAGAACTACGGCCTGCTGTGGGACCAGAACTCGATCACGCGCTTCGGCGATTCGAAGCCGTATGCCTGGCTGTCGCGCGACCTGAAGCTGACGGACGAGCAGGGCAAGCCGGGTGGCCTGACGGCGCGCTACTACATCGACGGCAAGCTCGCGCTGACCCGGCAAGAGAAGGACATCGCCTACCAGTTCCTGAAGGATGTCGAGGAGTTCTGGCCGAAGGAACTCCCGTCGATGAAGGCGCTGGGCGGCAAGGACGTGAAAGTCGTGTGGGACGGCGCGATGGCCAGCCCGAAAGCGGGCGTGCACAAGATGCAGCTGTACGCATCGGATTACGCGACGCTCACCGTCGACGGCAAGCAGGTCATGGACGTGTGGCGCCAGGGCTGGAATCCGTGGTACCACAACTTCGAGGTGAGGTTCGCGGCGAACAAACCGGTCAAGCTGCACCTGGAATGGAAGCCGTCGGGCGGCATGATCGCGATGACGCACAACGATCCGCTCACCAACCAGGAGCGCCATTCGCTGACGATGTCGTCGGAGATCGCCGAGGCCGTGAACTACTATGTGATCAGCGGCGACAGCATGGACAACGTCATCGGAGGCTACCGCACGCTGACGGGCCAGCAGCCGATGATGCCGAAATGGGCGTACGGCTTCTGGCAGTCGCGCCAGCGCTACGAGACGCAGCAGCAGTTGCTGGACACGGTGTCCGAATACCGCAAGCGCGGCTGGCCGCTGGATAACATCGTGCAGGACTGGTTCTACTGGCCGGAAGACGGCTGGGGTTCGCACGACTTCGACAAGGTCCGCTTTCCGGATCCGAAGGGGATGGTCGACGCAGTGCACAAGCAGCACGCGCACATCATGATCTCCGTCTGGGGCAAGTTCTACGCCAATACCGACAACTACAAGGAACTGGCGGCGAAGGGCCACATGTGGACGAAGAACGTCGAGGACGGCGCGCTGGACTGGGTGGGCAAGGGCTACAAGAACAGCCACTACGACCCGTACACGCAGGAAGCGCGCGACATCTACTATCGCCAGATGAAGGACAAACTGGTGGCCAAGGGCTTCGACGCCTGGTGGATGGACAACACCGAACCTGACGTGCTGTCGAATTCGCGCCTGGAAGACTTCAAGAAGCTGATCGGGCCGACCGTCTACGGTCCGGGCGAGATCACGTTCAACCCGTACAGCCTCGTGCACTCGGGCGGCATGGTCGAAGGCCTGCGCCGCGACCAGCCGGACAAGCGCCAGTTCATCCTGTCGCGTTCGGGCTTCGCCGGCATCCAGCGCAACTCGGTCGCCGTATGGAGCGGCGACACGGCGGGCCGCTGGAACAACCTGTACGACCAGATCGCATCGGGCGTGAACTTCTCGATGTCCGGCATCCCGAACTGGACGCACGACATCGGCGGCTATGCGCAGGAGAACAGATTCCAGTACGGCGACGTGGGCTCCGCGCAGGAAAACCGCACCACCACGGGCGGCCAGGCCAAGCCGGAAGACATGAAGGAATGGCGCGAGCTGAACCTGCGCTGGTTCCAGTTCGGCGCGTTCTCGCCGCTGTTCCGCTCGCACGGCGAAGTCGTGAAGCGCGAGATCTACAACATCGCGGCCGGCGACGACGCGATGCGCGATTCGATGGTGGGCTACCTGAAGCTGCGTTATCGCCTGATGCCCTACATTTACTCGCTGGCGGCCGACACGCACTACGCCAACGGCACGATGATGCGCGGCCTCGTGATGGACTTCCCGCAGGACGACAAGGTCAAGGACATCAAGGACCAGTACCTGTTCGGCCATGCGCTGATGGTGGCACCGGTGACGTCGTACGGCGCGCGCGAGCGCACCGTCTACTTCCCGGCGGGCGCCGACTGGTACGACTTCGATACCGGCAAGCGCTACGCGGGCGGCACCAGCGCAAAGGTGGATGCCCCGCTGAACCGCATCCCCGTGTTCGTGCGCACGGGCGCCGTGATTCCGACCGGTCCGGTCACGCAGTATGTCGACGAGAAGCCGGACGCGCCGATCGTGCTGCAGGTGTATGCCGGCGCCAACGGCCAGGCGAGCCTGTACGAGGACGACGGCGTCACCAATGCGTACGAGCGCGGTGAGTTCAGCCGCATCCCGTTCAGCTACGACGACAAGACGGGGACCGTCACGATCGGCGCCCGCAGCGGCCAGTACAAGGGCATGCCGCAGACCCGCCAGATCAAGGTGCGCGTGCTGCGTGCCGGCGTCGCGACGAGCGCGGACATGGATGCGGCCGACAAGACCGTGACGTATGACGGCAAGCCGGTCACCGTGAAGCTGTGAAGCGGGGACTTCCGTTTGCGCTGATGCTCGCGCTGGCCGGTCCGAGCGGCGCGGCGGTGCCGCGCCCGGCATCCCCGCGCGCGACGCCGGTCGATGCGCAGGCGGATGCCCGCACGCGTGCCGAATACACGTGGCTCGTGCAGACCTGGGGCCGGCAGACCATCGCAGGCCAGCAGGACCTGACGTGGAACGACAGCGTCGACATGGCGCGGCGCGTGTTCGACGACACCGGCAAGTATCCCGCGCTGATGGGCTTCGACTTCATGAACACGTGGCAGAAGGGCGATGGATCGCACCAGGTCGATGAAGCGATCGCCTGGGCGCGGCGCGGCGGCCTCGTGACGTTCTGCTGGCACTGGCGCGATCCGTCCGCGCCGGCTGGCACGCAGGGCAACTTCTATGCGCGCGAGCCGGATGCGCGCAAGAACACGGCGTTCACGATCCCCGTGCGTGCCGGCCGCCTGGACGTGTCCAGCCAGGCCGGCCGGCAGATCGACGCCGACATCGACCGCGTGGCCGTGGAACTCGGCAGGCTGCAGGCGGCCGGCGTGACGGTGCTGTGGCGGCCGTTGCACGAAGCGTCGGGCAGCAACGGCGACGGCTGGTTCTGGTGGGGCCGCAAGCGAGCGGACGGCGTGTCGAATGCCGAGGCCTACAAACTGCTGTACCGGCACATGTTCGATCGGCTCGTGCGCGAGCATGGCCTGCACAACCTGATCTGGGTTTGGAATGGCCAGGACGCGGGCTGGTATCCGGGCGACGACGTCGTCGACATCGCCGGTTACGACGTGTACGATGAGCGCGACCGCAAGACGTACCGGTCGCAGATCGACACCTACCGCCGCATGGCCGCCATCGGCCCCGTGACGAAACCCGTGGCCATGACCGAGAACAGCTACATTCCCGATCCCGACCACATGCGGCGCGACGGCGCGCGCTGGCTGTGGTTCCTGACGTGGAACGACGGCCGCGCGCCCGCCGGCACGTCCGACAAGGACAATTTCTGGACCGGCGATTATTACAACAACGCGGCGCACAAGACGAAGGTGTACCACCACCCCGACGTGATCACCCTCGACGAGCTGCCCGCATTCCTGAAAGCTCCCCAATGAAACGACTGACCAAGACTTTCGTGCTGGCCGCGCTGCTGCATGCCGGCCTCGCCTGCGCGGCCGTGGCCGTGGCGCCCAGCGACAAGCACCTCCTGTACACGGGCCGCATCGACTTCGCCCAGCCGGACGCTCCCGTCATCACGTGGCCGAACACGGCCATCGCCGGCAACTTCACGGGCACCTCGCTGTCCGTCACGCTGGACGACGAAAAGGGCAAGAACTACTTCAACGTCTTCATCGACGGCGACACGGCGAGCCCGCTGATCATCGAAGCGGCCCAGGGTTCGAAGAAGTACGACGTGATCGCGGGTCTCGCTCCGGGCAAGCACAGCTTCCTGATCACCAAGCGCACGGAGGGCGAGGAGGGCGCGACCGTGTTCCGCGGCCTCGAACTGGCGGACGGCGGCCAGATGCTGGCGCCGCCCGCGCGTCCCAAGCGCCGCATCGAATTCTTCGGCGATTCCATCACGAGCGGCATGGGCGACGAAGCGCCGATGAACGGCCGCGACGACGTCGGCCGCGACAAGAACAGCTACCTGTCGTACGCGGGCATCACGGCGCGCGCCCTGAACGCGGAACTGCACCAGACGTCGCAGAGCGGCATCGGCGTGATGATCAGCTGGTTCCCGTTCACGATGCCGGACTTCTACGACCAGCTGAGCGCCGTCGGCAACAACGACACGCGCTGGGATTTCGCGCACTGGACGCCGGACGTCGTCGTCGTCAACCTGCTGCAGAACGACCGCTGGCTGATCGGCGACCGGCACCAGCTGCAGCCGGAACCGGACGACGCGGGCCGCATCGCCGCGTACGAAACGTTCGTCAAGCGTATCCGCCAGCTGTACCCGAAGGCCTACATCGTGTGCGCGCTGGGCAGCATGGATGCGACGAAGCCGGGGTCGCAGTGGCCGGGCTATATCAAGTCGGCGGTGGAAGACATGCGCAAGGGCGGCGACCAGCGCATCGATACCGTGTTCTTTCCGTTCACCGGCTACGGACAGCATCCGCGCCTGAAGCACCAGCGCGACAATGCCGAGATCCTGACAGCGTTCATCAAGAAGAAGATGAACTGGTGAAACCGTCGCCCCCGCGCAGGCGGGGGCGACGTTAGTGGAGCCGCGGATGTCCCGCGTCAGCGCTGGAGCGCTTGCAGCGCGGCGGCCACGTACACGAGCGGCGCGTTCCAGTTGATCGCGATCTCGTTGCTGGCGTAGCTGCAGCCATGGTCCAGGTACGACAGGGCCGGCTGCTTCGATGCGTACGACACGTCCTTGCAATCCTTGGCGTCCTGCTGGCCCGGATTCGGACCGCCCGCGAGCCAGCCGGGGACCGGCGCGGCGATGCCGTCCGCTTCCGACGGGCGGTGGTGCGGATGCAGGGTCGAACGGGTGCCGAAGCCCGTCACATAGCTGATGCCGAGCGGATTGCGGCCCAGCGTGTAGTCGAGCGCCGACTGCGCCGCGTTCAGGTAGTCGGCCTTGTTCGTGAGGCGGTAGGCCTGCACGAGCATCATGGCCTGGTTCAGCAGCACGGCATTGCTGCCCCAGACGAAGTCGGACTTCGCCAGCGACAGCCGCGCGGGCGACGCCTGCCAGCGCGCCAGCAAGGTGTCGGCCGCCGCGAGGATATGGGTGCGGGCGACGTCCCCGTCCGCCGGGTTCTTCAGGCGCGCGCGCTGCTGCGCGAGCGAGATCCAGCCGAGCGGGCGCACGTCCGACCAGCCGGGTTCCGTCTGCACGCCGGCCGCCTGGGCAAGGGCGCGGCTGCGGTACTCGTCCTTGCCGGTCGCGATATACAGCTCGGCCGCGGCCCACGAGAATTCGTCGTCGACCTTTTCGTCGCCGTAGGTGCCCGTCTGGATGTCGGCCGGCTGGCGGTACAGCACGGCCGGATGGTCGACCGCCCAGCGCCACGCGCGCTCCGCCGCGGCCAGGTAACGCTGCGACCGTCCCGGCGCCTTGGCGTCGAACGGCGCCAGCACGCGGCTCGCCGTCGCCATCACGGCCGCGAAGTCGAGGGCCGCGGTCGTGGTCTTCTGCACGACGTAGCGCGGCGCCGTCGCGCGGTCCGGCATCACCATGCCGTCGAAGCTCTTGTTCGTCAGCTTGTGGTAGACGCCGCCGTCGTCCGGATCCTGCATGGTGATCATCCAGTCGAGGTTCCACTGCACCTCGTTCAGCAGGTCGGGCACACCGTTGCCAGACTCCGGCACGTTGACCGCGAGCTTGTCGAACCAGGCCGGGAAGTGTTCGTACGCGGCCAGCAGCGTGTACGTGCTGATGCCGGAGTTGACGATGTACTTGTTGTAGTCGCCCGCGTCGTACCAGCCTTTCGGGCTCGAGATCACAGTGCCGGCCGGCCGCTTGGCGGAGGCGGCCGATTCGTGCACGAGCACCTTGTCGTCCGGATGGCCCAGCGGCCGCGCGTACGGACCCGCGACGCGCGCGTCCAGCGCGATGCTTGCGCGGTTCAAGGTGTAGGCGTGGATGGCGCCGGCGTCCAGCGCGCGATACGGTTCGGCGCCGATCGCGAAGACGGGCGAATCCGGCTGACCCGCCACCGCCACCCGGTAGCTGCCGGCCGTGCGCAGGCCGGAGAAATCGGCGATGCGCACGCGCTCGCCCGATGCGTCCCACGTCGCGGCCGGGCCCAGCGTGCCTTCGAACACGGTCTTGCCGCTGCCGGCATCGACGACCTTGAAGCGCTCGTTCGCGCCGGCCGGCACGACAGCCAGTTTTTGCGCGGCCGGCAGGAAGCCGAGCTGGTTCACTTCGATACCGGCGGCCGCGTGTGCGGCGCCCGTTGCGAGCAGGGCGGCGCAAGCGAGGGCGGTGGGAAGGCGCGGGCGCGACGAATACATGCAGTCTCCTTGGATCTTATGAAATTGAAATCGATTTCATCCTACCCCGCCCGCGAAAGTAAAGTCAATCATCCAATCGCGCATGAGGCCCGTCAATACGGGCGCCGTTCATTTCGGGGCGGTGCGCGGACGGCGCGCGGCGAGCCAGTCGACGACGATGCCCGCGAGCCCGATGCGCTGGTCCGCGAACGCATGGTCGCTGGGCAGCGTGACGGCCCGCACCTGCGCGCCGCGCTGTGCCCCGAGCGCCGCCGCCAGCGGCAACACCTGGCCCGCGTTGCCGTGTTCCGCGCCGACGATCAGCACGGGCTTGCCCGCCAGTGCGGGCGCCGTGCCGAGCAGGTCCCAGTCGCGCGCATGGCGCTCCGCTTCCGCCATCAGCGCGGCGGCGTCCGTGCCGGCGAGGCTGTTGCCGAAGTCGTCGCCCAGGTCCGCGATGGCATCCTGGCGCGTCTCCGGATGCGCGGCCAGGTTCTTGCCGGTGGCGCCGATGTTCCACGGGTCGAGCAGCACGACGCCGGCGACGCCGTCGTGCGTGGCGGCGTAGCGCGCGGCGAAGAAGCCGCCCATGCTGTGGCCCGCGACGACGATACGGCGCAGGTCGACGCCGTATTGCGCGACGGTGTCCGGCTGGCGCAGGTACGCCATCGCGGCCTCGACGTCCTCGCCCGCGCTGGCGAGGGAAAAACGGCCGGGCGAGCCCCAGCTGCCGCGGTAGTGCAGGGTCAGCACGTTCCAGCCCGCGCGGCGCACGGCCTGGGCGAGGTCGAGATTCTGTTCGTTGCCGGGCAGGCCGTGCAGCAGCACCATCGTCGGCTTCGGCCCGGCGCCCGCGGCCAGCATGAACAGGGCGTTCATGCCGTCGCCGTGCGACAGGATCAGCACCTGGCGGTTGCGTGCGGGATGCGCGGCGTCGCGCGGCGGGTCGGCGACCACGGCGCGCGGCGCGGCGAAGACGGGCGCGGCCAACACGGCGGCGAGGAGGGTGGCGGCGAGGCGTGTCTGCATGCGTTTTTTTTCCGTTGAATGGACATCGATCCTTGCGATCATATAGCGTTCTCCATGCCGTTGCCTGCCCGGGGCTATCCGGGCAATAATGCATTGATCGAACCAATTATGGAGACAACCTTGAAACAATCCATCCTCCTGTGCGCACTGGCATTCGCCATCGGCAGCGCCGTCGCTGCGCCGGCTGACCGCTTCGACGTCGCCGTCACGGTCGACGACCTGCCTTCGCACGGTTCCAAGCCGGCCGACATCACGCGCGCCGAGATCGCGCGCTCGCACATCGCGGCGTTCAGGGCGCACGGCGTGCCCGAGGCGTGGGGCTTCGTCAATGCCGTGGCCCTCGGCAAGGAGGCGGACAGCGACGCCGCGCTGGACGTGTGGCGCAAGGCCGGCTACCCGCTCGGCAACCACGGCTACACCCACATGGGCCTGTCACAGGCGGCGTCGCTGGACGCCTGGGAAGACGACGTGCGCAAGAACGAACCCGTGCTGGGAAAATACATGGCCGGCAAGGACTGGCACGTACTGCGCTACCCGTTCCTCGATGCGGGCGGCAAGGGCGCGCGCCACGACGATGCGCTGGCGTGGCTGAAGGCGCGCGGCTACCGCGTCGCGGACGTGACCCTCGGCTTCGACGACTGGGCGTACACGGAGACGTACGCGCGCTGCGTGGCGAAAGGCGACCAGGCCTCGATCGACGGCATGAAGGCGAGCTACTACCGCCGCATCGACCAGCAACTGGCACGCACGAAGGCCATGTCGCAGCGCGTGTACGGCCGGATGATTCCGCAGGTGCTGCTGACGCACATGGGCGCCTGGAGCGCGGCCACCCTGCCGGAAGTGATGAAGCGCCTGGACGCGGCGGGCGCGCATTACGTGACGCTGAACCAGGCGCAGTCCGACGCGGCTTACCGCATCCCGAGTCCGGGTGCCGGCAACGGCGCGATGATCGAGCGGCGCGCGCAGGATGCGGGCATCGACCTGGCGGGGCTGCCGGCCGTCGACCCGGTCGGCAACCTCGACGCGCTGTGCCGCTGAAGGGGTAGCAAGGCGGTATCGCGGCCGCCATTCGTGCGCGGGAACGGCCGAAAAAAAGGTATATCTGCAATGTAGACATTTTGGCATCCAGATTCGACCTTTTTTTCGGGGAGGCACATGGCATTCGAGCCGGTTGCGCAAGCGAGCGGCATGCAGGATGCGCTGCGTGCCGCCGGCGCCCAGGCGGCCCACATCGGCGCGCTGTGGAACGGCACGCTGGCCCTCTGCACGTTCGTGTTCGTGGCCATCGTGGTCGCGACCATCATCGCCGTCTGGTGCGCGCCACGCGCGGACGCGGCCACGCGACCCGACACATCGTCGCTGGAAGGGCCCGAGCGGCGCATCTGGCACCGGATCGGCTGGGCGACCGGTGCGTGCATCGTGGGCCTCCTCGTGCTGCTGGCGGGCGACGTCTTCACGAGCCGCGCGCTGGCCCGGCTGCCGCTGCGGGACGCCGTCGACATCGAACTCGTGGGCCACCAGTGGTGGTGGGAGGCGCGCTACCGCGATGCGGACGGCGCCCGTGAATTCACGACGGCGAACGAGCTGACGATTCCCGTGGGCCGTCCCGTCATCGTCACCTTGCGTGCCGATGACGTGATCCATACGCTGTGGATCCCGAACCTGGCGGGCAAGAAGGACATGATCCCGGGCCGCACCGCCACCCTGCACCTGCGTGCCGACCACGCGGGCACGTATCGCGGGCAGTGCGCGGAATTCTGCGGCCTCGAACATGCGCTGATGGCGCTGCTCGTGCACGCGGTGCCGCCCGCCAGCTACGATGCCTGGGCCGCGAACCAGCGCCAGAACGCGCGCGAACCGGGCGACGCCGCGGCCCGCCGCGGCCGCGCCGTATTCCTGAATGCGAATTGCGCACGCTGCCACGCGATCGCGGGCACGACGGCGCAAGGGCGCATCGCACCGGACCTGACGCACCTCGCGTCGCGCCGGACGATCGGCGCCGGGATGTTCCCCAACAACCGCGGCCACCTCGCGGGCTGGATCAGCGATCCCCAGGCGCTCAAGCCGGGCGTGAACATGCCGGCCAATGCCTTGCCCCCCGACGACCTGCAAGCCCTGCTGGCTTACCTGGAGACCCTCCGATGACCGCATCCGACCCACGCCTCGTTCCGCATGCCGACCCGGCCGCCGCCACGGCGCTGGAACGCACGTGGCGCGACCCGCCGGGGCTCTACGGCTGGTTCGCGGCCATCAACCACAAGACGATCAGCAAGCGCTTCATGGTCACGACCATGATCTTCTTCCTGCTGGGCGGCGTGCTCGCGCTGCTGGTCCGCCTGCAACTGGCGCAGCCGGACGCCGGCCTCCTGAAGCCGGAGATGTACAACCAGATCTTCACGATGCACGGGTCGACGATGATGTTCCTGTTCGCCGTGCCCGTGATGCAGGCCGTCGCGGTCTACCTGGTCCCGCTGATGATCGGCGCGCGCAGCGTCGCGTTCCCGCGGCTGAACGCCTACGCCTACTGGATCTTCACCATGGGCGGCATCATGCTGTACGCCGCCTTCTTCGCCGGCGCCGGGCCGGATGCCGGCTGGTTCTCGTACGTGCCGCTGTCCAGCCTGCGCTACTCGCCCGGCAAGGGCGTGGACTTCTGGGCCCAGATGATCACGTACACGGAGCTGTCGGGCCTGATGGAGGCGATCGTCATCATCGCGACCATCCTCAAGCTGCGCGCACCCGGCATGAGCCTGAACCGCATGCCGCTGTACGTGTGGGCCATGCTGGTGACCTCGTTCATGGTGCTGTTCGCGCTGCCGGCCGTGATGCTGGCGAGTACCGCGCTTATCACGGACCGCCTCGTCGACACCCAGTTCTACAATCCGGAAAAGGGCGGCGATGCGCTCCTGTGGCAGCACCTGTTCTGGTTCTTCGGCCACCCGGAGGTGTACCTGATCTTCATTCCGCCGCTGGGATTCATCTCCGCGATCGTGGCGACGTTCTCGCGCCGCCCCGTCGTCGGCTACCCGGCCATGGTGCTGGCCCTCGTGACGACCGCGTTCCTCGCGTTCGGCCTGTGGGTGCACCACATGTTCGCGACCAACCTGCCGGAACTGGGCAAGACGTTCTTCACGGCGGCCAGCCTCGTCATCGCCGTGCCCACGGCCGTGCAGATTTTTTGCTGGATCGCCACGCTGGGCAGCGGCCGGATCAACTTCAGGACGCCGCTGCTGTTCGTGCTGGCGTTCTTCTTCATCCTCGTGATGGGCGGGCTGACGGGGTTGATGCTGGCGTCCGTGTCGCTCGACACGCAGCTGCACGACAGCTTCTTCGTCGTCGCGCACCTGCACTATGTGCTAATGGGCGGCGCCGTGTTCCCGCTGTTCGGCGCATTCTATTACTGGTTCCCCAAGTTCACGGGACGGCTGCTGGGCGAGCGCCTCGGCCGCTGGAACTTCTGGCTGTTCTTCATCGGCTTCAACGTCGCGTTCTTTCCGATGCACCTGCTCGGCCTGTGGGGCATGCCGCGCCGCGTGTACACGTATCCGGCCGAGATGGGGTGGGGCGACCTGAACCTCGTGTCCAGCATCGGTGCGGCGATGATCGGCGTGAGCGTGCTGCTGTTCCTCGTGAACGTCGTGCGCACGCTGCGGCATGGCGCGATGGCGGGCCCCGACCCGTGGGGCGCGGGCACACTGGAATGGAGCGTCGCGTCGCCGCCGCCGATGGGCAATTTCGAAGTCATCCCGATGGTGCACGGCCGCTATCCCTTGTGGCAGCCGCAACCCGAGCCGACGCACGTCACCGGCATGTCGAACGACTGGCGCGAAGTCCTCGTCACCACGGTGACCGACGCCGAGCCCGACCACAGGCTGTGGATGCCGTCGTCGTCGATCTGGCCGTTCCTGTCGGCGGTGGCGACGACGATCCTGTTCGTCGGCTCCATCTATACGCCGTGGGCCGTCGTCTGGGCCGCCGCGCCGGTGGCGATCGGCGCGACGCTGTGGTTCTGGCCCAAGCGCGCCGTCGTCGAGCAGCGCGTGCGTTCGGAGTCCGCACCATGAGCGCGCCCATCGAGAACCGCAAGTCGGGCAAGGAAGCGGTGCAGCGGGGCGCGGCGCTCGACGTGTCCAACCTGCCGACGTTCGGATTCGGCGTGCGCAGCCCGATGTGGTGGGGCACGATGGGCCT
The DNA here is from genome assembly GCF_030411975.2 of Massilia orientalis. Classification (NCBI taxonomy): domain Bacteria; kingdom Pseudomonadati; phylum Pseudomonadota; class Betaproteobacteria; order Burkholderiales; family Oxalobacteraceae; genus Massilia; species Massilia orientalis. Next base: position 377,370 of record NZ_JASNRB020000003.1, on the reverse strand, counting down.
CGTCGCCGTCGAGAGCACCGTGTTCGCGCTGACGATCATGGCCTACTTCTACCTGCGCAGCCATGCCACCGTGTGGCCGCTGAGCCGGTTCCCGCCCGACCTGCTGTGGGGGACCGTCAACACGGCGATCATGCTGGCGAGCCTGTGGCCGAACCAGATGGCCAAGCGGGCGGCCGAGCGCCTCGACCTCGCGGGCGTGCGGTTGTGGATGACCGTGTGCATGGCGGTGTCGGTCGGCTTCCTCACCGTGCGCGTGTTCGAGTTCGGCGCGCTGAACACGCGCTGGGACACCGATGCCTACGGCTCCGTCGTGTGGATGCTGCTCGGTCTGCACACGACGCACCTCATCACCGACGCCTACGATTCGCTCGTGCTGACGGTGTTGATGTTCACCGGACGGCTGGAAGGCAAGCGCTTCGTGGACGTCAGCGAGAACGCGGGCTACTGGTATTTCGTCGTCCTCAGCTGGCTGCCGATCTACGCGGTCATCTACTGGGGCGCACGTTTTTAAGGAGGGACGATGGGAAACTGGCCGGCACTGCTGCTCGCGCCCACGCTGGCGCTCACGAACCTGTCCATCACGTATGCGCTCGTGACGCCCGCGTGCACGCGCCAGTCGATGGTGGCGCCGAACGTCGTCACGGCCATCGTGCTGGCCGTGTGCGTGTGGATGAGCCGGGCCGCGTGGCGCAACTGGAGAGAAGGGAGCAGCCTGGGAGGGGAAGCCGCGCGCGACCACGTACCGGACCGGGCGCCGTTCATCGCGTTCGTGGCCGCGCTGGTCGGCGCGCTGTCCTGCCTCGCCGTGCTGGCGCAATGGTTTCCGCAATGGGTGCTGCCGCCATGCGCCGCCTGATCGCTTTGCCGGCGTTCGCACCGCTCGCCGCGCGCGCCCACGACGTCCGGGCCGAACTTGCGGCCGGCCCGGCGCTCGGCTGGGGTGCGGAATGGTGGGTCGTGACCTTGCTGGCGCTGTCGCTGCTGCTGTACGCGGCGGGCCTGAAACGTTTATGGCCCCGCGCGCACGCGGCACGCCGCCGGCTGGCGCGCCAGGCCGCGTGGTTCAGCGCGGGCTGGGCGATGCTCGTGCTGGCGCTCGCGTCGCCGCTGGACGGCGCCGGCAGCTACGCGTTTTCCGCCCACATGGTGCAGCACGAAGTCCTGATGATCGTGGCGGGGCCGCTGCTCGTGCTGGGCCGTCCGCTCGCGCTGTGGCTATGGGCGTTCGGGCCCGAGGGACGGTTGCGCATCGCGGCCGCCATGCGCGGGCCCGCCGTGCGCGTGGCGTGGGGCGCGCTGACGGCACCCGTGAATGCGTGGCTGCTGCACTTTGCGGCGCTGTGGATGTGGCACGTGCCGGCCTGCTTCCAGCTGGCGCTGGCCGACAACGGCATGCACGCGCTACAGCACACGAGCTTCCTCGCCACGGCGCTGCTGTTCTGGTGGGCCGTGCTGGGGCGCGAGGGCGGGCATCACGGCCGCGGCGGGGCCATCGTTTACCTGTTCACGACGATGATGCACACGGGGGCGCTCGGCGCCCTGTTCACCATGTCGGAGACGATCTGGTATCCGCTGTACGGCAACCGCGCGCAGCTGTTCGGCCTGACGCCGCTGGAAGACCAGCAGCTGGGTGGCCTCATCATGTGGATCCCGGGCGGCCTGGCCTACCTGATCGCGGGCCTCGTGCTGTGCGCCCGCTGGCTGCGCCAGGGACCGGCGCCGCGCGCACTGGAGGTCCGACCATGATGTGGCGACCGCTCACCATCCTCCTGTCCGTAAGCTTGCTGGCCGCGTGTTCGAAGACCCCGCCGAAGACGGAGCCCATCACGGGCGGCGATCCGCGCCACGGCCGCGAACTGCTGGCGCGCTACGGTTGCGCGAGTTGCCACAAGATCAAGGGCATCGCCCACGCGGAGAGCCAGGTCGGCCCGCCCCTCGACGAGATCCGTTCGCGCGGTTATATTGCGGGCGTGTTGCCGCACAGCGCGGACAACCTGATGAAGTGGATCCGCCATCCGCGCGAGATCGTGCCGAATACGGCCATGCCGGACCTGGGCGTGACCGAGGCCGAAGCGCGCGACATGGCGGCTTATCTGTACAGCCAATAGGCGTTGAATGTTCGAACAAACGGAACAACAGGTCCGTGCCTGGGTGGAGTGGCTGCGCCTGCTGGTGGAAGCGCTGGGTGCGTGCGTGATCGCGGCCGGTGTCGTGATCGTCATCGTGGGGCTCGTGCGCTACGCGTTGGCCCGGGGCGGCAGCTTCATCCCGATCCGGCTGGCGTTCGCGCGCTACCTCACGCTGGCATTGGAACTGCAGCTGGCGGCCGATGTCCTGTCGACGTCCGTCGCGCCGACGTGGGACCGCATCGGCAAGCTCGCCGCGATCGCCGTGATCCGGACGGCGCTGAACTACTTCCTCAATCGCGAGATGAAGGAGGAAGCGGCCAGCGCGGAGAAGCCGCCGGCCTGACGCTTACGCGCCCAGCGTGAGCACCATCGCCTGTTCGAACGTCGTCCTGCCGGGCATCGGCACGGGCGCGCCCACGTCGACGAATCCCATGCGGCGATAGAGACGCGCCGCCGCGCCGTCGCCCGCCGTCACGTCGAGCCGGACCTCCGCCGCCTTGCGCGCGCGGGCCCACGTGATCGCGGCGTCCAGCAGCGCGGCACCCACGCCGCGTCCGCGCGCCTCGGGCGCTACCCACACCTGGTAGATGCTGGCGTGCGCGCCTTCCATCTTGACCCATGCGAGGCCGGCCGGCGTCCCGTCCACTTCCACCGCGAACGGCCACCCCTGCAGGTGCGACCCGAGCGCGGGCGCGGCCAGGCGCGCGGCCCAGATGTCGTCCGTGCGTTGCGATTCCTCGGCAAACGTGCTGCCGAACGCCTGGGGCGAATCGGCCAGCGCGCGCAGGCGCAGGTCGCGGTAGATGGGCCAGTCGTCGGGGTGCAGGGTGCGGATGGCGGGCATGTCGGGGTCCGAAAAGAAACGAGGAAGACGATCATAATCGAAAATCGCATGCGCCAATGTTTGCGTGGTGGCGCGGGATCGGTTAGCATCCGCGGGATGACTTTCCTGAACGTTCCCTACGCAGAAAAAGACGAGGCCCGCGCCCTCGGCGCCCGCTGGAATCCCGGCCGCAAGCGCTGGTACGTGCCCACCGGCGTCGCTGTCGAACCCTTCCAGAAATGGCTGAAGGAGGGCGCGCCGTCCGGCCGTGTCGACTCGGCCGCGGCCAAGCGCATGGTCGGCGCCAACTACATCGAACTGGACCACGCCTGCAATCCGTTCGAGCCGTGCGCCGAGTGCACGAAAGCGCTCGCGGGCACGCCGTGGGAACAGGCGCGGGCGGCACTCCTCAAGCGCTAAGGCCGCGCCAGCGCGCCCAGCACGGCCAGGCTCATGGCCTGGGCGGCCGTCTTGATCGACGGCTCCGGCACGGGCGCGTAGAACGGCGAGTGGTTTAACGCGAGCGGCTTGCCGCCCGCTCGCTGCGCCTCGGCCACAACCTCCGGCGCGTACACGCCCGTGAAGAAGAACATCGACGGGATCCCTTCGTTCGCGTACGCGGAAAAATCCTCGCTGGCCGTCATCGCGGGCATGCGTACGGCGTTCTTCGCGCCGAACGCGTCCTGGAAAATGGCTTCCGTGCGGCCCACGAGCGCCGCGTCGTTGACGATGGCGGCGCCGCCCGGAATCAGTTTTACGTCAGGTGCCGGCGCGTCGGCCATCGCGGCCGAGGCGTTCGCCACGCGGCGCACGCCGTCCAGCAGTTTTGAGCGCACGTCTGGGCTGTAGGAGCGGATCGTGCCGCGCACCTGCACCGTGTCCGGGATGATGTTCCCCACGGTGCCGCCCCGGATCGCGCCGATCGTCACGACGCCGAATGCCTTCGGATCCTTCTCGCGGCTGACGACCGTCTGCACGTCGACGATGAAGCGCGCGGCGATGGCGATCGGGTTGATGGCCTTGTCCGGCGCCGAGCCGTGGCCGCCGCGGCCCTTGAACTCGATCTCCAGCGCGTCCGAGTTGGACGACACCGGCCCCGCCTCGAAGCCCACCGTGCCGTACGCGAGCGGCCAGGAGTGCAGGGCGAACGCGACATCCGGCTTCGGGAAGCGCTTGAACAGGCCGTCGTCCAGCTCCGTGCGCACGAGAACCGTGGGCCCGGCGCCGTTGCGCAGGATCGCGACGAGACCCGTGCGGCCGACCTTTTCCGTCACCTCGAAGCCCAGCTTGCGCATCTCGGCCGCCAGCCTGCCGGCCGTGCGCACTTCCTGGAACGCGATCTCCGGGTGCGCATGCAAGTCCTTGTAGACGCCGTCCAGCCACGGGTACATCTTGTCGACCTTGCCGGCGACCTCGGTCTTCAACGGTGCGGAGAATGCGGTGCCGGCCAGCGCCAGCAGGAAAAGGGAGACGGCGGTTCGTTTCAAGACGGGCCTCATCATACGGTAACGAAAGGGCAAGCCTGGCATGGGCTCACGACGCCATGCAAACCCGGTTGCGCCCGCCGTGCTTGGCGGCGTACAGCGAGCGGTCGGCGGATTGCACGAGCGCTTGCGCGTCCTCGCCGTGCGCCGGCCACAGTGCGATGCCGAACGACGCGGTCACCTGCGGCAGCGTAGTGTCGCCGTGGTGCAGATCGAGGGCGGAGATGGCCTTGCGCAGCGTTTCGGCGCACGTGCGCGCGGCGGCCGCGTCGCATTCGGGCAGCACGAGCACCAGTTCCTCGCCGCCGTAGCGGCACGCGATGTCGCTGCGGCGCACGCCTTCGCGCAGGCAGCGCCCGACGGTGCGCAGCACCACGTCGCCCGCTTCGTGGCCGTGCGTGTCGTTCATGCGCTTGAAGTGGTCCAGGTCGATCATCACGACGGCCAGCGACGCGCGCATGCGTTCGGCGCGGAACAGTTCGCGCCGCAGCGTCTCGTCGAAATAGCGGCGGTTGTACAGGCCCGTGAGTTCGTCCACGGTGGACTGGCGCCGCAAGACCTCGCGCAGGTTGATGTTGCTGATGCCGATCGCCAGCTGCTCGCTGATGGTCGTGGCGGCCGCGAGTTCCACCGCGGTGTCCGGCCCCTGCGGCACGCTCACCGAGAGCAGGCCCAGGACCTCCCCCTGCGAAATCATCGGCACGCACAGGTCCGTGTGGCCGGGCGCGGGCGGGGCGTCGCCCAGATGGGGACAGTGCATGTCGTCGCCCGTCTGGGCCGCATGGGCGTGGCCGAAGCGCAGGCCCCAGCAGTGGTTCGGGCTGACGAGCTCCGCATGGTGGCCGCCGCCCCACGCCGCGGCGCGCTGCAGGTAGTCGCGCGAATTGCGGTACAGGTAGACGGTGCCGCTGCTGCCGGACAGCACCTTGGGCAGGAAGGCCGGTAACACGCTGTGCAATTCGTCGGTACGCGTCAGGCTGTCCATCGCCTGCAGCATCCGGGCGGTGACGGTGAGGCGCTCGCTGCGGGCCTGGCTCTGGCGCGCCTGGTCGGCCTGCGCGTCGGCGAGGCGGCGCGCGTGGTCGGCCGCTTCGGAGCCCGCGTGCAGGCTGCGCGTGACGACGAACAGGCCGCTGCCGAGGATGAACATGCTGGCGACACCCGCGCAGATGCCGATCACCGAGTTGTAGCCGAGCGTCGTGTCCAGCCGGTCGCGTAGCGCCAGGCGCTCGCGTTCGAGCGCGGCGGACCGCTCGCCGATCAGCAGCCGCAGCCTGTCCATGTCCGCCTTGCCGGAGCGGTTGCCGACGATGGCCGCGGCCTCGGCGAATCCGCCGTCGCGGCGCAGGCGGATCGTCGCGGCCAGCTCGTCCAGCTTGCGCTGCGCCAGCCGTTCGATCTCGTCCAGCGTCGCCTGCTCGCCGCGGCCGGCCGCCAGCGGCTTCAGGTCGCGCACGGCGGCAGGTATCGCGGCGGCGCTGGCGTGGTACGGATCGAGGAAGCCGGCATCGCCGGTGATGACGTAGCCGCGCTGGCCCGTCTCGGCGTCGGTCAGCAGGTCCAGCAGGCGGCCGTAGACGCGCTGCTTGTCGGCGACGGATTGCAGCGCGTCCATCGTGGCGTCGGCCGCGCGGCTGGCAACGAACGGCAGCGTGGCGAGGCCGATGAGGATCGCGACGATGACGGCGGCCAGCCAGCGCAGCCCATAACCCGACGATGCGCCGGGGCCCCTGGATGGAAGGGTGTCGGTAACGAGCACGGCCGCTCCTCGGTTGGCGCGCGGCGGCATTGCCGAGGCCGCGCATCGCCGTCATTCTGCATCAATTTCGAGAACTTGTTCAAGTTTTAACTGATGGAAATGACGGTATTGATACGGCATGTTGCACAAAAGCGTGCGTGCCGGACTCAGTGCGCCGGCAGGACGAGCAGCTGCAGGCCCGACGGCGTCTGCGCCGCGTGGTAGACGCGCTGCGTGGCCGCCTTGAAGTCTTCCGGCTTCGCCTTCGGGATCGTGACGAACGTCTGCGGGTTCAGGTCGACGAGCGGGAACCAGGAACTCTGGACCTGCACCATGATGCGGTGGCCGCGGCGGAACGTGTGGTTGACGTCGCCCAGGTGGTAACTGATCGCCTCGACCTTGCCGGGCACGAACGGTTCCGGATGCTCGTAGCCGTTGCGGAACTTGCCGCGCAGCGGATTCGCGCGCACGAGCTGCTGGTAACCGGCCAGCGTGCCGCGCGGCGGCGCCACGTCGTTGGCGTTCCCACGCGGCGGCTGTTCGCCAGCCGGATACTCGGCCGGGTACACGTCGATGAGCTTCACGACCCAGTCCGAGTCCGTGCCGGTGGTCGACACGAACAGCTTCGGCGTGACGGGCCCCGCGACCGTGACGTCCTCGTCGAGCACCTCGGTCTGGTACACGAGGACGTCCGGGCGCGTGGCGGCGAAGCGCTGGTCCGACACCATGTATTCCTGCGGCACCGACGTGGCCGGGTAGCCGATGTACGGCACGGGCTTGTTCGGGTCGGACACGTATTCGTCGAACCCCGCGCCCGCGGCGGGCTGCTGCCACGCCAGCGTGCCGTTCGGACCGAAGTACAGGGTGCGCGCCTTCGCCTGCACGGGCGGCCAGGCGGCATAGCGGCGCCACACGTTGGAGCCGGTCTCGAACGCCGTCACTTCCGCGATGGGCTGCGCCGGCTTGACGCCCTTGAGCTGCTGTTCGAAGAACGGGAACTGGATGTGCTGGCGGAAGTACTCGCCCGTCTTGCTGTCGAACGAGACCCGGCCCAGCTGCTTGCCGTCGTAGCGTGCCCACCCGCCGTGCACCCACGGGCCCATCACGAGGCCGTTGAAGATGGCCGGGTTGTTCTTCCTGATGGCGTGGTAGGTCGTGAACGGGCCTTGCGGATCCTCGGCGTCGAACCAGCCGCCCACCGTCAGCACGGCCGCCTTCACGTTTTTCAAATGCGGGGCGATGGCGCGCGTCTGCCAGAAGCTGTCGTAGGTGTCGTGCTCGATCGTCGGCGCGAGCAATGCGCGCTGGTTGTCCGTCAGCGTGCCGAGGATGTTCGTCAAGGTGCGGTGCTTCAGGAAGAAGTCGTACGAGTCGGCGGCGCCGTAGTCGAAGTCGGCCCACGTCTTCGGCAGCGGCGTCGGGTTCTGCTGCTCGGTGAACGACGCGTAGAAGCCGAAGTTCGCGGCCAGCATGAAGGCGCCGCCGTGATAGGAGTCGTCGCCCATGTACAGGTCCGTCACGGGCGCCTGCGGGGACGCGGCCTTGATCGCGGGGTGCGAATCGATGATGCTCGCGGACGTGTAGAAGCCCGGATAGCTGATGCCGTAGATGCCGGCCTTGCCGTTGTTGTTCGGGACGTGCTTCAGCAGCCATTCCATCGTGTCGTACATGTCCTGGCTTTCCTGGCCTTCGCCGGCGGCCCGCCGCGGGTTCACGTGCGGCGTCATCTCCTGCCACCTGCCCTCGGACATGTAGCGGCCCCGCACATCCTGCTTGACGAAGATGTAGCCCGCGTCCTCGAATTCCTTCGACGGTCCGATCTGCTTCGGGAACCAGTCCTCGCCGTAGTGCAGCTCGCCCTCGGCCCGCACGCCCGCGCTGTACGGCGTGCGGTTGATGAGGAACGGGTAAGTCTTCGATGCATCCTTGGGCACGTAGACGACGGTGAACAGCTTCGTCCCGTCCCGCATCGGGATGCGGTATTCGTACTTGGTGTACGTTTCGCGCAGGTCGCGCGGGGCGGGCTTCGCGTCGTCGGCCGCGTGGGCGGCCGGGGGCAGGGCGGAACACGCGAGGGCCGCCAGCAGGGTAAGCAGGGGCAGGCGTGCGGGCAGGGAGCGACGGGTCATGACTTCCTTGGCAGGTCGATAAAACCGCCAGTATAGATGGCGCCCTGGCCGGCCGTCACGGCCTGCCGCCGCGGCTGCAGGATCATCAGCGACAGCAGCGCCGGTACGCCGAGCAGCAGGCACGCCACGCACCACGCGATGCGGGTCGTGCGGCCGAGGCCCGCGCGCCGGGTCCACCACGCCGCACCCGCGCCGGCGAGGAGCGCGGCGACGAGCGCGGCGGCCCACACGATGGCCGGACGCGGCTGCAGCAGGGGCGCGAACCGGCCCACGCCGTAGTCCGGGACGGTGCCGTTGTCGATCAGCAGGTCGGGCAGCGTCACGAGCGCGTGCAGCGCGGGCGACACCCACCAACCGCGGTGCTCGAACAGCGGCGGAAGGTCGTGCGCCAGCGTGCGCCGGCTGACTTCCTGCACGCGGCCCGTCTTGTCGACGAGGTAGGTCACCTGGTCCGACGCGGGCGAACCGTCGAACTGGCGCCGGCCGTACACGAAGCTCACGAGCATGCCGTCGGGGACCTGCGCGGCTTCCGCGAGCGCGAGGTCGCCATACGGGAGCGGCAGGCGCACGTCGGTCGCGGAGACGAGTGCCGCGGTCGCCGGGGCGAGGATCGCGACGCGGCGGTTGGTGAGGACGAGCATGCGCTGCCCGAGCACGGCGACGCCGCCCACCTGCTCCTGGCCATCCACGCGCAGGACGTGGCGCATGCGCATGCCCGGTTGCTCGACCCGGTACAGGTTGTGGGCGTCGTACATCCACTGGAGACCCTGCCGGTCGCCGAGGGCGTTCGGCACCGTGTCGAAGCGTTCGGGCGTGCCCGGGCCGCCCGCGCCGAAGGTGCCCTGGTCCGTGCGGTCGCGCGGATTGATGCCGCGGTACTGCATGCGGTCGTGGCTGAACGTCCATAGGGTGTCGCCCTTGACGAACCGTACCTGGCCCTGTGTCGTCAGGATGCCGCGCACGCCGTATTGGCGAATGGCGTTCGGGACGCGGACCATCGCGCCCGCGTCCAGCGCGGCCCGCCACCCGGCCGCGCGGGGATCCGCGCTGCCCGCCAGCGCGGCCCGCATCCGCGTCACCGGGTCCGAACGGAACGCCGCCGTCGGGCCGCCCGCCGGCGTCGGCGTCATGACCTGCGGATGCGTGCCGGTGGCCACCAGGCCCGCCTGGTACAGCATCGAGCCCGCCCACAACACGGCGACGTACAGGCACGCCTGCAGCGGCAGGGCGGAGGCGGCGGTGGCGACGGTGTCGTCCGCCGTGCTGCGGCCCGGGCGGAATACCGTGTAGAGGAGCCCCAGCAGGATGGCGGCGCTGCCCGCCGTCAGTCCCAGGACCGTCGAGGCGGTGGCCAGGCGGATCGTCAGCACGGTGGGCAGCGCGAAGACCACGAACGCCCAGCGGCTGCGGTGCAGCGTGATGTAGCCGCCGGCCAGCCACCCGGTCAATGCGGACAGCGCGAGGTAGGCGGCGCCCGCGTAGTGGCGCGCGTCGACGACGCTGCGGGTGTAATGCGCCTGGATGCGCAGCGCCGCGCACAGGGGCAGCGCGACGGCCACGGCGCTCAGCACGGCCGCGGCCAGCACCAGGGCCGCCAGGATGCGGGCGCGGTGGACGGGCCGGTGCTGCAGCCAGATCCAGCGGCTCGGCTGGCGGTAGCTGCCGAACTGGTAGACCGCGAGGGCGTGGCCGGACAGCACGTAGAAGCCCAGCATGATGATGTGCAGGCCGACCGGCCCGTTGGGGACGTCAAGCATCTGCTGCAATACGGCCAGGGCGATGAAATTCGCGAGCGCGTACGCTGCGGCGCCGTTCCGGAAACGGCGCAGTTCGGCGAGGAAGAATTCGAGCATGGGGTCTCCTTACGCGGCAAGCAGGTTGGCCACGGGCCGGGCGTGACCGTGGGCGAGGAAGGCGTTCACGGCGCGGTCCAGGCCCAGCGGCATCGCCTGGACCGAGTGCGCGCCCAGCAGCTTGAGGCGCGCGCCGAAGCTGTCGTCCTGGTCGAACACGACGACGTGGGTCAGGTCGTCGATGACCTGCACCTGCAGCACGCCGGGCAGCTGGCGGACTTCGGGCACCTTGGCGGGAAACGCCGCGATCCACAGCCGGATGCGCTCGCAGAAGTCGTCCGGGCCGCTCATGTAGCGCATGCGCCCGCGCTCGAGGATCACGAGGTTGTCGGCGACGCGTTCGATCTCGTCCATCTGGTGCGAGCAATAGACGACGGTGGCGCCGGCGTCGTCCAGGGTGCCCTGCAGCATGGCGTCGAGGAAGGCGCGCTTGGCGACGACGTCGAGGCCCAGCGTGGGTTCGTCGAGGATCAGCAGCTCGGGGCCCTGCGCCAGCGCCATGGCGAGGTTCAGTCCCGCGCGTTCGCCGCGCGACAGCTCGCCGATGCGCTGGCCGGGTTCGACGTTGAAATGGCCCAGCACGTCGTCGTAGCGCGCGTCGTTCCAGCGCGGGTACTGGCGGCGCTGCATGTCCGTGAGGTCCCGCACGCGCATCCACGCCGGCAGCGTGTGCTCTTCGTTGACGAAGCCGATGCGTTCGCGCAGCGCGGGCGTCAGGCGGCGGCAGTCGTGGCCGAGGATGCGCGCGCGGCCGCTGGCGGCGGGCTCGAAGCCGAGCAGCACGCGGAACAGCGACGATTTGCCGGCGCCGTTGGCGCCCACGAAGGCGTGAATGCCGCCGCGCGGCAGGCGCAAGGTCAGGTGGTCGAGGGCGGGCTTGCGCTTGTAGACGAGGCACAGGTCCTCGGTATCGATGGCGTAATCGCTCATGCGGTTTTTTTCGTCTCGTAGTTGGAAAGGTCGGCCGCCACGCGGTCGAGGATGGTCTGCTGCGGATAATCGAGGCCGATCACGTCGCTGACGAAGCGGTCGACCGCCTCGGCCAGGCGGCGTTCGCGTTCTTCGTCCGACAGGCGCTGGCGCTGCTCGGCCACGAACAATCCGAGTCCCGTGCGGGACAACAGCCAGCCTTCCGCCGTCAGTTCGGCATAGGCCTTTGCCACCGTGTTCGGGTTGATCGACAGCTGCTGCGCCAGGCCGCGCACGCTGGGCAGCGCGTCGCCCGGCAGCAGGTCGCCGCCTGCGATCTGGCGCTTGATACCGTCGGTGATCTGGCGGGTGATGGGGCGCGGATCGCCGGTCACGATCTGCAGCATCAAAAGGGCACGTCGGGTCATGGTGAATTCACTGTACTAGTACGGATAGTACAGTAGCACCGGTGTTGCGCCGTCGTCAAGCGTCGTGGACCTGGCGTCAGCGCTTGGCGGGCAGCCACGCCGTGCGGCGCCGCACCAGCAGCCCCGCGGCCACCGCCACGGCGAGCGTGGCGGCCAACAGTGCCGCCTGGGCGAGCGCGCACCCGGCGGCGAACGCGAGGATGGCGGCGGCCAGCTGCCAGCCGTCCAGGTCCAGCGCGCCCACGGTCCCGGCGGCGGCCAGGCCGTACAGCAGGCCGCAGCCGGTGGCGTACCACGTCTCGCGTCCCGCGAACACGGGACGCACGGCGTGCACGGCCGCCAGCACGAGGGCGCCCGCGGCCAGTGCGTCGAGGATGTCGGCGGGCACCCGGAACCAGCCGGGCGCGCCCGCCAGCAGGGCGAGCGTCTGCCCGAGTGCGAACGCGGTGCCGACGCGCGCCAGCAGGGACGGCGAGCGCACGGCCGCCGGCACGGCCAGCACGAGCAGGAGCAGCAGGTAGCGTCCGCCGTCCGCCGCGTGGCGCACGCCCAGCCTGCAGGAGGCCAGCCAGCCGCGCCAGGCGCCATCGCGACCCCGGTCGACGGCGACGCGGCCGCGCGGCGCATCCAGCAGCGCGATCGTGGCCGGGTGGCTGGCCAGCACGCCGCCGTGCCAGTCGCTGCGGATGGCGAGGCGGGTCGGATGGCCGGGCAGTTCGCGCGCGATGGTGTCGTAGCCGAGTACGAAGCTGCGCGGGCTGGCGCCGGCGGGCGGCACGAGGACCGCGTGCGCGACGAGGACCTGCGGGTCCGCATCGACGGCGACGCGCATGTCCGCGAGTTCCACCCACCAGTGGCGGCCGTCGGCGCTGACGGGATCGATGTGCGCGCCCAGGTAGCGCGCGAGTACCGCATGCAGGCGGCCCCGCACGGGGAGCGGCGAGGCCGGCAGCGGCCGCCCCAGCGCCAGCGCGAGATCGCGCAGCGGCAGGCGCAGTTCGGCCAGCACGGCGTCGTCGCGGAATTCGAGCAGCACTTCCGAGCCGGATGCCGCGGCGCTGCCGGACCAGGCCAGCGCAAGCCAGGCGAGGACGAGGCGCAGGACGAGGCTCACGGCGTGTGCGCGGCCCTGGGCGCGGGCGGATGGAGCACCGGCGCGGTGGCGACGCGCACGAGCGGCGCCCGCACCGGGACGACGTCGCCGCCGGCGCGTGCGGCGAGCAGCATGGGGACCGCCAGCGCGAGGCTGGCGGCGAGCTGTTTGTAGGGCAGGGCGGGCAGGTGCATGGTCTCGTGTCGTTTCCTGCGCCGGAGTATGGACGCGCTGGCCGTCAAGGTGCTGACGGTTTGTGTAAATCCTTGCAAAGATGCGCCGGTCCGCGCCATCCCCGCTCATGGGTCGAACGAGGCAAGGATAGCAGCCGGAATGTGTCGCAAAATTCAAGAATTGTCACACCGGCGTATTTATTCGACGACGAGCACGCGTGCCTGTGGATCGCGCTCCCGCACGAAATTCACGACGGCGTTCGTCGTCACGGTGTCGATCTGCCCGGCCATGCGCCGGTCGAACGGGTGGTCGTCGAACGCCACGTTGGCGCGCAACATGCGGGCGCCCAGGCGCGTCACGGCCGGGATGTCCACCGTCGGCACGCGGTAGCCCTGGGCCTTCAGCCACGCTTGCGCCTCGGCGCGCGTCTCGACGGCGCCCGCCGGCGCGCTGGCGGCGGCCAGCGTCTCCAGCACCCACTGGTTCGAATTCTGGTAGCGGGTCGAGTACACGTAGGACAGCATGTTGTAGCGCGGTTCGTGCAGGCGCCGCGCCGTGCGGCCCGCGGCGAGTGCCGCCACGCGCGCCTGCGCGTCCGGGCCGGGGATCACGACCTGGGCCCGGTAGCGGTACAGGTCCGTCAGGAAGAAATTGCCGACGCCTTCCACGAACAGGTCCGAGTCCGCCGTCCCGCAGGCATTCAGCTCATGGACGACGGTCCAGCGGCCCGCCGCATGGTCGCGCACGGCGATGCCCATGTGCGAGTACTCCACCCCGTATTTGCTGAGGTCCTGGCCGGCGCGGGCGATGATCGCGACGCTGGCGCCGCTCGCGTCGAGGGCGGCGAACGTGCGTTGGGCGAGTTCCAGCGACCGGCGCACTTCGTCCACGCTCAGGGGCTCGTCGCGGCAGGCCTGGCCCGCATGCGCCGGCGGCGCCGTCGTCAACATCAGCGCGCAGGCCAGCCCGGCCAGGCGGTCAGGACGCGCGCGCATGGTGCAGCAACGCCTGGCCGACTTCGTTCGGGATGAACGCGATCACCTTGCCGGACAGGACCAGCGCATGGCCGGCCGCCATGGCGACCACCTGCAGCACGGTCCCGGCGCCGATCGACAGGCCGCGCGCCGCCGCGCCGGACAGCCGGACGGTGGCGCGGCTGGCCTGGCCCGCGCCCTCCAGCACGACCTCGATGCCGTCGCCCACGGTTTCGACGCTCGCCACGACGGCGCTGCCGGTGACGCCCACGACGGCGATCGAGCCGAGTGCGACGCTGCCCGCGAGTTCGCTGGCGGCATGCGACGGCGCCGACGCATCGGCGGCATGGGCACTTGCACAGGCCAGGCCAAACAGGGTTGCAAGCAACAGGCGCTTCATGATTCCTCCTTGTTTTTGAACGTGGCGCCATCTTGCCCGTCGTTCCGGGCCGGGCCAAGGCCATGTCGCGGCGGGTGCACGGTGTGCGCCGTACGGTATCGGAATGTGCTACCGGCCGGCGGTGACGGGTTGGAAATGCCGAATCTACGCATGGACGCGCGTATCGTGCACGGGTACTCGGGCGATCGGATTTAATATGCGCAATCTGACGACGATGCCGTACACAGGAGGGAGCGTACTCATGATCGACTCGAGCGACATCAACCAGACGCGGCGCGACCTGCTGATCGGCGGCGCGCTGTCCGCCACGGCCGCGGCATTGCCGCCCATGGCGTCCGCCCAGGGACCGGAGACAGGCCAGGCGCCCGCCGCCGCCACGCCGGCGCCAGTCACGGCCAGGGTGGCGTTGCGCGTAAATGGCCAGCGCTACGAGCTGGACCTCGACACGCGCACCACCTTGCTCGACATGCTGCGCGAGCACCTGCGCCTGACGGGCACCAAGAAGGGCTGCGACCAGGGCCAGTGCGGCGCCTGCACGGTCATCGTGGACGGCCGCCGGATCAATTCCTGCCTCAGCCTCGCCGTGATGCACGAGGGCGCGGACGTCACGACCATCGAAGGCCTCGGGACGCCCGAGAAGCTGCATCCGCTGCAGGCCGCATTCGTGAAGCACGACGGCTACCAGTGCGGCTACTGCACGCCGGGGCAGATCTGCTCCGCCGTCGCCGCGCTGGACGAGATCCGGCGCGGCGTCCCGAGCCACGCCAGCGCCGACCTGGACGCGCAACCGCTGCTGTCGGCGGCCGAGCTGCGCGAACGCATGAGCGGCAACATCTGCCGCTGCGGCGCGTACTCGAACATCATCGAGGCGATCACGGAATATGCGGGGAGGCCGGCATGAAGGCGTTCACCTACCAGCGCGCCCGCACTCCGGCGGAAGCGGCGGCCGCCGCCGCGCAGCATCCGGGCGCGCGCTTCATCGCGGGCGGGACCAACCTGCTGGACCTGATGAAACTGGAGATCGAGACGCCGCCGCACCTCGTCGATGTCAACGGCCTGGGCCTCGACGGGATAGCGCCGGCGCAGGACGGCGGCCTGCGCGTGGGCGCCTTGGTGCGCAACACGGACCTCGCGGCCGATGCGCGCGTGCGGCGCGACTACGCGGTGCTGTCGCGCGCCTTGCTCGCGGGCGCGTCGGCGCAGTTGCGCAACAAGGCGACGACGGCGGGCAACCTGCTGCAGCGCACCCGCTGTCCGTACTTCTACGACACGAACATGGCCTGCAACAAGCGCAAGCCGGGCAGCGGCTGCTCGGCCATCGGCGGTTTTACGCGCCAGCTGGCGATCGTCGGCCATAGCGAGGCGTGCATCGCGACGCACCCGAGCGACATGGCCGTCGCCATGCAACTGCTGGACGTGGGCGTGGAAACGGTGCGCCCGGACGGCTCGGCGCGCACCATCCCCATCGCGGATTTCTACCGCCTGCCGGGCGGCACGCCGCACATCGAGAACACCCTCGCGCCGGGCGAGTTGATCACGGCGGTGACCTTGCCGAAGCCGCTGGGCGGCAGGCACTATTACCACAAGGTGCGCGACCGCTCGTCGTATGCGTTCGCGCTGGTGTCCGTCGCCGCGGTCGTGCAGCCGGACGGCAGCGGGCGCGTGGCGCTGGGCGGCGTCGCGCACCGGCCCTGGCGCGTACCGGCGGCGGAAGCGGCCATGCCGCGCGGCGCGCAGGCCGTGACGGACGGACTGCTGGCCGGCGTGCGCGTCACGAGCGACAACGCGTTCAAGGTCCCGCTGGTCCAGCGCACGCTGGCGTCCGTGCTGGCCGATGCACGGCAGGCATGAGGAGGCACCCATGAAATTCACGACACCCGCCACCACGAATCCCATCGACCGCCTGCAGGTCATCGGCAAGCCGACCGACCGCATCGACGGTCCGTTCAAGACGACGGGCACGGCACCGTACGCGTACGAACAGCACAAGGTGGCGCCGAACGCCGCGTATGGCTGGGTCGTCGGCGCCGGCATCGCCAAGGGCACCATCAGGCGCATCGACACGCGTGCCGCGCGGGCGGCGCCAGGCGTGCTCGCGGTGATCACGCACGAGAACGCGGGCAAGCTCGTCAAGGGCAAGTACAACACGGCGCACCTGCTGGGCGGGCCGGAGATCCAGCACTACCACCAGGCCGTGGCGCTCATCGTCGCGGAGACGTTCGAACAGGCGCGCGCCGCCGCGGCGCTGCTGCACGTGGAATACGCGCCGGTCAACGGCGTCTACGACCTGGAAGCGGCGATGAACGCCGCCGGGCCGGCCAGCAAGGACAAGGCGAAATCGACGACGAAGGTCGGCAACTTCGAAGCTGCTTTCGCATCCGCGCCCGTGAAACTGGACGCGACGTACAAGACGCCGGACCAGACGCACGCGATGATGGAACCGCACGCGTCGACGGCCGTGTGGCAGGGCGACACGCTGACCCTGTACACCGCGAACCAGATGATCAACTGGGGCAAGAAGGACATGGCGCGGACGCTCGGCATCCCCGAGGAAAACGTGCGCCTCGTGTCGCCCTACATCGGCGGCGGCTTCGGCGGCAAGCTGTTCCTCCGGTCGGAAGCGCTGCTGGCCACGCTGGGCGCGAAGGCCGTCGGCCGGCCCGTGAAGGTCACGTTGCAGCGCGCCCTCATGATGAACAACACGACGCACCGGCCGGCGACGATCCAGCACATCCGCATCGGCGCCACGCGCGAAGGCCGCATCACGGCGATCGCGCACGAGAGCTGGTCGGGCGACCTGCCGGACGGCGGACCGGAGACCGCGGTGAACCAGACCCGGTTGCTGTACGCCGGCCCGAACCGCTTCACGCAGATGCGTCTCGCCGTGCTCGACCTCGCGGAAGGCAATGCGATGCGCGCGCCGGGCGAGGCGCCGGGCATGATGGCGCTGGAAATCGCGATGGACGAGCTGGCGGAAAAGCTGCAGATGGACCCCGTCACGCTGCGCGTCGTGAACGACACGACGGTCGATCCGGAAAAGCCGGGCCGCAGATTCTCGCAGCGGCGCTTCGTCGACACGCTGCGCCTCGGCGCGGGACGCTTCGGGTGGAACCGGCGCAATCCGAAACCGGGCCAGGTACGCGACGGCCGCTGGCTCGTGGGCTACGGCATGGCGGCCGCGTTCCGCAACAACCTCGTGATGAAGTCGGCGGCGCGCGT
Source organism: Massilia orientalis (assembly GCF_030411975.2). NCBI lineage: Bacteria > Pseudomonadati > Pseudomonadota > Betaproteobacteria > Burkholderiales > Oxalobacteraceae > Massilia > Massilia orientalis. The sequence goes on along the minus strand of NZ_JASNRB020000003.1, from coordinate 360,017 downwards.
GCGCCTGGAGCGCGACGGCACCGTCACCGTCGAAACGGACATGACCGACATCGGCACCGGCACCTATACCATCGTCGGCCAGACGGCGGCCGAGATGCTGGGCGTGCCGCTGTCGCGCGTGACGGTGCGGCTGGGCGATTCGGCATATCCCGTGTCGGCCGGCTCCGGCGGCCAGTGGGGCGGCAACAGCTCCACGGCCGGGGTGTACGCCGCCTGTGTCAAGCTGCGCGAGAACGTGGCGAAGAAGCTGGGCCTCGACCCCGCGCAGGCCGATTTCAGCGGCGGCATGGTGCGCGCCGGCGGCAAGGCGCTGCCGCTGGAGCAGGCATCGCGCGAGGCGGACGTGATCGGCGAGGACACCATGGAATACGGTGACCTCGACAAGACGTACCAGCAGTCGACGTTCGGCGCCCACTTCGTCGAGGTCGCGGTCGACGCGGCGACGGCGGAAGTGCGCGTGCGGCGCATGCTGGCCGTGTGCGCGGCCGGGCGCATCCTGAATCCGAAATCCGCGCGCAGCCAGGTGATCGGCGCGATGACGATGGGCGTGGGTGCCGCGCTGATGGAAGACCTCGTCGTCGACAAGCGCGCCGGCTTCTTCGTCAACCACGACCTGGCCGGCTACGAAGTGCCGGTGCACGCCGACATCCCGCACCAGGAGGTCATCTTCCTCGACGAGACGGATCCGGTCTCGTCGCCGATGAAGGCGAAGGGCGTGGGCGAGCTGGGGATCTGCGGCGTGGCGGCGGCGGTGGCGAACGCCATCTACAACGCGACCGGCGTGCGGGTGCGCGACTATCCCGTCACGCTCGACAAGCTGCTGCCCGGGATGCCCCGCTATGCGTGACTCCGGTAGAATGGCGCTTTTGGCCACGACATCATGAACGATTCTGCCGGCGGGGTGTCCGCACCGGGCGTCGAACGCATCCTGCGCGCGCGGGACTGGACGGCATCCCCACTGGGGGCGCCGGCGACGTGGCCGCCGGCGCTCGCGTACGCGGCCCGGTTCTTCCTCGACGCCACGCTGCCCGCGTTCATCGGCTGGGGCGACGCGCCTGGCCTGCTCTACAACGACGCGGCCGTGCCGCTGCTCGGCGCGTACCATCCCGCCCTGCTGGGCGGCAGCCTCGCCGACTGGCCCGAAGCCTGGAGCGAACTGCGGCGGCACGTGGCGCGCGCGCTGGCGGGCGAATCGTTCCGCGTCGGCCAGCCCGCGTGCCCGCTCGGTGGACACGACGATGCGCCGGCGTGGCTCGAACTCGCGTTCGCGCCGCTGCGCGACCTGGACGGCACGGTGCGCGGCTTCACGTGCATCGTGTCCGGCACCGGCGCGCTGCGGCCCGTCGACGCGGAATTCCGCGCCATCTGCGACGCGATGCCGCACATGGTGTGGTCCACGCTGCCGGACGGCTATCACGACTTCTACAACCAGCGCTGGTACGAGTTCACCGGCATGCGCGAAGGCGACACGGACGGCGAGCGCTGGAACGCGATGTTCCACGCGGACGACCGGGAGCGCGCGTGGGAAGCCTGGCGCCACTCGCTGGAGACCGGGACGACGTACGAGATCGAATACCGCCTGCGGCACCGCAGCGGCGAATACCGCTGGGTGCTGGGCCGCGCCCAGCCCGTGCGCGACGCGCAGGGACGCATCGCGCGCTGGATGGGCACCTGCACCGACATCCATCAGCAGAAGCGCAACGAGGAAGCCCTGCAGGATGCGCGCATGCGCCTGTCGGCGGCGCTGGTGGCGGCCGACATCGGCACCTGGACGTACGACCTCGCGCACGACCGCGTGTACGCAGACCGCAACCTGGCCGGCATCTACGGCGTGGACGATGCGGCGGCGGCGGGCGGTCCGCTGTCCGCCTACCTGGCGGCCGTGCACCCGGACGACGTGGCGCACACGCGGCGCTGCATCGAGGACGCCCTGGCGACCGGCGACGGCTTCGAATGCACGTACCGTGTGCGGCGTGCGGACGGCACCTGGCGCGACGTGCTCGCGCGCGGCAAGGTCACGCTCGATGCCGCCGGCCGGCCCGCCTGGCTGCCGGGCGTCGTGCTCGACATCAGCGGGCAGAAACGCGCCGAGGAAGCGCTGCGCGCGAGCGAGATGCGCTTCGCGCGCCTGGCCGAATCGAACGTGGTGGGCATCGTGCGCTACCGCATGGACGGTACCCTGATCGACGCCAACCAGGCCTTCCTCGATATGCTGGGCTACACGCGCGAGGAGTTCGAGCGCGACGGCCTCGAGTCGCGCATGCTCACGCCGCCGGAATGGGCCGACGCCACGGCGCGCGCGATGGAAGAGCTGCGCACGACCGGGCGCATGGAAAACCTCGTCAAGGAATACTTGCGCAAGGACGGCAGCCGGGTGAGCGTGCAGATGGGCTCCGTCACGATGGATCATCCGGCGACGGAAGGCGTGGCCGTGATGGTCGACGTCACGCCGATCCAGGACGCGCAGCGCGCCCTTCGCGAGGCCGACCGGCGCAAGGACGAGTTCCTCGCGATGCTGGCGCACGAGCTGCGCAATCCGCTCGCGCCGATCACGGCGGCCGCCGACTTCCTCAAGGTCGGCCGGCTGGACGAGGACCGCGTGCGCCAGGTGACGACGATCATCGGCCGCCAGGCGCGCCACATGACAGGGTTGATCGACGACCTGCTCGACGTCTCGCGCGTCACGCGCGGGCTGATCACGCTGGACCGCGCGCCCGTGCCGTTGGCGGGTGTCATCGGCGAGGCCGTGGAACAGGTGCGGCCGCAGGTCAGGGCGAAGTCGCACCATCTCGAATTGCACCTGCCGTCGGACGACGCGCAGGTGGAAGGCGACCGCAAGCGCCTCGTGCAGGTCTTCGCCAACATCCTCGGCAACGCGGCCAAGTACACGCCGGACGGCGGGCGCATCGACGTGCACGTGCGGCTCGACGGCGCCAGCGTCGCCGTCGACGTGTGCGACAACGGCATCGGCATGGCGCCGGAGCTGGCGGCGCGCGCGTTCGACCTGTTCTCGCAGGCCGAGCGCAGCGCGGACCGGTCGCAGGGCGGCCTCGGGATCGGCCTCGCGCTCGTGAAGAGCCTCGTGGAGCTGCACGACGGGACCGTGGCCGCGCACAGCGACGGGCCGGGGCGGGGCAGCCGCTTCACCGTCGTGCTGCCGCGCCTGGCCAGCGACACCGACGACGCGTTCGCCGAGCCGGTGGCGACGGGCGCCGCCGCCCCGGCCGAGGCGCTGGAAGTGCTGATCGTCGACGACAACGTGGACGCGGCGCAGATCCTCGCCATGTACATCGAGGCCGTGGGCCACCGCGCGACCGTGTGGCACAGCCCCGGCAAGGCGCTCGCGTACGCGGCCGAGCGGCACCCGGACGTGTGCGTGCTCGACATCGGCCTGCCCGAATTCGACGGCCACGAGCTGGCGCGCCGCCTGCGCGCGCTGCCCGGCATGGCGGACGTGCCGCTGGTCGCCGTCAGCGGCTACGGCCAGGCGCGCGACCGCGAGCGGGCGCTGGCGGCCGGCTTCGACCGCCATTTCGTCAAGCCCGTGATGGCGGCGGACATTCTCGATGTGCTGGACGGCGTGGCGGCCCGGCGCGAGCAGCTACGCCACGTCGCTCCCGCGCAGGCGGGAGCCCATGCTGAAGTGCCGAAGCCAACCCGTTGAGAGACTGCGGAATTGTCGACGTAGCGAAGTCTTTTACTGAGCATGGATCCCCGCGTGCGCGAGGATGACGTGCCATATGCTTACTTTGCCGCCGGCCCCGCGAAAAACGCGTCGATCTCCTCCAGCGTCTTGCCGCGTGTCTCGGGCAGCAGGAAGGCGGACGCGAGGAAATACACGACCGTGCACGCGGCGCCAAAGAAGAAGATCGTGGAATAGCCGTGGCGGCCGACGGTCGGCAGGAACACGGCCGCGATCGACGTCGACACGAACTGGTTGATCAACAGCGCGATGCTCATGCCGTTCGAGCGGATCCGCGTCGGCATCAGCTCGGACAGCGCGAGCCACACGCAGACGCCCGGCCCGATGGCGAAGCTCGCGACGAACAGGCAGATCGCCACCGCGACGAGCCACCCGTGGCCCGCCGTCGGCAGTGGCCCGAGGCGTGCGGCTTCGATCGAAAACGGCGCGGTGGCCGCCGCGGCCGGATCCGGGAACGGGTTCAGGTGCAGGCGGCGGAACGCGGCGCCGATCACGCTGTCGGGCTGCACGGTGTCGACGCGGCGCGCGTCCAGGCGCGGTAGGGCGGGATCGTCGCTGCGAATGCTGGCCACGTTCGTGAACGGGCCGTACGCATACGCGACCGTCAGCACCTGCGGCGGGCCGGCCGGGTCGGCGCCGAGCGCACGCAGGGTCGGCGCGTCGAGGCGCAGCGCCAGGCCGTCGTCGCGCGCTTGCGCGGTCACCTGCGCGCTCACGTCGCGCTGCCGGATCTCGTTCGCGCGGAACAGCAGGCCGACAGTCAGCAGCGCGACGACGATGCCGGCCGTGCCCACCATCAGCAGGAAGCGGCGGCCCTTGCGGTCCACGAGCAGCACGGCGACGATCGTCATCAGCGCGTTCAGCACTTTCAGCAGCACGTCCGCCAGGTTGGCGCTGGCGCCGGACAGGCCCGCGCGGTTGAGGATGTTGACGACGTATGCCAGCACGGAATTGATGCCGGTCGCCTGGTTGCAGGCGAGGATCAGGCAGGCCAGCAGGAACGGCAGCACGTAGCGGCGCGACAGCAGCGGGTCCGTCGCGCGCGCACCCGGCGTGGCCGTCGCTTCCCGCTTGCCGCGCTGCGCGAGCCAGCGCGGCGATTCCGCCAGCAGCAGGCAGCCCAGCGTAAAGACGACACCGGGCGTGAGGCACATCCAGAAGATGCCGCGCCACGCGTGGTCCTTGGCGGCCAGCACCGCGGCGGCACGGGCCGCATCCGGGAGCACCGCCGCGGCCTCCGTCGCGACCTGCACGCTACGCGCCTGCACGAGCCCGATCACGGCGGCAGCCACGAGGCCCACCGTGAGCAGCAGCTGGAACAGCGCGGCGCCGCGTCCGCGCCGGTCCGCCGGCAGGCACTCGGCGAGATACAGCGGCACGATCACGCCGATGAGTCCTCCGCTCACGCCCTGCAGCAGGCGTCCGCACAGCAGCGCGACATAGCCATCCGCGAGCGCGATCAGCGGAATGCTGGCGACGAACAGCGCGCCCGACACGACCATCGCGGGACGGCGCCCGATGAAGTCGGCGAGCAGGCCGGCGAACAGCGACGACAGCACGGACCCGAGCAGCACGGCCGCCACGACGAACGAGAGCTGCTGGGCATTGAGCTTCCACGCCAGCGCGGCCGTCGATTCCAGGTAAGGCAATGCGCCCGCGATGATGCCCACGTCGATGCCGTACAGCAGGCCGCCCATGCCGGCGATGAACAGCAGGTAGCGGGTGGACCAGGCGGGGGATCTCGAGAGGGCTGCCGTCATGTCGTCTCCAGTCGGTTTTTTGGGCTCAGTGTAACCTCCGCGCACCGCTCGGGTGTGTCAAATCTTGCGGTGTGGAGATTGGTGAGCTTTCACGCCGGCGCCGCGCGCTAGGATGGCGGTTTCCCACTTTTCCAGAGATTCCATGGCGCGTCCCGTCCTGCTTTCCCTCGTGCTGGCCTGCGTATCGACCGGCGCGATCTGCGCCGCCATGAACGACGCCGACCGCGAGTTCGCCCGCCCGCACCAGATGGTCGACATCGGCGGACGCCGCCTGAACCTGTACTGCGCGGGCAGCGGGCCGGTGACCGTCGTGTTCGACGCGCCGTCGGGGGATGGCGGCTGGACGTGGCACGGCGTGCAGCCGAAGGTGGCGGCGCGCACGCGTGCCTGCGTGTACGACCGCGCGGCGCGCGGCTTCAGCGACCCGTCGCCGCTGCCGCCCACGTTCGGCAATGCCGTGTCCGACCTGCACGCGCTGCTCGGCAAGGCCGGCATCGCGCCGCCTTACGTCCTCGTCGGGAACTCGTTCGGCGGCGCGGCCGTCCAGTTGTATGCGTACCGCTATCCGCAGGATGTGAAGGCGCTCGTGCTTGTCGAAGCAGGGCACGAGGACGAAGAAAAGCGGGTCAACGCCGCGTCGCAGGGCAAGCTGAAACAGTTCTACGACGCACAGAACCGGTTCATCGAGCAGTGCGCGCAGGCGGCCCGCAAACGATTCGAACTGGAGAGCGATTTGTTCGCCGCCTGCACGGGCGGCACGGGCACGGCGTATGGCCGCGAACTGGCGGCCGCGCGCCTCGCGACGGTGCGCCGACCCGCGTACTGGGACGATCTCGTCGCGGGCAACAAGGCGGGCGACGCGAGCGAAGCGGAGTTGCGGGCCGCGCGCCGCAGTTTCGGCGACCTGCCGCTCGTCGTGCTCGTACGCGGCGTGAGCCCGTACGCGGTGCCGGGCAAGCCGCAGAGTGCCCTGAACAAGGCGACGGAGGCGGAAAACCTGGCGATCCAGAAGGACATCGCCGCGCTGTCCACGCGCGCCAGTCTGCACGTCGTGGCGGGCGCGTCGCACATTATCCAGGCCGACAAGCCGCAAGCCGTCGTCGACGCCGTGAACGAGGCGCTGGACCGCGCCGGCTACTGATCCGCGCGCGCGACCTGCACCAGCGTATCGAGCCGGTTGCCGTCGGCGCACAGGGCGATGCCGGCGCCGAAGTCGGCTTCGAGCGCGAGCCGCGTCAGCACGGACCGGCTGGGCATTTCCAGCGCCGTGCGGGCGCCCCGTTCCCATGCGTGGCGCAAGGTATCCGCCCACAGCACGGGGCGCGCCATGTTCGCGGCGAGGTCCGCCATGATCCGGTCGGCGTCGAACAGCGCACGCGCCGCGCTGCTGCTGACATACGTGATGCGCGGGCGCTTGCGCGGCACCTGGTCGCAGGCACAGGCGAGCGTGCGCGCCTGGTCGTCCAGCAGCGGCGAGTGGGAGGGCACCGGCACCGCGAGCCGTTCCGCGCGAGTGGCGCCGTGCGCCAGGGCCAGCGCGGCGACGGCGTCCAGGGCGGGCGCGCTGCCCGAGACGACGAGTTGCCGCGGCGCGTTCAGGTTCGCCAGGTACGCCGGACCGTGGACCTGCGCCAGCAGCGGTTCCAGCTGTTGGCGCGTGAGCCCGCCGATCGCGGTCATGCCGTAGTCGTGCGGGTACGCATCCTCCATCAGCCGGGCGCGCAGTTCGACGAGGCGCACGGCATCGCTAAAATCCAGCACGCCGGCGACGACGGCCGCGGGCCAGGCGCCGATCGACAAGCCGGCCACCATCCGCGGCACCGCGCAGTGCGCCGCCAGCACGCGCGCCATGGCGACGCCCGCCACCAGCAGCGATAACTGGACGGCGACGGTGGAACGCAGTGCCTCGGCGGCGTCCAGTGCGAGGACGTCGCGGCCCAATGCTTGCGTGGCCTCGGCCAGCGTGCGTTCCGTTGTGGGGTGCGCAGGCAGCGCGTGCAGCATGCCGGGCTTTTGCGCGCCCTGGCCGGGAAAGGTGAACAGCACGGTCATGCGGCCTCCCAGGGATCGTCGACGAGACGGGGACCGGCGTCCGTCTTGAACAGCACGCGCCCGCCGCGCGCATATTCCGCGAGCGCGAAGCCGCCGGCGCCCGTATCGAGCTGGATGTCGAGTCGGCACGGCTGGCCGTCCGACAGTGCGCACAGCGCCTCGATCAACCCGGCGGACGGCCGGCGCGGCAGGCGCACGAGCAGATCGAGGTCGCTCGAAGCGCGCAGCACGGGCAGGCCGCACGCGAGCCAGAAGCCCGCACCGCCGGCCGGCCCCCAGTCGACGTCGAGCGCATCCAGCCGCGGGGCCAGCGCGCGCAGGGCCGCGATGCAGGGAAGATCGCCGTCTGCCGTGCGGGCCCGCGCCGCCAGCATGCGCGGGGTGACGATGGACGCCACATCGCTGGCGGCGACGTAGCCTTTGCACCGTTCGTTGCGTGCCAGGCCGCGTGCGCCCACGGGGACGATGCCCGGCGCCGTCGCCTCCCTCCGCACGACCAGCGGCGCGGCCGGATCCAGCCAGTCCGGCCGCGCACCGTCGCACGCGAACGCGTCGGGCCGGCGGACGAACAGCAGGTCGTGCGGGACCATGTCAGCCCACCAGCGCGCGGGTCGCGAAGAACAGCAGAGACGGACCGAGGAGGCAGCCGAGGCCCGTGTGGAACGTCGCGACGAGGGCACCGTACGGCACGAGCCTGCGGTCGGTGGCGGCGAGACCCGCCGAGACGCCGCTGACCGTGCCGGCCAGACCGCCGAACACCATCGCCGAGCGCGGCGTGGACAGGCGCAGGAAGCGCGCCGCCATCGGCGTGCCGACCATGACCATGATCGCCTTCACGAGACCCGTCGCGATCGACAGCGCCATGATTTCCGAGCTGGCACCGATCGCGGCGCCCGTCACTGGTCCGACGATGTAGGTGACGGCGCCGGCGCCGATGGTCGTGATGCTGACGGCGTCGCGGTAGCCGAAGCCCCACGCCACGCTGGCGCCCACGATGAACGGCAGCACGGTGCCGAGCATCAGCGCGACGACGCCCACGAGGCCGGCCTTTTTCGCTTCCACGACCTGCACTTCGAAGGCGGTGGCGACGATGGCGAAGTCGCGCAGCATGGCGCCGCCCATCAGGCCGACGCCGGCGAACAGGGTGACGTCCGCGAGGCCTTTCTGGCCGCCGGTCTGGATGCCGCCCCAGTAGGCGAGGCCGAGGCCGATGAGGATGGCGATGGCGGAGCCGTGCACGCGGCCGAACGTGAGGCGGCGCGACAACTGCATCGACACGATCATCACGAGGCCCACGAGGGCGAAGGCGAGCACGAGGCCGTTGTGTTTCGCGGTCTTTTCCAGGAGTTCGAGCATGGTGGTCTCCGTCAGGCGTGTTGGGTGGCGACGCGGGCGTCTGCGTCCGCTTCGGGAACCGGGCGTTCGCCGCGGTTGATCAGCGAGACGCACACCGCGCACACGAGGACCGAGGCGAGGGCGGCGAGCAGCGCGACGGGTCCGCCGCGCAGCGCCGAGACGACGTTCTGCTGGGCGGCCATCGCGACGACGACCGGGATGTACATCGCGCCCCAGAACGCGACGCCCATTTCGGTCTGCTGCGGCATCAGGCCGCGCTTGTGCAGCCACAGGCGGGCGCAGATCAGCAGGATCATGGCGATGCCCACCCCGCCGACGTTGGTCTTGGCGCCCAGCAGCGCCCCGAGCAGGTCGCCCAGGAAGATGCCGAGCAGGTGGCAGATGGCCAGCAATGCGGTTCCGTAGATAATCATGTCTGTCTCCTCTTTTTCCAGAAAAAGGTGGACCGGCCGAAGGTATTGTTGTTGGCGGCCGGGTACTGCGGGGAATTATTCGTCGCCCTCCCATTCCGCTGCGAGCAGCGCGCGTACTGACCGCGAGGCACCCCGGTGTTGGCCGCGCAGGCGGCAGGACAGGTCACGGCGCGGGTCCTCGAGGATGTCCGCCAGCGCCGCTTCCAGTGCGCCGTGGACGAGGGCGATGTCCTGCTCGTCCGGCAGCGCCAGGTTCGTCAGCTGCAGCACCTCGTGCAGGATGCCGAGCGACGCGAAGCTTCGGATGTCGTAGGCCATCGGGGGCACGCTGGCCGCGAGCCTTTCCAGTGCCTCGACGGAGCGCAGGGTCACGCGGGCGGCCGAGGCCTTGCCCATCGCGTGCACCGCGACGGCCGGGTCGTCGAGCGCGATCAGCCGGTTGGCCTGGTAGCCGTGCGCGAGGAACGCGCCGGACATCGCGAGACCCACGATCAGCCCGATGACGGGGTGGCCGGCCTGGCGTGCGTCCGCATACGCGGCCACGGCGGCGGCCAGCGCCTGGTGGATGCCGTATGCTTCCTCGCGCCGGCCATAGGCCTGGCTCGGGACGTCGATGACGGCGACGATGGCGCGCTTGTCGGACGCGTCCCGGTCCAGGTCGATGACGTCGCGCACGGCCTGGGCGAGACGCCAGCCCTCGACGAGGCCCACTTCGCCGTTGCGGGCGCGGGGAAATGCGTTGTCGGGGTCGGGCACGACGGCGATGTAGCGTGCGGGCCGGCCAGCCAGGATGGCGTCGCAGGCGTGCACGGTGGTCCAGTCGTGGGCCGGGTGGGCGCCGCCCGTGAGCAGGCGCAGCCACATGGCGCCGCGCGAGGCGTGGTTCGTGTCCATCATTCGAGTCCTTTCGCATAGAGTTCACGGACGTCCTGCGCCGTGGCCTGCCGGTCCGTATCGACCCGTTCGAGGCAGGCGAGGAAATCCGCCGCGCGGTCGCTGCGGTGCACCGCCGGCACGCCGCGGGCGAAACAGTCGATCACGCTCGCGCGCACGGCGGCCGTGTCGTCGTCCACGCAGGCATCGGCCAGGTGCGTCGCGGCGCGCTGCTCGCCGCCTGTCAGGCCCCAGATCAGCGCGCGCTGGCGTGCGTCGAATTCGGCGACGCCCGCTTCCTGCTCGATGACCTGCGGACCGTTCAGGCCCAGCCGGGCCTCGCGCGTCATCACGAAGTACGAGCACAGGCCGGCCGCGATCGACATGCCGCCGTAGCAGCCCACCGTGCCCGCGCTGATGCCGATGACGGGACGGTGGCGGCGCAGGGCGACGATGGCGGACTGGATCTCGGCGATGCCGGCCAGGCCCAGGTTCGCTTCCTGCAGGCGCACGCCGCCCGTCTCGAACACGATCACGGCCTGCGTCGGGGTGCCCCGTTCGTTGTCGCGCAGCGCCAGTTCCAGCGCGCCGGCGATCTTGGCGGCGCCGATTTCTCCCATGCTGCCGCCCTGGAACGCGCCTTCGATGGCCAGCACGACGGTGGGCAGGCCAGCGAGCTTGCCCTTGGCGACGACGACGCCGTCGTCGGCCTGGGTGACGAGGTGCTGCATGGCGAGCCACGGCGAGTGCAGGCGTGCGAACGGGCCGGCCAGTTCGCGGAACGTGCCCGGGTCGAGCAGCGCCTGCGCGCGGCTGCGGGCACCCCGTTCGATGAAGCTGTCGCGCTTCAACAGGTTCTCGATGTTCATGGCGTGCCTCCGTTGTTCGCTGACTGTTCGTACGCCTGCTCGATGCGCATGCGGACGACGCCCGGCGTCGCGCCGTTGTCGTTGATCTCGATGTGCGCGGCCGGCAGGTCGCCGGCGCCGAACACGCGCTCCAGCAGCGCCTTCCACGTGGCGCCATAGCCGTCGACGGACGTCTGCACGGACACCTTCGTGCGGCCGGCGGTTGCGGGCTCCAGCAGCACTTCCAGGTCGCCGGAGCTGACGACGCCGCTGACGGTGCGCCCAAGCGCGCTCTGGCCGGCGGCAAATTCGTATTCCAGTCTCTCCATTGTCTTATTCTCCTCGTTCGATTCGGTCCAGCAGCAGCGCGGCCGCCAGCAGGTCGGCGGCGCCGCCGGGCGAGACGTGCAGCCGGCGCAGGCGCGCTTCCAGCACGTCGAATGCGCGCCGCCCGTTCGGCGTGGCGATGCCGCCACACGCGAGCACGCGGCGCGCGCCGTCCTGCGCCGCATCCAGCGCCTTGCGGCCGCCGCGCGCGAGCAAACAGGTGTCGTCCAGCGTGGCCATCACGGCCAGCAAGGCGTTCACGCGGGCGTGGTGTTCGGCATCGCCGCGCGCGCGGGCCAGCGTCAGCATCGGCAGCGCGTGGTCGATCACGTGCGGGAAGCCGGCGCGGGCCTGGCCGCGGGCGCCGCCCACGCCGTGCTCGATGCAGGCGCGCTCGCCCTTGTGACCCGTGGTCGACGGTGCGCCCGGGTCGGCGATGCGGGCCAGCCTGCCGGCGTGGGCCGCGATGGTTCGCGCCTCGCGTTCCATCGAGCCGGCGGCCGCCGTGACGAGCAGGCCCAGGGCCCAGATCGCGCCGCGGTGCGTGTTCACGCCGCCGCTGGCCGCCATCATCGCCGCTTCGCCGTCGCGGCCGATGGCGCCGATGCGCCGGCGCAGCCGCGCGTCGTCGTCCGCGATGAGCAGGCCCGCCAGCGCCATCTGGCCGAATGCGGGCCGGAGAGCGCAGGCGGACGCGCACATCAGCGGCCACGAGAGGTCGCGGTGGGCGCCCGCGCCGCGCAGGTCGACGAGGCCGGGCTTCGGCGTCAGCATCGCTTCGTCGACCAGCGCCGCGACGGCGTGGTCGGCCAGCGCCAATGCGAGGTCGGGCGCGGCGTCGGCCGGGATGAGAATCGGATCGCGCGCCGTCATCACCAGCTCCTGAATTTCGCCGGCGGCTCGTACAGGCCGCCCGACCACTCGACCAGTTCCGCGATGCTCTTCGCCGCGAGCAGCGAGCGGGTCGCGTCGGCGCGGCGCACGCCCAGGTCTTCCGGCAGCGCGATCAGGCCTTCCGCGCGCATGCGGGCCGTCTGCTTCGGATCGTGCGTGAGGCCGATGGGCGTGACGCCCGCCACCGCCGCCAGCATCGCCTTGCGTTCTTCGAGCGAGCGCGCCTTGTACAGGTAGGCGATGCCTTCTTCGGTGAGGACGTGGGTGACGTCGTCGCCGTAGATCATGACCGGCGCCAGCGGCATGCCGGATGTCTTGCCCACCTCGACGGCGTCCAGCGATTCCACGATCGTGGGCTGGCTGCCGTCCTGGAACGTCTCGACCATCTGCACGACGAGCTTCTTGCCGCGCGCGAGCGGATCGTCCGTCTCCACGAGGTCGAGCCACGCTGGTGTCGGATGGCGGCGGCCGTGCGGGTCGTGGCCCATGTTCGGTGCTCCGCCGAAGCCCGTCATGCGGCCGTGCGTCACGGTGGACGAGTTGCCCAGGCCGTCCATTTGCAAGGTCGAACCGATGAACAGGTCGACGGCATACTGGCCCGCCAGCTGGCAGAACGCGCGATTCGAGCGCATGGAACCGTCGCGGCCGATGAAGAACACGTCGGGGCGGGCGGCCGTGTACTTTTCCATGCCCAGCTCCGCGCCGAAGCAGTGCACGCTGTCGACCCAGCCCGATTCGATGGCGGGGATCAGCGTGGGGTGCGGGTTCAAGGTCCAGTTGCGGCAGATCTTGCCTTTCAGGCCGAGCTGCTCGCCGTACGTAGGCAGCAGCAGTTCGATCGCGGCCGTGTTGAAGCCGATGCCGTGGTTCAGCGACTGCACGCCGTGGCGCTCGTAGACGCCGCGGATCGCCATCATCCCCATCAGGATATGCACGGGCTTGATGAGGCGCGGGTCGCGCGTGAACAGCGGTTCGATGTAGAACGGCTTGTCGGCCCGTACGACGTAGTCGACCCACGCGCCGGGGATGTCCACGCGGGGCAGGTCCTTCGGGTCGTCGACGATCTCGTTCACCTGCGCGATCACGATGCCGTCGCGGAAGGCGGCCGCCTCGACGAGCGCCGGCGTGTCTTCCGTGCTCGGTCCCGTGTACAGGTTGCCGTGGCGGTCCGCCGTATAGCCCGCGACCATCACGACATTCGGCGACAGGTCCACGTACAGGCGCGCATACAGCTCGATGTAGGTGTGCAGGGCGCCGACCGTGAGCGTGCCCTCCTGCAGGAATTGCGAGATGCGCAGGCTTTGCGCGCCGGCGTAGGCGAAATCGAGCTTGCTGGCGATGCCCCGCTCGAACAGGTCCAGGTGCTCCGGCAGGCTCACGCTGGGCATGATCATGTGCAGCCTGTTGATCCGGTCCGGGTCCACCTGCACGAGGGCGCGGGCGAGGAAGTCCGCCTGTTTCTGGTTATTCCCCTCGAGGACGACGCGGTCGCCGCCGGCCAGCAGCAGTTCGAGGGCATCGACGATGCGCGCGCTGTCCAGCACGGGGCCGTCGGCCAGGTGGCTCGCTGCCGCCATGCGCCGCGCCTTGTCCTGGCGCCGCGTGTCCCATCGGCGGGGAGTGTTGCTTTCCATGTTGTCTCCTTTGTATGGAAGGTAGGGCCAGCATAGAAAGGAGACGGCCGGGCTTCAATCAACGCGGCAGCGCAATGTTTACTCCCAGGTTAATGATTCGGGTATGCTTTACCGAGGAGCGGCGCGATGATCGATGAAGAGATTACTTTAAAGAAACTGGAAGTCTTCCTGGCCTTCATGCGCCTGCACAGCCTCGCGCGCGTGTCGGAGGAACTGGGCCAGAGCACGGTCAGCATCCACCGCGCGCTGCACTCGCTGGAAGAGGGATTGCGCTGTCCGTTGTTCCGGCGCGAAGGCAGGAGCCTCGTGCCGCTGCCGGCCGCCTACGCGTTCGCCAAGCACGCGCAGCGCGCCGTCAGCGAAACGGAAGAGGGCGTGCGCAAGGTGCGCGAGCTGGCCGGCTTCGCGGGCGGCAGGCTGAAGATCGGGTCGCTGTATTCGCTGACGCTGCGCTGCATCCCGCAACTGCTCATGGGCCTCAAGTTGCGCCGGCCCGAGCTGCAGATCGACCTCACGCTGGGCTCGAACCAGGAATTGCTGCGCGGGCTCGACGAGGGCCGGCTGGATGCGATCGTGATCGGGCTGCAGGCGCCGCTCGACGATGCGCAACTGTTGACGGTGCCGCTGTTCGAGGACGAGGTGCATCTCGCCGCGCCGCTGGGCTCACCGTACGCGGGCCGCGCGCACGTCGACTTGCGCGACCTGGAGGGCGAAAAATTCATCACGCTGGGCGGTGGCTTCGTCACGTCGGACAGCTTCGACCACGCGTTCCGCCAGGCCGGCTACACGCCGGAGACGATCATGCGCGTGTCCGACATCTTCTCGCTGATCAACCTCGTCAGCGGCGGCATGGGCTACAGCCTGCTGCCGGGCCGCGTGGCCGAATTCAGCACGCGCATCCAGCTGATCCCGCTCGATGCGCCGTACGCGTCGCACCAGATCATCAGCCTGCTCATCTCGAAGAGCCGCGAGCGCGATCCGAACCTGCTGGCGCTGGCGGCGGAGTGCCGGATGTACGGGAAAGGGCAGCGGCTGGGCGGTTAGGCGGCAGGCAGCCGAGTCCTTCCAGCGTGCGCTCGACGGCCACGTCCAGCGGCGTGTGCGGCTCCGCGCCCAGCACCTCGGCGAGGCGGGTATTTTCCAGGCGGACGGTCTGGCGCCACAGGTAGCGCATCTCCCACAGTTCGCGCAGGGTTTCGTTGAACGGCGTGGCCAGCCGCACGAGCCACCATGGGAAGGTAGCGACGGTCGCGCGGCCGCCGCGGCGTCCGACGATGCGGGCGATGGCGGCGCACATCGCCGTGCCGTCCGGGTCCCAGTGGCCGTTCATGTGGAAGCGGGCGAACGGCTCGAGCGCGTTGCGGCGCCCGATCAGCGCGACCATCGCCGCGGCCGCGTCCGGCAGGTAAGCCCACTGGTGGCCGACGCCGGGGGCGGCCGGGTTGGCGATGCGGCGCACCGGCTTGCCCGGCTTGACGAGGCCTTGCGCGAACCAGTTGTTGCCGGCGCGGGGGCCGAAGAAATCGCCGGCGCGGACGATGAGCGCGCGGCCGCCGCGGTCCGCATACGCCTGCAGTGCCGCTTCCATCCGTACGCGCAGCGCACCCTTGCGCGTGGTCGGATGCTGGGGTGCGTCCTCGGCGACGACCGGGAACGCGTCCGCGCCATAGTTGTACACCGTGCCCGGCAGGACGACGAGCGCGCCGTTCGCTGCGGCCGCCGCGATCGTATTGTCCAGCATCGGCAGCACCAGCCGGTCCCAGTCGCGGTAGCCCGGCGGGTTCACGGCGTGCACGATGACGGCGCAGCCCTGCGCGGCGCGGGCCACGTCGGCGGCCGACATGGCGTCCCCGCCTATCCATGCGACGCCGTCGGCGTCCGGCGCCGCGGCGGCCAGTCCGCGCTTCATGCCGCGTACCCGCCATCCGGCCCGCGCCAGCTGCCGCGCCACCTCGCCGCCGATGCCGCCGCCGGCGCCCAGTACCAGTACCGTGTCGTTCCCGTTCATGCCGTCCTCCGTGCGTTGAAAGTGTTGACAGCGTAGCGCCGGTTCTGGCTCAATGGAATTGCATAAGTTTTACCATCCGCTCAACATTTTTGTATAACTACATGGCATCGGACATCGAATGGGAACTGTATCGCGCCTTCCTCGGCGTGCTGCGCGAAGGCTCGCTGTCCGGCTCTGCCCGGGCGCTGGGCGTGGCGCAGCCGACGGTCGGGCGCCACGTGGCTGCGCTCGAGAAAGCACTGGGCCTCGTGCTGTTCACCCGCTCCCAGACGGGGTTGCTGCCCACGGAGGCGGCGTTCGCGCTGCGCCCGCACGCGGAAACGATGGAAAGCACGGCCGCCGCGCTGGAACGGACGGCGTCCGGCCTGCGCGGCGGCGCCGGGTCGGTGGCGGGCACGGTCAGGATCAGCGTCAGCGAGGTCGTGGGCGTCGAGGTGATGCCGGCCATCGTCGCGGACCTCGTCCAGCGCCATCCCGCGCTGAAGGTGGAGCTGGTGCTGTCGAACCGGGTGCACGACCTGCTGCAGCGCGAAGCCGACATCGCCGTGCGCATGACCGCCCCGCGCCAGGAGCAGCTGGTGGCGCGCCGCATCGGCGCCATCGAACTGGGGCTGCACGCGGCACCGGCGTACCTGGCCCGGCGCGGCGCGCCGGCCACGCTCGCCGATCTCGGGAACCATGCGCTGATCGGCTACGACCGCCCGACGCCGTTCGTGCGCCAGGCCGCGAAGGCGCTGCCGGGCTTTACGCGCGACCGTTTTGCGCTGCGCACGGACAGCGACGTGGCCCAGCTGGCGCTGATCCGCGCCGGCGCCGGCATCGGCGTGTGCCAGGTGCCGCTGGCCATGTGCGCGCCTGCGCTCGTGCGCGTGCTGCCGGATGCGTTCGCGTTCCGGCTCGATACATGGGTCACGATGCATGAAGACCTGCGCGCGAGCCCGCACTGCCGGATCGCGTTCGACGCGCTCGCCGCCGGGCTGGAGGACTATATCGGCGGCGCCCGGTCGGCCCCGTAGGCGTGCGCGCCGGGCACGGTCAACGTGACCGTCGTGCCCTGGCGCGGGCCGCTGGCTATCTCCAGGCGCGCGCCGATGCGTTCCGCCCGTTCGCGCATGCCGATCAGGCCCCAGTGCCCGCGGTATCCCGCCAACCCGGCGCCGCCGTGCCGCACGGGCTCGGGCAGGCCGCGGCCGTCGTCGGACACGCACAGCGTGAGCGCGCGGCGCGCATGGATCAGCGTGACGCGCACGCGGGCGGCGTGCGCGTGGGCGAACGCGTTGCGCAGCGCCTCGCGCGCGATCTCCGCGATCTCGTCGGCGACGGGCGCGAGCAGGGGACGGCGCTCGCCTTCCACGTGCACGTCGACGGCCAGCGCGCCATACGTGAGCGTGAGGCGGGCGATGGTGTCGGCCAGCACGTCTTCCAGCACGTGCGCATCGCCCGCGCGCAGTTCCTGCAGCTGGTCGCGGCCTTCGCCGATGGCGTGGCTCGCGTCGTCCAGCACGTGCTCCAGCTGGCGGCGCGCGCCGGCGTCGGGCGGCAAGGTCGCGGCGACGGCGTCCACGCGCAGCACGAGACCCTGCACGGTCTGCAGGAAGGTGTCGTGCAGGGTGCGGGCGATGCGTTCGCGTTCGGCCGTCCTGACCTGCAGCCGCTCCGTCAGGCGGCGCGTCACGTAGCGGATGCGGTAGCGGTACAGCAGCACGCCCAGCAGCACGAGCGCGCCGGCGCAGGCGATGCGGAACCACAGCGTCTGCACGAGCGTGGGCGCCACGTGCAGCGGCAGGGTGGCGACCGCCTCGCCCGGCAGGCCGTCCTCGTTCACGGCGCGCACGTGGAACACGTAGTCGCCGGGACCGATGTTGGTGTACGACGTGGCACGGCGGACGCCCGCATCGAGCCACCCCTTGTCGACGCCGTCGAGCCGGTACTCGAACCGCACCCGTTCCGGCAGGCGCAGCGCCGGCGCCGTGTACTGGATGCGGAAGTGGTCGGTGCCGGCCGGGAGGCGGATCGTCCCTTGCGCCGGCCAGCCGCGGTCGTCCGCCGTCACGCCGAGGATCACGGCCTGTGGCGCGACGCGGTTGCGGCGCAGCTGGGCGAGGTCGAGGCGCATGACGCCACCGGTGGCCGACAGCCACAGGTTGCGGCCGTCGGCGCTGACGATGCCGCGCCAGCGGTTTTCCATCGCGGCGCGGCCCGGATAGCCGTCCAGCGCGTCGAACAATTCGTGGCGCAGCGGCAGGTCCGGGTCGCGCATGGCCTGGCGCCAGTCCGCGGCGCGCACGTGCACGAGGCCCGCGACGCCGTTCATCCAGCGGTCGCCGTCCGGCGTGACGACGATGCCGGACAGGTTGCGCAGCACGCCCGGATCCTGGGTGCGCAGCAGGCGCAGCGTGCGGTCGCGCAGCACGGCCGTGCCGCCGGAACCGCTGACGATGAGGTGTTCGCCCGTGAACAGCGCGCTCGCCTGGCCCACGGCGCCGAGATCGTAGTCCGTCAGCTTGTCGTCGAGGTAGTGCACCAGCTTGCCGTCGCCGGTCGCCAGCCACAGGGTGCCCGCGCCGTCGGTCGCGGACTGGAAGATCTTGGAAGGCAGGTTGAAGGCGGCACGCGGCAGCCAGCGGCCGTCGCGCCAGCCGATCAGGCCCGTCTCGAGCGAGGCCGTCCACAACACCTTGCCGTCGTCCAGCAGGCCGACGAGGCGGTAGTCGCGCGGCTTGCCGTCCGGGCCGGGCGGGAGCGGGATGTCTTCCACGGTGGTGCCGCGCACACGCTGCATGCTGCGTTTGCCGCCGACGAGCAGTGCGCCGTCGGGACCGTTGTTGATCACGCCGACCCACGGGCCGCGCACGGCAGCCGGCGCGGCGTCGGGCGCGAGATGCCACAGCGTGCCCGTCTCGAAGTCGGCGGCCAGCACGCGGCCGGCCCCGTCCACGCCGAAGCTGTAGCGGGTGCCGCTGCCGGGCAGGCCGCTGCGCAGGAACCGGTTGCGCCGGAAGCGATCGAGGCCGCTCTCGGTCGCCACCCAGATGTCGCCTTCGCGGTCTTCGAGGATGGCCGCCGCGCCCCGCCCCGACAGCAGCGCCGGATCCACGACCCGCTCCGCGGCCGCGGACGCGATGGTCCAGCGCGCTTCCTTGCGCTGCGCTGCGTTCGGCACGCGGCACACGGGCTGCGGGCAGTCCAGCAGCCACAGGGTGCCGTCCGCGCCGAACTGTCCGGCCCCGCCCGATTGCGACGGCGCGTACGTGCCGGGCCGCAGGCTTCCCGTGGCGGCGAGCCGGTGCAGCGTACCGTTCGCCCGCGACCACAGGCTGCCGTTCGGGGCCAGCAGCGGTTGCCCGCCCTGGTCCGTCACCCGCGCGAAGCGGCCGGCGGCCCGGTCCAGGCGCCAGGCGCCGTGTTCGTTGAACGCCCACAGGTTGCCTGCGCCGTCGACGAGCAGGTCTTCCTGGTGCGCCGTTTCCCATTCCGGCCCGGCCGCCACGGCATGCCAGCGGCCGCCGGCGAAATGGGCGATGTGCCCGCCGGCGGCCCACAGGCTGCCGTCCGTGTCGACGGCCAGTGCGCCGACGTTCTCGTACGGGGAAGGTTGGCCCGGCAGGTCCTCGACGCGGCCGTCCGGATGCAGCACCGAGATGCCTTCGGCGGCGAAGGCGATCAGCAGGTCGCCGTTCGGCGCGGCCCGCAGCACCTGGATGCGCTCATGGCTGCGTCCCGGCTGGGCGGGCAGCGCGTAGCGTTCGAAACGCTGGCCGTCGAAGCGGTACAGGCCGTCCGCCGTGCCGAGCCACAGCCAGCCGTCGCGGGTCTGCGCCATCGTGTGGATGGCCGGTGGCGCGCCGTCGGTCGCCGTCCATTGCGTGTGGTGGTAGTCGGTGAAGCCTTCCGGCGCCGCCATGGCCGACCCGGCGGCCAGCAGCAGGGCAGCCGCGAGCGCGCGGACGGGACGATGGCGGCGGCGCATCGCGGTACCGGTCAGAGGTCGATGAAGCCGCGCTGCACGGCGAGCGTGACGGCGTGCGCGCGGTCGTTCGCGCCCAGCTTCACGAGGATCGTGCTCATGTGCGTCTTGACCGTCGTCTCGCCGATGTGCAGCTGTGCGCCGATGGCGCGGTTCGAATGGCCGACGGCCGCGAGGCGCAGCACGTCGAGCTCGCGCGGCGACAGCGCGTCGCCGGCGTAGTGGATCGCCACCTCGCGCCGCAGCGCCTGCGGCAGGATGTGCGAGCCGTTGTGCACTTCGCGCACGGTCGCCGCCAGTTCGCGGCCCGGCACGTTCTTCAGCAGGTAGGCGGACGCGCCGGCCTTGAGCGCGGCCGCGATGCGGGCATCGCCGTCGTAGGTCGTGAGCACGACGAGGCGGGCGTCCGGATGCAGGCTGCGGATGGCGCGGATGGCTTCCAGGCCGTCCTTGCCGGGCATTTGCAGGTCGACGAGGGCCACGTCGGGGCGCCAGTTGGTGAAGAAACGGATCGCTTCGTCGCCGTCGCAGGCCTGGGCGACGACCTCGATGTTGCCGTGCGCAGTCAGCGAAGCGGCTATGCCTTCGCGCATCATCGGATGGTCGTCCGCGATCAGGACGCGGATCGGCGTGGCGCTGGGAGGGTTCATGCGGTGGAGTCGTTGGGGGCGGTACAGGGCAAGATTGTACAAGATTCCCCCTTATCGAGTCATCGCCCCCGCCAAATGGGTGGGGCAAAAGGCGTGAACGGACGCTACGCTGACAGCACAGGGGTCAGAGCGCGGTTCTTCTTTCGGCGCTCTGACCCCGGTTTCCACACCACACAAGTCTCCGGAGCCCCAGCATGCGTGCCGCTAACGCCCCAACCACCGAACCCATCGACGTCATCCGCATCCGCCTGTCCGCCGACGCCGGCGCAACGGCCGTCGTCAGCGAATTCCGGATGGCCAACCGCATCCTGGCCGCGTGGGCGGCGCAGGCCCGGCGCGACAGCCGTGTCGACTACGAGGTCACGTTCCTCGATGGCCTGCGCCTGTCCGGCGGCTACCCGCTGCTGCGCAGGGGCGGCAAGCCGCACGCATCGCTCAGCCGCGTGATCCGCCGGCTGTTCAAGGAGATGGCCGGCGGCCCCGCGCCGTACCTGGTCGAGGGTTGAGCGTCAGTGCGGGTCGGCCGGGTCGCCTTCGTAGTTCAGCGGCAGCCAGGCAAAGCCCGCACCCTCCCTGCGCACGTGGCCGAGGCCGGGGAACGCCACATGGGCGGCGCCGACAAGGAGGTGCTCGCGCGCCGCGCGCTCCAGCAGGCCGGCGCGCGTCGCCCGGGCGTCGGGCGCGCTGCTGTCGTACTTGACGGTCGCCTGGACCTGGTCGAGCTGCACGGCCGCCACGTGCACGACGTCGCCCCACACGAGCAGCGCCTGGCCGCCGTTCTCGACGAGATAGCCGCCGTGGCCGGGCGTGTGGCCCGGTTCGGCGACGGCGCTGATGCCGGGGACGAGCGCCGCACCGGGCGCGAACGGCTGGAAGCGGCCGGCGGCCGTGTACGGCGCGAGCGAGGCCGCCGCGCTGTCGAAGAAGCTTGCCAGGAACGCCGGCGCGGCGGCGCGCTGGTCCCTGGACAGCCAGTAATCGGCATCCGCGCCCGCCGCGCGCACGACGGCGTTCGGGAATGCGGGCTTGCCGTCGGCGAGCACGCCGCCCACGTGGTCCTTGTGCAGGTGCGTCAGCAGCACGACGTCGACCTGCTCGGGCCTGTAGCCGGCCGCGCGCAGGTTCGCGAGCAGCTTGCCGCAGCAAGCGCCGTACAGGGCGCCGGCGCCCGTGTCGATCAGCACGAGCCGCGTCCCCGTGTTGACGAGGAAGGCGTTGATGGAGCCTTGCACGGGCCGGTGCAGGTCGTTGTTGGCGAGGGCCGCGTCGACGGCGGCCGGTGTCACGCCGGTCATGACGGTATCGACCGGGAACGTGTGCGTGCCGTCGGACAGCGCCGTGATCTCGAAGCCGCCCAGCATCGTCCGATACCAGCCCGGGGCTTGGGTGTGCACCTGCGGCGCGGCGGCATGCGCCGCGGTGGCGAGCATGAAGGCCGCGGCGGCGATGAAGCGACAGGACATGGCGAGCTCTCAGTACGCGTGGATCAGCCCCCGCCGCGCCGCCACGCAGGCCGCTTCGGTGCGGCACGAGACGTTCAGCTTTGACAGGATATTGTTGACGTGGTACTTGACCGTGCCGACGCCGATGTTCTCGGTGCGCGCGATCATCTTGTTGCTCATGCCGGCCGACAGGTGCGCGAGGATCTCGAGCTCGCGGCGCGACAGGCGGTTGGCGTCCACGCGGCCGGCCAGCTTCTCGGCGAGGCCAGGCGCGAGGTAGCGGCGGTTGGCGGCCACCTGGCGCACGCATTGCACCACCTCGTCGAGGCCGGACTGCTTGAGCAGGTAGGCGCTGGCGCCGGCCAGCAGGCCGCGGCGCACGTCCTCGTCGCCGTCGTAGGTCGTCAGGATGACCATGCGGGCGTCCGGCACCAGCGCGCGGATCTTGCGGATCGCCTCGACGCCGCCGCCGCCGGGCATGTTCAGGTCGACGAGCATGACGTCCGGGCGCAGGCGCAGGTAATGTTCGACGGCGGCGACGCCGTCGCCCGCTTCGCCGACCAGTTGCAGCGCCGGCTCGGCGCCGATCAGCGCGGCGAGGCCGGCCCGGATCAGCGGGTGGTCGTCCGCGATCAGCACGGTGATGGGGCGCGGGTCATCCATGGACGGCCTCCACGGATGCGGTGGACGGATGCGCGTGCGCGGCGCGCGGCAGCGCGAAGCCGGCCGTGGCGCCATGGTCCGGATTGGCGTCCAGCCAGAGGCGGCCGCCATGCGCGTCGACGATGGCGCGGCAGATCGCGAGGCCCAGGCCCATGCCGTGCGGCTTCGTCGTCGCCAATGGGTCGAAAGCGTCCGCGGCGGTGGCCGCATCCATGCCGGTGCCGTTGTCGCGCACGGTGACGACGATCTCGCCGCCGGCGCCGGCGCCGACGCGGGCGCGGATCGCCATCGAGCGGGAGCGGCCGCGCACGGGAGACAAGGCGTCCACGGCGTTGCCGACGAGGTTGCGCAGGAGCTGGCGCAGCTGCACGGGGCTGGCCGCCACCGTGCGTGCGCCCGGCGCCACCGTCACGCGGCAGGCGATGGCGTGGCGGCGCACGTCGGCCGCGTATTCGGCCAGGACGTCGTCGATGGCGGCGTCGAGGCGGCATGCGGTGCGCTCGAGCCGGACCTGGCCGGCCAGGGCGCGCACGCTCTTCACGATGGCACTGGCGCGCTGCGACGCTTCCAGCACGGCGCACAGTGCGGCGTGCGCCTGGGCCGGCGCCTGGGCGCGTTCGATGCAGCGCAGCGCCGCGTGGGCGTGCAGGGCGATGGCGGCCA
This sequence comes from Massilia orientalis, assembly GCF_030411975.2. Taxonomy (NCBI): domain Bacteria; kingdom Pseudomonadati; phylum Pseudomonadota; class Betaproteobacteria; order Burkholderiales; family Oxalobacteraceae; genus Massilia; species Massilia orientalis. The sequence continues at coordinate 336,764 of NZ_JASNRB020000003.1, read as the reverse complement.
GCGGCTGGTCGACTTCGTGGGCGATCGACGCGGCCAGCTGGCCGATCGTGGCCAGGCGCGCCTGCCGTTCGGGTTCAAGGCTCGCGGCCAGTGGTGGCGGGTGGGTGGTCATGGGCTGCTCCTCGTCCGGTGATCGGGGTGGTGCGGACGGAATGCCGCGCCACCCTGGTCATTGTCGGGACGAAGGCCGCCCGGGTCCAGCTATACAAAAGGATATGACATCACACTAAAGTATGATGTTCAATCGCCTTCGGCCTGGCGCGCCAGGTGTTCGCCGATGAACCAGCTCTGCAGTTCGTTGGCGCGCACGACCTGGCTGACGATCAGGTCGTTGCTGCCGTCGTCGCCGGCGTCGGACGCCGCGCGGGCCAGCGGACGCGCGTCCAGCAGGATCGTCTCGTGGGCAGCGGCCAGGCGTTCCAGCTGGGCGGGGGCGGATTCGCGGCCGCGCGGGGCGCGTGCGATCGACGACTCGCCCGCGATGTCGCCGGCCAGCGCGAACGTCACGCCGCCCAGGGTCTGGATGCGCTCGGCGATGGCGTCCATGATCGCGACCTGTTCTTCGTAGTGCTTGTCGAACAGCAGGTGCAGTTCGTAGAAGTTGGCGCCGGACGTCTGCCAGTGCGCTTTCTTGTAGGCGTCGCGCAGCGCCATCGTGTGCGCCAGCAGGCGGTTCAGGGCGCGTACGCTCTGCGACCGCGTCTGCTCGGGGAGACCGATGCGCACGGGCGCCAGCGCGCCGAATTCCTGAACGACGCCGGCATTGTCCTGGGTATGTTGGTTGTCCATGGGAGACCTCGTGGTGGGAAATGGGATGACAGGCGGAGTCTATCCATCGCGCGCCGCATGGGCACTGATCCAAAGGCCAGGCATTCCGGTAGTATGATGGTTTTCAGCCACGGAACGCCATGACCACCCATCCCGAGACCGGCGACGACGCCGGCGTCTATCGCACCCTGCTCGAATCCACGCAGGCCATCCCGTGGCGCATCGACTGGGCGTCCGCGCGCTTCACGTACATCGGTCCCCAGATCGAACGCGTGCTGGGCTGGCCCCAGGACAGCTGGAAGACGGTCGAGGACTGGGCCATGCGCATCCATGCGGAAGACCGCCAGAAGACGGTCGATTTCTGTGTGAGCCAGTCGCAGCAGGGCACCGATCACGAAGCCGATTACCGCGCCCTGACGGCCGACGGCGACTACGTGTGGATCCGCGACGTCGTGCACGTGATCCGGCGTGCCGACGGTGCCGTGGACTGCCTCGTGGGCTTCATGTTCGACATCAGCGAACGCAAACGGGCCGAGGACAAGATCCTGCAGCTGCAGAAGGAGCTGGAGGCGCTGTCGTACCGCGACCCGCTCACCGGCATCGCCAACCGCCGCATGTTCGACCGGATCCTGGACGTCGAATGGGGCAAGGCCCGTGCGCTGGGCGCGCCGCTGTCGCTGGTGATGGTCGACATCGATTACTTCAAGCAGTACAACGACCGCTACGGCCATCCGCAGGGCGACGCCTGCCTGAAGGAGGTGGCGCGGGTGCTGGACCGGGCGGCGGCGCGCACGCGCGACCTGTGCGCGCGCCTGGGCGGCGAAGAGTTCGCGCTCGTGCTGCCCGCGACGGACGAGGCGGCGGCGCTTGCGGTGGCGGCGCGGTGCGCGCGGCGGCTGGCGCAGGCGGCGCTGCCCCATGCGGGGTCCGCCGTGGCCGACATCGTCACGTGCAGCATGGGCGTGGCGACGATCGTGCCGGGCAGCCAGGACCAGCCGGCCGGACTCGTCGAGGTGGCAGACACGCGGCTGTACCGCGCCAAGGCGGCGGGACGCAACAGGATCGCCGGCAGCGCCGGCTGAAAGGAATCAGACGGCCGCTGCGCCTGGGGGCAGTGCGCCCGGAGCGCGGCGGCGGCGTGCCATGCCGAGGGCGCCGAGGCCGAGGAACAGCAGGGCCGCGGTGCTCGGCAGCGGGACGTGCACGCCCATGGCCACGCCTTCGAGGACGTCGTTCTGGCAGGTCTCGCCCCAGTGCATCGCGAACGAGCTGTAGTCCATCAGTTCCGAACCGGAGAGGTTGATGGTGAACGTGAGGGCGCCGGTCGAGACGGCCCATTTGCCGGACAGGCCCGTGTACTCGACCGTGGACGACTTGGTGTTCACGGCCGTTTCCTCGTTCTCGCGGTAGTTGCAGTTCGAGCAGTTGATGTAGCTGTTCGAATTGAGGATGTTCTGCGCGTTGGTCGCGCCGTTCAGCGCATACAGCTTGAAGTTGCCGCCCGAGTTGCTCCAGCGGTTGTCGAGCGCGAAGCCATAGTCCCAGACGGTGCCCTTGGTCGCGTTGTCGGGCGTATAGTGATTGGCTTCGGTGCCGGCGGCGTTCCACGTATCGGACAGGAACACGTCGCCGTAGCCGATGCCCTTGCCGGTCTTGCCGGTCAGCGGGTCCTTGCCCCAGGACGAGCTGGCGCCCGCCTTGCCGGCGAAGCTCGTGTTGATCGTGATGGTCAGGACACTTCCGGCACGCGCGATCGTCGCCTTGGAGATGTCGTACGTGCTGCCGCCGATGACGTCCGCGGCACCCTGGTTGTCGTAGCCGTAATAGCTGCCGACGCCGGAATCGGTGATGGTCGCGGCCCAGCCCTGGCTGGCGCCGAGGATGAATGCAGCCGAGACGGCCAGCTTGATCGCTTTTTTCACAGACTCTCCCAGAGATATTTACACGTTGACCAGTGTCAAGGCGCATCATGCCACGAATAAACTTAACTTGTAAATAAATTATTTAATATCAATAACGCCCGTGACATTTTTACAACCTCGCCCCGGGCCGTGGTATCGCGGTCATGCCCGTCGGTTTTTGCTTGCCATAAACGTGCTTGCCCCACGAAAATGCGTCATTGATCTATAACAATATCAACAATGTCCTCCCGAGCCCCTACACCCCCGCGCGCCAGCCGCCTTGCCGCCGTCCTCGTGGCCGTTTTCCTCGCCGCCGCGCTTCCGGCCTGCAACCAGCAAACGGCGGAGCAGCAGCGCGCGCATGCCGCACAATTGCGCGCGAAAGGGGATTTTCGCGGTGCGCTCATCGTCCTCAAGAATGCGCTGGACGCCGACCCGCGCAGCGCGGACACGCGCTACCAGCTCGCCCAGGTCTACCTCGACCTGGGTGACAGCACGACGGCGGAAAAGGAAGCCCGGCAGGCGCTGGACCGGGGCCATGCGCGCGGACCGGCGCTGGCGGCGCTGGCCGCGGCGCTCGTGCTGGAGGGCCAGCACCAGAAGGCGCTGGACGAGACGGCGGGCGGCCCCGACGATCCCGGCCTGTCCAGCGCGCGCGGCGATGCGTACCTGGCCCTGCGCCGCAACGACGAGGCACGGTCGGCCTACGAACACGTGCTCGCCAGGCGCGCGGACGACCCGGCGGCGCTCGTCGGCCTGGGCCGGCTCGCCATCGTCGAGGGCCATGCGGACGCCGCCCACGGCTACGCCGACCGCGTGCTGGCCCGCGATCCGCGCAACGTCGACGCGTTGATGTTCAAGGCCGACCTCGTGCGCGCGGGCGAGCGTCCCGAGGACGCGCTGGCGCTGTACGACCGCGTGCTGGCCGTCAGCCCGCAACACCGTACGGCCCACGTGGAAAAAGCCTATCTCGCCATCGGCCTGCGCAAGCCGCAGATGGCGCAGGCGGAGCTGGACCTGGCCGCGAAGGGCGCGCCGGGCAGCCTGCTCGTCGCCTACACGCAGGCGCTGCTCGACTATACGACCGACAGGCCCGACGCCGCGCGCGACGTCCTGTACAAGGTGCTCAAGGCCGTGCCGGACCACATGCCCAGCGTGCTGCTGGCCGGCGCCGTCGACCTGAAGCTCGGGTCGAATTATCAGGCGGAGCAGCATTTCCGCCGCTACCTGGAACGCAATCCGGCCAATATGTACGCGCGCAAGATGCTGGCGCAGGCGCTGATCGGCTCCGGCCATGGGGACGAGGCGCGCACCGTGCTGGAGCCCGTGCTCGATGCCCGCCAGGCGGACGCCGAAGTGCTGGCGCTGGCCGCCGACGCCAACCTGAAGGCGCGCCGCTACGACCAGGCCGCCGACCTGTTCGCGCGGGCCAGCACGCTGGACGGCGCGTCGGCCACGCTGCGCACGGGGCTCGGCCTCGCGCGGCTGGGCGCGGGCGCGACGGACGATGCGGTGCGCGAACTGCAGGCCGCGACGGCCCTCGACAAGCGTTCGCCGGAAGCCGTCGAGGCCCTCGTGCAGGCGAACCTGCGCCTGGGCCGGCGCGACGCCGCCCTCGACGCGGCGCTCGCACTGGAGCGCGTCCAGCCCGACCGGCCGCTGGTCCACGCCCTCAAGGGCCAGGTGCTGGCGGCCCAGGGCAAGGCGGAGGCGGCGCGGGCCAGTTTCGCGCGCGCGCTGCAGCTCGATCCTGCGTACTACCGGGCCGCGGCGAGCCTGTCGCAGCTGGCGCTGGACGCCAGCCAGCCGGCGGCGGCGCGGCAGGTGCTCCTTGACTTCCTGGCGAAGAACAAGAAGAGCGTGGCCGCGATGGACGGCCTGGCGACACTGGCCGAGCGCACGCAGGACAGCGCCGAGGTGACGCGCTGGCTGGAGCAGGCCGCCGCCGTCGACCCGCACGCGATCGGGCCCGGCGTCGACCTGTGCGCGCACTACCTGCGCACGGGCCAGACGGACAAGGCGCTGGAACTGGCGCGCCGCCTGCAGGTGAGCCATCCGGAAAACCCGGACCTGCTGGATTTGCGCGGCAAGGCCGAGCTGGCGCGGGGCGACCTCCCGGCCGCGCTGGAATCGTACAAGCAGCTGGCGCAGGCGCTGCCGCGCTCCGCGCCGGCGCTGATGCAGGTGGCGGCGCTGCGCCTCGTGATGAACAATACGACGCAGGCCGAGGAAGACCTCAAGAGCGTGCTGGCGATCCAGCCCGATTTCCCGTCGGCCCAGCTGGAACTGGCTGCGCTGTACGTGCGCAAGGGGTCGCACGACCTGGCGCTGATGGTCGCGGAACACATGCAGAAGCAGCATCCGCAGGGCGCTGCGGGCTACCAGCTGCAGGGCGACATCCTGATGGCCAAGCGCCAGCCGGCCGCCGCGCTGGCCGCGTTCGAGCGCGCGTCCGCGCTGCATGCGACGAACGAACTCGCGATCAAGATCGACAACGCGCTGCGCCAGGCCGGCCGCGTGGCGGACGCCGACGGCCGCCTGGCGGCATGGCTGGCGGCGCATCCGGACGACGTGCGCGTGCTCGCGTACCGCGCGCAGACGTGGATGGGCGCGAACGAGTTCAAGCGGGCCGCCGCCAAGCTGGAAGACGTGCTGCGGCGCCAGCCCGGCAACCCAGTCGCGCTGAACAATCTCGCACTGTGCTACCAGGCGCTGGGCGACGCGCGCGCGCAGGCGACGGCCGAGGCGGCGCTTAACGCTGCGCCGAAGCGCGCGGACGTGATGGACACGCTGGCCTGGATCCTCGTCGGCAACGGAAACGCCGGTCGCGCGGTGACCCTGCTGCGCGAGGCGCAGGTGCTGGCACCGAAGGCGCGCGACATCCGCTACCACCTGGCGGCGGCGCTGGCCGCCAGCGGCGACAAGGCCGCGGCGCGCACGGAACTCGACGGGCTGCTGGCCGGCGACATGCGGTTCGCGCAGGCGGACGAGGCCCGCAAGCTGATGGAAAAACTGAAGGCGGGCGGGTGATCAGCCCTCGTCGTCCTCGCGCAAGCGGGGACCCATACTGATCTGAACGGGGACACTCGGCATGGATTCCCGCCTGCGCGGGAATGACGGCTTATTGGTGGGGCGTCCAGCCCAGCCGTTCCTCGATCACCCCGCGATACAACGTCCGGATATCCCCCGGAATCCGGCGCACGTATTCCTCCGCCCTGGCCCGCTCGTCCCCCTGCAGCCCGGCCAGCAGCGCGACCGCCTCGTGGGGGCTGGGCGCCCGTTCGCTGACGCCGGCAAACTTGGCCGGCAGCGCCGTCCACACGACCGCATCGACGTCACGGGCCGCCATCCAGTCCGCGATGCACGCCACGATGGCCGCCGGCGTCTTCGCAGACAGGCCGGGCGGCACCGGGTCGGGCAGGCTGCCGACCCATTGGCGATACTCGGGCCGGATCTTTTCGCGCCGGCGCAGCATCTCGCGGGCGTCATCGAGGCCGGCCGCGTCGAGCCGCGCCCAGCGCGTGGGCATGGGTGGCGCGGGCGCGTGCAGGACGAGGGCCAGTTCGGCGCTGTCGTCGCTGTCGCGCACGAATTCCAGCGGCAGGGCCGGACCGTCCGGCTGCCAGTCCGACGCCAGCTTCAAGGGGCCGGGTTCCCAGATCAGCGAACCCCAGGCGATGCAGACGATGTTCACGGCGCCATCCTTTCCTCTAACGAGCCCGACCGGAGCATTGTAGCGGGACGCGCGTAACATACTGTATCGTTATCGTGCGCCGTATGCGGCGGATTTCCTGTCATTCTTTCCTGCGAGGAGGCGACATGGACGAGACCGAAGTACTGATCGCGGGGGCCGGACCGACCGGCCTCGTGCTGGCCCTGTGGCTCGTGCGCCAGGGCGTCGGCGTGCGGATCGTGGACCGCAGCGCGGGGCCCGGCACGAGCTCGCGCGCGATGGCCGTGCAGGCACGCACGCTGGAGCTGTACCGCCAGCTCGACCTGGTGGACGAGATCGTCGCGGACGGCCTGCGCAATCCGGCCATCAATCTGTGGGTGAAGGGCGAACGTCGCACGCGCCTGTCCTTCCGCGACGCCGGCCGCGAACTGACCCCGTATCCGTTCGTGCTGATCTATCCGCAGGACCGCCACGAACGGGTGCTCGTGCGGCGCCTGGAGGAGGCTGGCGTGACGGTGGAGCGCAGTACCGAACTGCTGGGCTTCGAGCAGGATGCGGCGGGCGTGACGGCGCGGCTGCGCGGCCCGGCCGGCGAATCGGTGTGCCGCGCCGCCTGGCTGGCCGGGTGCGATGGCGCCCATTCCATTGTGCGCCATCGGCTGGGCACCGGTTTCGAGGGCGGCACGTACCAGCACACATTCTACGTCGCCGACGTGGAGGTGAGCGGGCCGGCGGCGAACGGGGAGATCCACCTGTCGCTGGAGGAGGGGGATTTCGCCGCGCTGTTCTCGTATGACCAGCAGGGCAATGCCCGCCTGATCGGCGCCGTACGCGACGCCGAGGTGCGCGAGGGCCACACGCTGGCGTTCGACGACGTGCGCCAGCGCGCCATCGCGAGCCTGGGCTTGAGGATCGAGAAGGTGAACTGGTTCTCGACCTACCGCGTGCACCACCGCGTGACGGGGCATTACCGGTCCGGACGGGCGCTGCTGCTGGGCGACGCGGCCCACGTCCACAGCCCGGCCGGCGGCCAGGGCATGAACACGGGGATCGGCGACGCGATCAACGTCGCGTGGAAGCTGGCCCACGTGCTGCGGGGCCGCGCGCCGGAAACGCTCATCGATACCTACGAGGCCGAGCGCAAGGCGTTCGCCCAGCGGCTGGTCGAGACGACGGACCGCGCGTTCTCGTTCGTCGTCGCCGAGGGCGGGTTCGCCGACTTCGTGCGCACGCACATCGCACCCCTGTTCGCGTCGGCCGCATACGGCATCGAACCGGTGCGGGCGTTCATGTTCCGGGTGCTGTCGCAGATGGGCATCCATTATCCCGACAGCCCGCTGTCGGCCGGCAGCGCGGGCCACGTGCGCGGCGGCGACCGGCTGCCCTGGACGGGCTACGGCGGCGGTCCGGACAACCACGCGCCGCTCGCGGCGATCGCGTGGCAGGTGCACGTGTACGGCGAGGTGGCGCCGGCGCTGCAGACCTGGTGCGCCGGGCGCGGCATCGCACTGTACCGCTACGACTGGTGCGACGCGTGCCAGGCGGCCGGTCTCGTGCGCGACGCGGTCTATCTCGTGCGGCCGGATACCTATGTCGCGCTGGTGGACCGGGCGGGGGAGCGGGATACGCTGGAGGCGTATTTCACCACGCGCGGCATTCACCCGGCCTGAACGTCGTCGTCCCCGCGGAGGCGGGGACCCATGCTGAGGCGACCAGGACGCTCAGTATGGATTCCCGCTTCCGCGGGAATGACGGTGTTACGCGGCCTGCACCGTCCCACCACCCGCTTCATCCCGCAGCAGCCGCGCCGCCGCCACCATGTTGCGCAGCGCCGCTTCGGTCTCCGGCCAGGCCCGCGTCTTGAGCCCGCAGTCCGGGTTCACCCACAGCCGGTCCGCCGGCACGACGGCGCTCGCCTTGCGCAGCAGGCGCACCATGTCGGACGTCGCCGGGACGCGCGGCGAGTGGATGTCGTACACGCCCGGGCCGATCTCGTTCGGGTACGCGAACGCGCCGAAACCGGCCAGCAGTTCCATGTCCGAGCGGCTCGTCTCGATCGTGATCACGTCGGCGTCCAGTGCGGCGATGGCCGGCAGGATGTCGTTGAACTCGGCGTAGCACATGTGGGTGTGGATCTGCGTCGCGTCGGCGACGCCGCTGGCGGCGATGCGGAACGCGCGGCCGGCCCAGTCCAGGTAGGCGTCGCGGCTCGCACGGCGCAGCGGCAGGCCTTCGCGCAGCGCCGGCTCGTCGATCTGCACGATGCCGATGCCGGCCCGTTCCAGGTCGCAGACTTCGGCGCGGATCGCCAGCGCGATCTGGGCGCAGGTGAGGGCGCGCGGCTGGTCGTCGCGCACGAACGACCATTGCAGGATCGTGACGGGCCCCGTCAGCATGCCCTTCATCGGCCGCGCCGTAAGGCTTTGCGCGTACGCGGTCCACGCCACCGTCATCGGCGCGGGGCGGGCCACGTCGCCGTACAGCACGGGCGGCTTCACGCAGCGCGAGCCATACGACTGCACCCAGCCGTTGGCGCTGAACGCGAAACCGTCCAGCTGCTCGCCGAAGTACTCGACCATGTCGTTGCGCTCGGCCTCGCCGTGCACGAGCACGTCCAGCCCAAGCTCTTCCTGTACACGGACGGCATGGGCGATCTCGGCGCGCATCGCGGTGTCGTACGCGGCATCCGCCAGCTCGCCCCGGCGCCACGCCGCACGTGCGGCGCGGATGGCGGGGGTTTGCGGGAACGAGCCGATCGTCGTGGTCGGGAACGCGGGCAGGTCGAAGCGGGCGCGCTGCACGGCCCGGCGTTGCGCAAACGGGGCGGCGCGGCGGTCGGCGTGCGGCGGCAGCGCGGCCAGTGCGGCGGCCACGTCGGGGCGCGCGACGCGCGGGCTGGCGCGGCGGGCCGCCAGCGCGGCGCGGGCGGCGGCGAGATCCATCGCGACGGCCCGTTCGCCGCCGGTCAATACCTGTTTGAGGATGCGCAGCTCGTTCAGTTTTTCACGCGCGCCAGCCAGCCAGGTGCGCAGTTCGGCGTCGAGGGCGGCGTCGTGGGCGAGTGTGAACGGCACGTGCAGCAGCGAGCAGGAAGGCGCGAGCCACACGGCGCCGGCGCGGCGCTCGAGCACGGGACGCAGGCGTTCGAGGCAGGCGTCGAGATCGGCGCGCCAGATGTTGCGACCGTCGACGATGCCGACCGACAGCACCTTGTGGTCCGGCAGCCAGTCTGCGACGGGGCGCAGCTCTTCCGGCGCACGGACGCCGTCCACGTGCAGGCCGGCGACCGGGAGCTTGCAGGCGAGGCTCAGGTTTTCCTGCAGCGGCGAGAAGTACGTGGCCAGCAGCAGCGGCACGCCGGCGCCATGCAGCAGGTGATACGCCCGTTCGAACGCGAGCGACCAGTCGCCCGGCAGGTCCAGGCCGAGGATCGGCTCGTCCAGTTGCACCCACTCTGCGCCGGCAGCCTTCAGGCGGGCCAGCAGGTCGCAGTACACCGGCAGCAGCGCGTCCAGCAGCGCGAGGCGGTCGGCGCCATCCTTGGCCTTGCCCAGCCACAGGAACGACAGCGGACCGACCAGCGTGACCTTGACGGCGTGGCCCAGCGTGCGCGCCTGCGCCACCTGCTCCAGCAGGCGGTCGGGAGCCAGTGCGAAGCGCGTGGCCGCCTCGAATTCCGGCACCAGGTAGTGGTAGTTCGTGTCGAACCACTTGGTCATTTCCAGCGCCGGCTTGCCATGGGAGGCGTGCCCGCAGCCGCAATCGTCGTGCGCCTCCGTCGCCACGCCGCGCGCGAGGGTGAACAGTTGCTGCAGCGGCGTCTCGGCGCCGGTGAAGCCGAAGCGCGCCGGCGCGCAGCCGAACAGCAGCACATGGTCGGCCACCTGGTCGTAGAACGCGAAATCGCCCACGCCGACGAAATCCAGGCCGGCCGCGCGCTGGTCGGCCCAGTGGCGTGCGCGCAGCTCGGCGGCGACGGCTTCCAGCGCCTGCTCGTCGATCTCGCCGCGCCAGTGGCGCTCCAGCGCGAATTTCAGCTCGCGCTGGGCGCCGATGCGGGGATAACCGAGAATATGAGTTTTGATCATGTTGTTGCCTCATCTGGATGAATAAGTCTTGTCATCATCGATGAGCAACCGGCATAATTCAAACGAATTATTTTTCTGTCCAGATGAATTCCGCTCATGCCGACCTCGATCCTCGACCTGCGCCACCTGCGCACCTTGCTGGCCCTCCTTGAATCCGGCAGCGTGTCGCGCGCGGCCGCGCTGCAGAACGTGACGCAATCCGCGCTGTCGCACCAGTTGAAGGCGCTGGAAGAGTTCTATGGGTTGACGCTGTTCGAGCGCAAGTCCGCGCCCGTGGCGTTCACACCCGCCGGCCGGCGCCTGCTGGAGCTGGCGCAGGACGTGATACCGGCCGTCGACCGGGCCGAGCGCGACATCGCGCGCCTGACGGGCCACGGCGCTGGCAAGCTGCGCATCGCCGTCGAGTGCCACACGTGCTTCGACTGGCTGATGCCGTCGATGGATGCGCTGCGCCTGCGCTGGCCGGAGGTCGAGCAGGACATCGTGTCGGGCTTCCAGTCCGACCCCGTCGGGCTGCTGCACCAGGACCGCGCCGACGTCGCCATCGTGTCGGAGGTCGATACGGACGAGCGCGACGTGGACGTCTACCCGCTGTTCGAGTTCGACATCGTGGCGATCCTGCCGCTGGGCCATCCGCTGCTGGCGCGCGACCATCTCGTGGCGGCCGACTTCGCCGACCAGACCCTGATCACGTACCCGGTGCCGGACGAGATGCTGGACCTCGTGCGCCAGGTGCTGCGGCCCGCGGGCGTGGAACCGCCGCGCCGCACGACGGAGCTGACGGTGGCGATGCTGCAACTGGTGGCGAGCGGACGGGGCTTCGCGGCGCTGCCGCTGTGGGCCGTGCAGACGTACCTGCAGCGCAGCTACGTGGCGCAGCAGCGCATCGGGGAGGGCGGATTGACGGGGCGCCTGTACGCGGTCATGCGCCAGGCCAAGGGAGAACGCGGCCGCGATGACGCCTACCTGGAGGATTTCGTGCAGGTGATGCGCGAGACGTCGTTGCGGACCTTGCCGGGCATCCGGCTGCTGTGAGCAGGTCTCAGACCGCGTACGCCGGGGCGGCGCCGTAGCGGTTCGGGCGGCTGTCCTGGGCCAGGAACACGATCAGGACGATGATGCCGACGATCGGCACGAAGCTGATCAGCTGCCACCAGCCGCTGCGGTCCGTGTCGTGCAGGCGGCGCGTGGCGACGGCGATCGACGGCAGCAGCGTGGCGAGCGAGAACACGATCGACAGGGTCGTGCTGATCTGGCCGAGGATCATGCTCGCGATGACGAGGAACAGGAAGAACCACCAGTATTCGGAACGGCGTGCCGTGCCCTCGAAGTTGGCGTATTTCTGGAAGCAGGTCTGGATCGATTCGATGAACGTCATGGTGTCCTCGTGTTGTAAGTCCGATAGCATCGTACGCGAAAACGCACGAGACAAACTCTCCAATGTTCACGCCGCGCACGGTTCATCCGTACGTCATCCGGATGGCTTATAGTAACGACGACAACACGGATGGGAGCAAGCATGCGGTACACCCTCGCTTCGTCGGCCGGCAAGGGCCGGATCAACGAAGACGTCGTCGTCGTGTACGAGCGCGACGGTCATACGGACCTCGTGCTGATGGACGGCGCGACGCCGCTCACGCCCGAGCGCTGCGTGGCGGCCGGCGCCAGCGATCCGGCCTGGTTCGTGCGCCGCTTCGCGCAGGACCTGGGCCGCGTGCTGCGCGCGGAGGAGAGCCAGGACGCGCTCGTGCTGGAAGCGCTGGACCACACGCGCGCCGCCTACCGCGCCGCCGGCGGCCACGCCGACGTGCCGCCGTACGCCTGGCCGATCGCGACGCTCGCGTGGGTGCGCGTGTCCGACCCGGACGACGATGCCGGCCACACGCTGGACCTGTTCTGCCTCGGCGACAGCAAGATCCTGCTGCAGCTCCCCGACGGCACCGTACGCGACCTCGACCCCTTCGAGAACCCGCAGGAACAGGCGACGCAGGCCGCGGTCGCGGCGCTCGTCGCCGAAGGCATCCTCGATCCGGGCGAGCGCTGGACGCGGCTGCTGCCGATGCTGCGCGCACGCCGGCACGAACAGAACACGGCGGCAAGTCCCGCAGTCCTGTGCCTGGAGCCGCGCGGACCGTTCGCGGCGCGCAGGACGCGGGTGACGGCACCGCCGGGCGCGCTGCTGCTGGTGCTCAGCGACGGCTTGTACCGCCTCGTCGACACCTATGGCCTGCACTCGGACGGCAGCTTGCTGGACGCGTGCCGCGCGCGCGGGCTGGACGCGCTGCTCGACGAACTGCGCGCGTTCGAGGCCGGCAAGGAGGCCGTTGGACTGGCGGCGAAAACGGCGGACGACGCATCCGCCATCGCCTGGCGTTTTACGTGAAACGAGAAAGGAGAGACCGATGTCCCATGCCTGCATCGCACCGGCTGCCCTCGCCCTGATCGAGCGCTACGTGGCGGCCTACAACGCCTTCGACGTGGACGGCATGCTCGATACGCTGAGCCCCGACGTCCGTTTCGAGAACTGGTCCGGCGGCCACCTGACTGCGGCCAGCGACGGCCGCGACGCCTTCCGCATCCTGGCGGAACAGGCACGGACGATGTTCGCCGAGCGCGAGCAGCGGGTGACGGCGCTGGCGCCGCGCGGCGACACCCTCGTCGCGGCCATCGCCTGGCGCGGCCAGCTCGCCATCGACGTGCCCGGCGGGCCACCGGCCGGCACCCGGCTCGCGGTGCGGGGCGAGTCGGAATTCGTCGTGCGCGATGGACAACTCGCGCTCGTCGTCGACCGCAGCTGAGCCGGTGGGTTGCCACTCTGTCGTGGATAAAATCAGACGATCTTGTGGAATTTAACCTTGGTTAGATCTGTCTCATGGATTTGTATAGCCAGGAGGTGTAATCTGATCTTTTACCCCAGCGCAATGTAACTTATCGGGGTGGCATCGGATTGTTGGGAAATCCATTCGTGTCGCGGGTTTCTCCAACTCCATATTATGATTGGCTTATTCATAACACATGAAGGGACTTCCATGAACCAAGATGCAGGATTCCGCGTTTCCCGTTTCGAGGAACAGAAACAGCGCGCGCGCCGCGTGCGTATCGGTGTGATGATCGTGCTGTGTGCCTTGCCCGTGGCGATGGCGCTGGCCAAGACCGGCGTCACTGCTCTGGTACATGTATCCGCGCTTTGACGTGCTTGAGGTTCGCGACGATCGTGAACGTCATGATGACCAGTAGCGACCACGAACTCCACTTGCTGACGTGGACGGCCGACCAGGCGCCCAGCTGGTTCGGATAACGCCACACCCCCCAGAACGTGCCGAGGTTCTCCGCCAGCCAGATGAAGAACCCGGTCAGCACGAATCCCAGTAGCAGCGGCATGCGCCGCTCGCGGTCCAGCGGGCGGAAGCTGACGGTCGTGCGGGCGTAGAGCCCGAGCGCGACGGCCGCCAGGTACCAGCGCACATCCCCCAGCGCGTGGTGCGTGAAGAAGTTCAGGTAAATCAGCAGCGCGACGAGCGCGGCCATCCAGTACGGCGGATGGTGGCGGACCCGCAGGTCGAGCAGGCGCCACGCCTGGATGATGTAGCTGCCAACCGCCGCGTACATGAAGCCCGAGAACAGCGGCACGCCCAGCACCTTCGTGTAGGCGAAGTCCGGATAGCTCCACGACTTGATGCCGCTGGACGTCTTGAACGCCTCCAGCGCGAACCCGAGCGCGTGGAACAGGCAGATCGCCTTCAGCTCGTCGCGGGTCTCCAGCCCGCTCTTCAGCATCCACGCCTGGATCGCCAGCGCCGCCACGAGCAGCAGGTCGTAGCGGGGCACGCTGAGCAGGCCGGCGCCGGGCACCAGCAGCACGCAGGCGAAGAACAGCCCCGCGAACAGGCATGCCCGCGCTTCCTTGATCCCGAACATCAGGAATTCGAGCGCGCCGCGGCGCCAGCCCTCGATGCGGCGGGTGCGGGCGTCGGTCAGCAATGTGTCGAGCGCGGCGAGCGAGAGCGGGGCGCGGGGAAGCATGGGCTTCAGTAGCAGTCCGTGCCGTCGGAGGCGACGCAGATCGACGCCGTTCGCTTGCGCTCGACGTAGTCCGGGTTCGCGAGGTCGGCGTCGCTACCCGGGCAGACGCTGCCGTTGCAGGCCGTCGCGGTCAGCTCGAAGATGACCTTTTTCACCGTTTTCCCATCCGCCCCGAGCCCCTCGTCATACGTCTGCGTGGCGCATCCCACGTTCACCGTGAAGCCGGTGTCCTTCCTGAAGTCCGGCACGGTCTTCACGGTATCGCACGTCGCGTCCTTGGCTTTCAATTTGTAGAACGCCCATTCGAGCCCCGTGCGCGCGGCGAGGCTCGCGCGGGTGCCGAGGAAGGACTGGTTGACGGTGACCTGCTCCGTCTCCGACAGGCGCAGCACGGCCAGCGCGAAGCCGGCCAGCACGACGAGGAAGATGATGGCCGCGATGTATGCGAACCCGCCCGCGCGCCGGGCCGTCATGGCGTGTTCTCCACGTGGGCGCCCATCGTCAGCCGGGCCGATTCGCCGCCTTCGGCCAGGCCGAGCCGCAGCTGCAGGTAGCCGCTTTGCTGGGTGGCGCCCTGGCTTTCGCGGTACAGGAAGTTGCAGTCGCTGACCTTCGCGACGAGGATCGCGCCAGTCGCCGGACAGGTCTTCGCCGGCGTCGTGCTCGGTGTGTAGCCGGTGACGCGGTAGATCACGCCGGTGCCCGTCCCGGCGCCGTCCGTGCCTTGCCGGGTGCACGTGTAGGTCACGGCCCGCTCGGCCTTCGGGATGACGACGAAACGGCCGCCTTCATAGCCGGCCGGCAGCGTCGCCGGCGCGGCGAGGGTCACCGTATTCCGGCCCTGGGTCGTCGTGGCGGCGTCGGCGATGCTCTTGATGACCCAGCTGTTGGCGGGGTTGTAGACGTCGTTCCCGTTCACGTTGCCGATGAACAGGTAATCGCCTGCATAGCTGGCGTCGATGCGGGTCAGGGTGTCGAACGTATCCGTGGCGGCGTCGCGGGTGAACGGGTTGCCGGTGGCGGCATGTTCGTAGTCCGCCGCCGTGCGGAACCGGCCGCCGTCCTTCGTCGGCACGAATTCGATGCACTGGTTTTGCCCATCCGTCCACGTATAGCGCAGCGAATTCGGCACGGCCGTGCGCACTTCCCACAGGATGCGGCGCAGCGCGGTATCGGCCTGGCTCGTGAGGTTCGCGCGCTGGCGGATCGAGAGATAGGATTGCATGGCCGGCCGGATCTGCAGCACGAGCACGCCGGCGATGACGCCGACGATGACCATCACGACGATCAGTTCGACGAGGGTGAAGCCGCGCTGGCGGGTCATGATGGGTTGGTCCTCCAGCCGGTCAGCACGACGGCGCCGGCCCCCGGCATGGACACGGTGACGACGACGCGCACCGCGTCCTCCGTCGACGCGACGCCGGCCAGCGCGGCAGTCCCGGCCTCGACGCTCACCGAGTACCGCTCCAGCCCCGGAATCAGGTTGCCTTCGACGTCGCGGATGCCCGTCATGCCCTTGCCATAGCCGTTGTAGTCCCTGACGTCGTCGTAGTTGATGCGCGCCCCGGTGCCCGGCCCCGGCGCGAAGGGCTTCATCAGGATTTCTTCCATCATGTTGTCCGCGATCGACTGCATCTGCTGCACGAGGACGGGATCCACGCTGGACCGCGTCGTGGCCGTGTACACGGCGACCATGCCGCCGAGCGCGACGCCCATGATGACGAGGGCGACGATCAGTTCGACCAGCGTGACGCCGGCGCTGCGCCTCACTTTATTCAACATAGCCGGTCGCGCCTTGTACGGTGATGGTGCGGAAAGTGGTACCGCCGTTGACGGCGCCCGTGACGGACAGGCTGCCCGCCCAGCCGGCCGCGCCGCCGATGTCCGTCGTGATGCGGCCGTCCGGCTGGAAGTACAGGGTGGCCGGCAGGCTGCCGGTCGTGACCGTGAGCGCGCTGTCGCTCGTCGCATAGTCGTCGTCACCGACGCCGTTCAGCGCGATCCAGCCGTTGTTGCTGCCGTTCACGCGCAGCACGACGGCCTTCGGCCCGACGTTCGCGGACACGACGCGCCGGTGCCCCATCGCGATCTTCTGCGCGCGGCGCAGGCCGCTGACGACCTGGTCGCCGAACACGGCCGCTTCCGCCGACTTGTCGCCCGTCAGGCGCGGGATGCCGATGGCGGCCAGCGCGGCGATGATGATCATCACCACGACCAGCTCGACGATCGTGAAGCCGCCGCGACGGGCAGGGCGTGTCATCGGAACACCTCGCGCGTGTGGATGATGCGCTTCGTCTCCGGCGCGTAGACGCCGAACGTGGCCAGCGCGGACGGGTCGACGCTGCCGGCGGCGGCGCAGGAAGCGTCGGCGCTGCGCAGGAAGGCGAGGGCGGCGCCGGTGCTGGTCGTCATGCCCGCGCCCCGGCTGGCGTAGCAGGACGTGTTGGCGGCCGTCGTCCCCAGGTTGAGCGCGAACGGCACGCTGACGTGGGCGGCGACGTTGGGCGTCAACGTGAGGTCGGCCTTGCCGCCCGTGAATGCCGGCGACAGCGTGGACGCGAGCGTGAGACCCGGCACGGCCGTCCCCGTCGACACGATGCCGGCCGGCAGGGCGGTGGTGGAGTCCTCGGCGTTCACCATCCACATCTGGCCCGTGTAGTACTCGATCGACACGGGAATCCTCAGCAGGGTCCCGGCGGGGCCGAACCGGCTGGGCAGGCGGATGCGGCCGCTGCGGACCAGCAGCGTCGGTTCGGCACCGGCCGTGGCGGGAAGCGCCGACGAGCTGGCGGGGTATTGTTCGGCGGGCAGATCCTCGGTCGCGCGCACGCGCAGGCGGGTCTGCGCCGTCGGCGATTTCGTGAAGGTGTAGCTGCCGGCCCATGTGGCGACGCCGGCCTTGAAGTCCGCTGCCCGCAACTGCGCCTTGCCCGCGAGGTCGGTAACCAGGTAGCCGGGCGAGCGGCTGAAGGCGCCGCCGGCCGCCAGCGCGCTGCCGTCGGCGTTCAGGCCCGTGAACACGACGTTGCGCGCATTCGTGGTGTCGTAGTTCTGCGTGACGCCGTTCTGCAGGTTGCGCGCGGTGACCGTCAGCCTGATCGCGGGTTCGCCGGAATAGTATTGCGCCAGCGTGCCGCCGTAGAAGGCGGAGGTGCGCTTCCAGTCGGTATCCGTGTCGAACGTGAAGTAGGCCGGGCTGAACGTGCCGACGCCGCCGGCGCATCCCGTGGTGGCGCTGCCGGTCGCCGCGGTGGCGGGCAGCAGGCCCGTTCCCAGGTAGCCGGCGCCGTTGGCGAGCGATGCGACGAGGTCGATGCGGCCCGTTTCGCTCCACGTGGCCTTGAGCGTCTGCACGCCGGCAAGGATGGACGAAGGCGTCTGCGCGAGCAGGCCGTTGCCGTTGCTGGGCTGGCACGTCACCGGCGCCAGCTTCGCGCTCTCCGCGATCTGCTCGCGGCCGAAGTTCCGGGTCACGGCCGGGGTGGACGCGGCATTCAGGGCCGTCACCGTCGCCGTAAACTCCTTGCCCGCCACGTAAGGGACATTGGCGTTCGCCAGCGCGAGCGTGAACGCCTTGGGCACGAACGTCGCCTTGACGTTCGCCGACGGCGGGCTGCCGGCGCCGCTGTCGGTCGCCTTGACGGTCACCTCACCGGCGTCCGCGTATTGCAGCGGCACGCTCGCCTTGCCTTCCTCGTTGAAGGTGAGCTTGACGGTCGCGCCGGTGCCGTCGCAAGCCGCCGCGGCGTTCTGGCCGCTGTTAAGAGGGATATCTTTCAGTCGGACGGGCAGCGTACCGCTCGCCGGATTGCTGTAGGCGCAGGTGAACTTGATGTTGCGATCCACGTTGTTGAACAGCGGCACGCACGTATTCTGTTTCGCGTCGTAGCGCACGGCTGCCATCGTGAGCTGCGGGGGCGAGGGGGCCTCCGCGTAGGCGGCGTCGGCGCTCATCGTCATCGTGTACGCGGAACTGGCCACGGCGACCTTGCAGTCGGCGGCCTGGCTCGTGTCCGTGCGGACGCACGTGGTGGCGTTGGCCGTCGTCGCGCCGGACACGCCCAGGGTGAACGTGCCGGCCTGGGTCCAGCTCACGGCCGCCTTCACGCTGCCGGACGTGGGGATCGCCACGGACTGGCCCGTCGGGGCCAGCGTCACGGTGGCGCCGCCGCCGTACGTGGCCGTGCACGCCTGGTTGGCGCAGGCGGTGATCGTCACCGACGACGGCGCGCACACGCTGCCCGCCGGGTTGTAGTTGATGAGGAAGTGATCCAGCGCTACGACGTTGCCCTGGCAGCGCGGTCCCAGGGACGTGTTCACGTCATAGCCGCTACCGTTCTGTACGCAGTCGCACTTGCCGGTGGTGGTGCCGCCCGAGCAGTAGATCGTCTTCGTCACGCGGCCGTGCCAGTTGAAGATGCCGCTGTCGATCGTCGCATTGCCGTAGATGGTCGCCTCGGACGAATCGAGCGTCAGCGTGCCGGCGGTCACGTCGCCCGTGACGCTGTCGGACGACCCCAGCTGCAACGACGTCGTCGCCGTGATGTCGCCCTGGACGGAGGTGTTGGACGGCATCAGCCGGACGACGGGCGCCGTCACGTCGCCCTTGACCGTGCTGCCGGAGGCGAGGGTAAATGACCTGGTCGCGACGATGTTGCCGTTCAGGGTGACGGGCGAGTTCGTGGTGATCGTCGCACCGCTGATCGGGCCGTTGATCGTCGCATGCGAGGCGACGTTGACGGTGCCGGTGGCCGTGATGCTGCCCGTGAGGTTGAGTGTGGAACCGGTGCCCAGGTTGGCCGTGACGGCCTGGATGTTCGCCGTCAGCGTCTGGTTCTGCGCGCCCACGCTGAACACGTCGCCCGCGATCAGCGTGCCGCCCGTGATCTTGAGGTTGTTCGTGGCGACGCCGCCGATGTTCAGGTCGCCTGTGCTCATCAGGACGGCGCTGCCGCTCATCGTGAGGCCGTGGTTGTAGCCGAACGTGGTGTCGGCCGTGATCTTCACGGTATAGCCGCTGGCGATCACCATGCTGTCGTCCCCGGCCGGCAGCGGCAGGCTGGGGCAGGTATAGACGGCGCCGGACAGCGTGCAGTTGCTCACGGGGCTGCCGCCGCCGAACGTGTAGAGGTTGCCGGCGGATGCGGGGCCGCCTGCCGCGGACAGCATCAGGACAAGCAGCAACAAATAAAGTCGGCGCAGGAACATGTCTCGGCGATTATATCTTGGCAGAACACGTATTTCGTCAAATCAATACTGCATGAGGGTCGCCTGCCACACCGGCCCGCGCGAAGCGTTTCAGGAAGAGGGCGTCCGGGTCATTTTCGCGGGTCTCGATGGTGCGATGCAAAAGTGACAAACGCCGCAATTCCGGATAGCATAATTCGTTAGTCTCTCGAACTATTCGATCCGAACGCTGCCACGCCCGCGCGTATTGACGCAATCCTCTGCCCACTCATGATGTCGCCCACACCTCTTTGCCTCGCCATCGCCGCCGCGCTGTCCTGTCCCGCCGCCGCGTTCGCACAATCCACCCAGCCGGCCGACAAGGGCAAGGCCCAGGACAAGCCGGTGCAAAAGGTGGAAGTGAAGGGCTCGGCCAGCACCTACGACCCGCGCCGCGACGACACGGCCAGCAAGACCGTGCTGTCGGCCGAGGAGATCCGCAAATACGGCGACGACAACATCTTCGACGTGTTGAAGCGCGCGCCGGGCGTCACCGTCACCGATAAATCGATCAAGATGCGGGGCCTGGGCGCCGGTTACACGCAGATTCTCGTCAACGGCGACCGCCCGCCGCCCGGCTTTTCGCTGGACGCGCTGACGCCGGACCAGATCGAGCGCATCGAAGTGATCCGCGCCGCCAGCGCCGAGTATTCGATGCAGGCCATCGCGGGCACCATCAACATCGTGCTGCGCAAGCTCGTCAGCAAGCCGCAGCGCGACCTGCGCCTGAACGCGACGCGTTCGCCGTTGCAGCGCAGCGGCACGATGGGCGGCACGTGGGGCGACAAGGTCGGCACCCTGTCGTACTTCGTCAACGGCTCGCTGTTCGGCGGCCACAACGAGTTTCATTCGCGCGGCGCGGACCAGCTGTCGCTGCCGGACGGCACGCTGGCGCAGTCGCGCCTGACCCGCTACGACGGCGGCGGCGCCTACCGCGGCGGCGTCCTGTTCCCGCGCCTGAACTGGAAGATCGACGCGGACAACGAACTGAACCTGTCGGCCGGCCTGCAGGCGAGCAGCCATGCGTGGTCCGGCTTCTCGCACAACGAGAATCTCGCCGGGTCGTTCGGCAATCCGGACTGGATCGACATGCCGGGCCGCACGTCGGGCGACCAGTGGATGATGCGGGGCGAGATCGGCTGGGTCGCGAAGGTGGCCGGCGGCAAGCTGGACGTGAGCCTGGCGGGGGAGCGCAGCCGCGACGAGAACGACAACGACACGGATTATTATTCGGCAGGGCGCGCGCGCCACCTGCTGCGCGACTGGGACACCGTGTATCGTCCGCGCCGCATGTCGTTCCGCGCCAAGTTCGCGCGCTCGCTGTTCGACGGCCATGCGCTCGCGACGGGCATCGATGCGAGCCGCCAGCGCAACGAGGACTCGCGCGACCGCGTCGACCAGCAGGACGGCGCGCCCGCCACGCACGTGCTCGAGGCCTACCAGCCGCAGGTCACGCGCCTGGCCGGCTATGTGCAGGACGAGTGGAACATCACGCAGCAATGGTCGATGTACCTGGGCGGCCGCTGGGAGGGCGTGGAGACGGAGAGCGCCGGGACCGGCGTGCCGGAGACGACGTCGCGCAGCCACGTGCTGAGCCCCGTCGCGCAGACCTTGTACAAATTCCCCGACAAGAGCGGCCGCCAGCTGCGCCTCGCGCTCACACGCACGTACAAGGCGCCCACCGTCGACCAGCTGACGGCGCGGCGCTACCTGTCCGCGCTGAACACGCGCTTCGCGCCCGATTCCAGCGGCAATCCGGGCCTGAAGCCGGAGCTGGCGAACGGCGTCGACGTCGCGTTCGAGCAGTACTGGACGGACGGGGCGATGGTGTCCGTGCGGGGCACGCAGCGCCTGATCAGCGACTATATCCGCACGCGCCTGGACCTCGATCCGGACGGCCGCTGGATCTATCGCCCGCTGAACGACGGCGACGCGCGCGTGCATTCGCTCGAGGCCGAGGTCAAGCTGCCGCTGCGCGTGCTGAACCAGGCCGCCGCCGGCTTCGACATGCGCGCGAGCGTCACGCGCAACTGGTCGGAGGTGTCGACCGTGCCCGGCCCCGACAACCGCCTCGACGGGCAGACGCCGATGTCGGCCAACGTCGGCCTCGACTACCGCCGCGATCGCCTCAGCTTCGGCGCCAGCATGGCGTACCAGCAGGGCGGCTGGGTGCGCGTGTCGGACGCGCAGATCCGCCACGCGCACACGCGGCGCGACGTCGACGCGTATGCCGCGTGGAAGCTCGATCCGCACCTGCAGCTGCGTTTCACGCTCAACAATATGCTGGGCATGGACGGCGAGTCGGAAAGCGTCTACGAGGACGCGGGCGGGCTGTCGCGCCAGGCCAGCTGGCAGCAGGGCGCCACGCGCGTGGGGGTGAATCTCGAGCTAAAGATGTGACGAGGAAACGGATGTTCCGCCCGTTACGGTTTGGTACAAATTCCAAACGTACAGACGAGTTACGGCGGTTAGCATTGCCGCATGAACTTTACTTTTTCGTCATTGGAGCACGGAACCTGTGTCGTCAAGCTGTGGGCGACGGGCCGTTACGGGTTTTCCCTGCCGAAGAAAGTCGACATCACCACGCCCGCCGGGGCGTCGTGTACGTTCCTCTACATTAACAAGATTGAAAAGCGGCTCAGCATGAAGGCGGAGCCGGGCAACCGGATGATCGTCCGGATCGCCATCGGCGCCTTCCTTGCCGGCGCGCCACCGGACGGCGGCACGGTAGAGATCGATCCCGACATGCCGCCGTATGCCGGCAAACTCACGCCGGTGCGGCTGGACGCGCCGCGCGCACCGATGCGGGTGCGGCCGGGAAAGTCGCATGCCCGCACCCGGCTGGATGCCGAGTGCGGGACGCCACCCTGACAGATCGGGGGGTTATGCCGCAGCGCTGACGGCGCGTACAATCGGCGGTCACAAAACGCGTGCCTCATCCGTCTAATGGATATGGATACCCAGACCGCCACGCCGCTCGACGATTTCGTCCGCCTCCGCCCCCGCCTGTTCGGGATCGCCTACCGTATGCTGGGCGTGCGCGCCGACGCCGAGGACATCGTCCAGGAAGCCTGGCTGCGCTGGCAGAACGGCGGCAGCCTGGAAGCGCGCACGCCGGAAGCGTGGCTCGTCACCGTCGTCACCCGGCTCTCGATCGACCGGCTGCGCGGTGCGCTGACGGAGCGCGAACGTTACGTCGGCCCGTGGCTGCCCGAGCCGCTGGTGGAAGACACGGCGGCGTCGCCGGAAAGCGCCCTGGAAGCGGCGGGCGACCTCTCGACGGCCTTCCTGCTGATGCTCGAACGGCTGGCGCCGGAAGAGCGCGCCGTGTTCCTGCTGCACCAGGTGTTCGATTTCGATTACGCCGAGGTCGCGGCGACGGTCGGCAAGACGGAAGCGGCCTGCCGCAAGGTGCTGCAGCGGGCACGCGAGCGGGTGCGGGCGGAACGGCCCCGGTTCGCCGTCAACCGCGAGCTGCACCTGGAATTGCTGGGGCGCTTCGTGCAGGCGGCCCGTTCGGCCGACCCGGCCCAGGTGCAGGCGCTGCTGGCGGCGGACGCCACGTTCACGGGCGACGGCGGCGGCAAGGTCAAGACGACCGTCAGGCAGGTGGTCGGCGCCGACCGCGTGGGCCGCCTCGTCGCGGGCATCGAACGCAAGTGGTCGAACGCCGACACGCGCCACGACATTATCACCGTCAACGGGGCGCCGGGCGTGCTGACCTGGCGCAACGGCATGCCGGATGCGATCACCTCGATCCACATCGAGGACGGCCGTATCGCCGCCATCTATGTCGTACGCAACCCGGACAAGCTGGGCGGACTGGCCGGCCTGCGTGCCTGATCGGTATCTTTTTGTCAGCGCGCAACATACTTTCCTGATAACAGTCAGAGGAAGCGCAGATAGTCAAAAAAAACCCGGTTTCTTACTTATGCATGGCGCAAACGGAGGTATGCTGGCGGTCGGCGCAACGCTACCATGGTCAACTCTTCGAAGGCGCGTAACCAGATGGCAGGGCATACTTCGTTGTACAGGAATCATGTGTTGTTCTTGTCGCACAGCTTCTTCATCAAGGACAACCAGGCCGAGTTGCAGTTGCACGCGCATAAGTACGACTTCGACATCCGCTTCTTCCATGAGCTGAGCGAATTCGTGACGGCGGTCGAACGCGATGCGGCCGACAGCCTGTACGTGGTCGACCTCGACGCGCTGCACAACATGCAGTCCGACCTGCGCGATGCGCGCAAGACGCTGCTGCTGGGCGAATTGCTGCAGCGGCTGCCCGCTGACCACCGCTACGTCTACCTGCAAAGCGTGCGCCAGGGCAGCCGGTTCCTGCTGCAGCAACGGCTCGTCGACAGCAACTGCCTCGCCTACGCCGAAAAACCGATCGCGAACGACGTCCTCGTCGACAAGCTGTTCAACCTGTTCGTGCAACAGAAACGCGGCGACCTCGTGCGCGTGGCCATGCTGGGCGCGCCGCCGGGCTGGGACGAGGCGGCGCTGCGCGCACAGCGGCTGGACATCGTCTACCACACCGATCCGCAAACGCTGCACCTGCGTGTCAAGGACTTGCAGCCGGATATCGTACTGATCACGGACGCGGAATACGAACAGACGGAAGCCGTCGTGCGCGTGCTCAAGCGCAATATCGAAGCCGATCCCGTGCGCGAGATCACCTTGCTGCAACGCCGCGCCGACCCGGCGCTGGCGCGGCGCGCGCTGGACAGCGGCTTCGATGCGCTGCTCGCGATGGACGACGCCGAGCTGCTCGCGCGCCAGTTGCTCAACCGGGCCGCCAAGATCCGCATCAACCGCGACCTGATCGGCAAGGACCGCGCGACGGGCCTGCTCAACAAGATCGGCCTGCAGCAAAAGGCGCAGGCGCTGATCTGCCGCGCCGCGCTGGAAAACCGGCCGCTGTGCTTCGGCGTCATCGACATCGACAAGTTCAAGACCATCAACGATACCTGGGGCCATTATTTTGGCGACATCGTCATCAAGCGTTTGTCCTTGACACTGGCGGCGCGCATGGAAGAGGGCGACCTGCTGAGCCGCTTCGGCGGCGAGGAGTTCGTCGTCGTGTTCTGGGATTGCCCGCTGGAGCAGGGCTGGCACCGGCTCGACGCGCTGCGCCAGGCATTCGGCGCCATCGCGTTCGAGGTCAAACCGGGCGACGTGCGCCACTTCTCGTTCAGCGGCGGCCTGGCCGCCTATCCGGACGGACGCAGCGAGAACGAATTGTTCCTGCGCGCCGACGCGATGCTGTACGAAGCGAAGCAGGGCGGGCGCAACCAGATCCGCCCGATGGCCGCGCCCGTCGCGCAAACAGGCTGAATTCTTACCAACTGTGAAATGGTTTGCCGGCCGACGCGTCCGGCGCGCAACACTCTTGCGCTGATTGCTGCCGAATTTCTCTACGGGAAGTATCATACGCACTCCCGAAATCCAACGAAGCAGGAGTCAAGACCTTATGGCAGGCCAAGAAGTCACATTCGACGACGTTGCGCGCGCAGCCGAGAGTTTGCAGGAGGATGGCGAAGCGGTAACCATCGAAGCGGTGCAGGACTTCCTCGGCGAGGGTTCGCCGAACGCCATCTTCAAGCACCTGGCCGCATGGCGTGCGGCGAACGTCAAGCCGAAGGCGCCCCCGACGGCCGAGCTGCCGCAGGAATTGCTGGCCGGTCTGGCGGACTGGGCCCTGAAGTTCGCGGAGCAGGCCGGCGCCGGCGACCGCGAAGCGCTGGAACGCAACGAGGCGGACATCGAAGCCTTGCGCTCGGCCGGCGAAGCGCTGGAAGGCGAACGCGATGCGTTGCGCGAGGAAATGGCGAGCGCCACGGCGGCGTCCGAGGAAGCCATCGCCGAACGCGACGAAACCATCGAACGCCTGAACGCGGAACTCAAGAATGCGCGCCAGGTCGCGATGGATGCCCTCGTCAGCAAGGCGAAGGACCAGCTTGCGATCGACGGCAAGGAACAGCAGCTGACGCAGCTGCGCCAGGAACTGGAGCGCAAGGTGGCCGACATGGCCGCCGAATCGGACGCGCGCCTGCGCGCCGAGATGGAACTCGTGGGCGCGACGACCGCGCGCGACAGCCTGGCATCCGAGCTGGACGACCTGCGTGCGAAGCTCGACAAGTCGACCGCCGAGCGCAGCAAGCTGCGGGCCGAACTGACCGAGTTGAAATCGAAGAAGTAACGTCTGGTCTCAGGGTGACACGGACGGGGTGCGTTTCAGGCAGCGCAAGGTAAACGTCGACCGCGTCCGCGTCACCCCCGGCAGCTTGTACAGTTTCTGCCGCAGGAATTTCTCGTAGCCTTCCGTGCCCGCCACGGCGACCTTGATCAGGTAGTCGTACTCCCCCGACAGCAGATACGCCTCCATCACCTCCGGCAACTCGGCCAGGGCCTCCTGGAACGCCTTGAAGATCTCGTCGTCGTGGCGGTCCACCGTCACCTCGATGATCACCGTGTCCGGCATGCCCAGCGCCCGCTGGTCCAGCATTGCGACGTAGCCCGTAATAAAACCCGATTCTTCCAGCGCTTTGACGCGGTGCCAGCAAGGCGTCGGCGACAGGTGCACCGTTTCGGCCAGTTTCTGGTTGCTGATGCGCCCGTCGCGGCTGAGCGTGCGCAGGATCTGGCGGTCGATCTCGTCCAGCTGGCCGTCTTTCATCGCAGTGCTTCCTTCGTAGATTCTAGATAACGCCGGAGATTTTATCTTCTATTTCGTATTTCTGCAGAAGACCCTTGCGGAAATGGCCGTGTTATCGCTATCGAATAGAAGCACATTCTGCGCGTGCTCCCTTACCATGGCGCCACCCTTTATTGCGGCGCAACATCGCTTACCCGGCAATGTCCGCGTCCGCCGCTTTTCGTCCAGGAGCCCTCGTGTCGAATGCAGTGTCACGGGCGGGCGCCGGCTACCGGAGTGATCCCTTCGCAGCCGAACTGCCGCTCATGCTGATCACCCCCGCGCTGTTCGCAGCGAACCTCGTCGTTGCCCGCTGGGCGCAGGGCGCGGGGATCCCGCCCGTCTTCCTCGCCTTCGGGCGCTGGATGCTGGCGTTCCTGATCCTGCTGCCGTCGTGCGGACCGCGCCTGTGGGCGCTGCGCGGCCTGCTCCGCGCCAACTGGCACCGGATCCTGCTGCTGGCCGGCCTCGGCATGGGCCTCTCCGTCGCACCGCAATACGTCGGCGCGCGCCATACGAGCGCGGCCAACGTCGGCATCATCTTCGCCGCCTGCCCGGCGCTCGTGACCCTGATCGAAACGCTCGTGTGGAAGGCGCCCCTGTCGCGCCGCCAGGCCGGCGGCATGTTCCTGGCGATTCTCGGCGTGCTGGTCGTGCTGGCCAAGGGCGACGTGACGGCGCTGGGCCAGCTGGAATTCGGCCGCGGCGACCTGTGGGTCGTGCTGGCCGCGTGCGGCTGGTCGTTCTACACCGTCTTCAACAAGCGCCTGCCGCTGCCGCCGCTGCCATCCACGGTGAAGCTGGCCGCGCTGATCGGCGGCGGCGCGCTCGTGCTGGCGCCGTTCGCCGCGTTCGAAGCGGCCAGCGGCACCGTCGCCGACTTCGCCGACGGCCGCCTGTACGCGGCGCTCGCGTTCCTCGCCGTCGTGCCTAGCCTCGGCGCGTACTTCTTCTTCGACCGCCTCGTGGCCGCGGCCGGCCCGGCCCGTGCGAGCCTGACCGTGTACCTGATCCCGCTGTTCGCGACTATCGCGGCGTGGCCGCTGCTGAAAGAGCCGCCGCACCTGTACCACGCGGCCGGTTTCGCCGTCATCCTGGCCGGCGTGGCCGTCGCCAGCATGCGCCGCCGCTAATACGCCGTCTGCGTGTAAGGGCGCGCGGCCGGCGCCTTGCCCCAGTCCCTGTTCGGCGTTGCCTGCATCCGGAACACGAGTTCCCCGCCCGCCACGATCTCCTCGTGGCGCAGCACGCTGCGCGCGAGCGGCTTGCCGTTCAACGTCACGCTGCCCACGTACGGGTTCGCGTCCGACAAACCCTCGGTGCGGATGGTGAAGCGCTTCCCGTTCGGCAGGTTCAACGCCGCGCGCTCGACGAACGGCCGCCCGATCACGTACTCGTTGCTGCCCGGCGCGACGGGATAGAAGCCCAGCGCCGTGAACGCGAACCAGGCCGACATCTGGCCCAGGTCGTCGTTGCCCGCGAGGCCGTCCGGGGTGTCCCTGTACTGGCTCTTCACGATCTGCGCGAGGCGCGCCTGCGTCTTCCATGGCGCGCCCGCGTAGTTGTACAGGTACGCCACGTGGTGCGACGGCTCGTTGCCGTGGGCGTAGTGGCCGATCAGGCCGGAAATGTCTTCCATGTGCGCGTACACGGTCCGGTCGATCTTCGCGTCGAACACCTGGTCGATCTTGTCGATCAGCCCGGCGTCACCGCCGAGCAGCTTCACGAGGCCCGCGTTATCGTGCGGCATATACCAGGAATACTGCCACGCGCTGCCTTCCGTGTAATCGCTGCCGAAGTTCGAGCGCACCGGGTCGAACGGCTCGCGATACTTTCCATCCGATGTCTTCGCGCGCACGAAGCCCGTCTCCGGATCGAACACGTTGCGCCAGTTCTGCGCGCGCTTGTAGTAACGGTCGGCCACGTCGCGCCGGCCCATCCTGTCGGCCATGCGCGCGATGGTCCAGTCGTCGAACGCATATTCGACCGTCTTCGACGCCGCTTCCGGCTCGAGGTCGATCGGCACATAGCCCAGCTTCATGTAGTGCTGCAGCCCGCCGTACGGGCCATACTCCGCGCTGGCCGTCATCGCGCGCAGGGCCTCGTCGGCGTCGAAACCCTTCAGGCCCTTCATGTACGCGTCGGCGATGACGGGCACCGCGTGGTAGCCGATCATGCACCAGGTCTCCAGGCCGGCGAACTGCCACACGGGCAGGATGCCGTACGGGCTCGCTTTCTGCGATTCGACCAGCGAACGCACGAAGTCGACGTTGCGCTTCTCCGGCTGGATCAGCGTCAGCAGCGGATGCAGGGCGCGGTACGTGTCCCACAGGGAGAACGTGGAGTGGAAGCGGAAGCCCTGCGCCGCATGCACCTGCTTGTCCGGTCCGCGGTATTTGCCGTCCGCGTCCATGAACAGGCTCGGTGCCAGCAGCGCGTGGTACAGGCTCGTGTAGGCCATGCGCTTCATCGGCTGCGGCGCGTCGATGTCGACGGCGCCCAGGGCGTCTTCCCACGCGTCGTGCGCGCGCCGGCGCTCGGCATCGAAGTCCCAGCCCGGCATCTCCGCGAGGTTGGCGAGCGCGCCGTCCTCGCTGACGCCCGACACCGCGGCCTTCACAAGCACCGTGCCGTCCGCGGGCGTGCCGAAGCCGAACGCGCCTTCCAGCGCCTTGCCTTCGACGAGGGTCTTGTCGGCGGGCGTCTTGCCGGGCGCCGCGAAGCCCTTGTAGTCGACGCCTTCCTCGCGGTTCATCAGCTGGTGCGTCACGATCGGCCGCGAGAAGCGGATCGCGAAATACAGCTGGCGGCCCGGCGCCCAGCCGCGCGTCTCGCGCATGCCCGTGACCGTGTCGTCGCCGCGCAGGCGCAGCCGCGACCAGAGGTTCTTGCCGGACCAGTCGTAGATGCTGGACCGCAGGTCGAGGATCACATTGGCCTGGGCGCCCGGCTTGAAGCGGTAGCGGTGCAGGCCCACGCGCTCGCTCGCCGTCAGCTCCACGTCGACGTCGTTGTCCAGCAGTTTCACCGCGTAATAGCCCGGCTCCGCGCGCTCGTCCTTGTGCGAGAAGCGCGAGCGGTAGCCGCTGAACGGGCGCTCGGGATAGCCCGGTTCCAGTTTCACCTCGCCGCCGGTCGGCATCAGCAGCACGTCGCCCAGGTCCGAGTGGCCGGCGCCGGAAAAATGCGTGTGCGAGAAGCCGAGGATGGAATCGTCCTCGTAGCGGTAGCCGGCGGCCCACGGATAGCTCTGGCGGAAGTGGCGCACCTGCGTGTCGGGACTGAGCTGCACCATGCCGAACGGGCGGGTCGCGCCGGGGAACGTGTGGCCGTCGCCGCCGGTGCCGATGAAGACGTCGACGTTGTCCGTGCGGTTGGCCGCGCGGGCGGGCGCACCCGCGCAGAGTGCCGCGATGGCGAGGGGCAGGATGGCCTTGTGCATGTCGTCTCCAGTCGTGTGCCTGCAAACCTGAACCATATCGCGAAACTTTGCGAAGCGGCAACCGGAACGTTTGCGGCATAATGACGGCCCCGTCCACCATCAGGAGATCCCATGACCGACACGACACGCCGCACCGTCCTGCGCGCCGCGCTGGTCCTGCCCGCGATCGGGCTGCCCGGCGCCGTCCACGCCGCCGCTGACGCCACGCAGGCGCTGGCCGGCCTCGAACGCCGCGCCGGCGGCCGCCTCGGCGTCGCCGCCTGGCGCCGCGGCGGGGCCGACGTCATCGCGTGGCGCGGCGACGAGCGCTTCCCGTTCTGCAGCACGGCCAAGGTGATGGTCGTCGGGACCGTGCTGACGCTGGCGGCGCGCACGCCGGGGCTCCTCGACGAGCGCGTGCGCTACAAGAAGGCGGACCTGGTGTCGTGGTCCCCCGTGACGGAACAACACGTCGACGACGGCATGACGATCGCGGACCTGTGCGCCGCCGCACTGCAGGTGAGCGACAACAGCGCATGCAACCTGCTGCTCGACCGGATCGGCGGCCCGGCGGCCGTCACGGCGTTTGCGCGCCGCATCGGCGACACGGCGTTCCGCCTCGACCGCCGCGAGACCGAACTGAATGCCGCGATCCCCGGCGACCCGCGCGACACGACGACGCCGCGCGCGATGGCGCGGAGCCTGGAAGCGCTGCTGCTCGAGGAAGCGCTCGCACCGGACGCAAGGCGCCGCCTGCTCGACTGGATGCTCGCCAACACGACGGGCAAGGAGCGCATCCAGGCCGGCTTCCCGGCCGATTGCCGCGTGGCCGACAAGACGGGCACGGGCGCCCACGGCACGACCAACGACATCGGCCTCGTGTTCCCGCCGCAGGGCCAGCCCGTGATCGTGGCCGTCTACTACACGGGTTCGAAAAGCGACAGCAAGGTCGTCGCCGACGCCGCGGCGATCGTCGCGCGGGCGCTGGGGACCGCCTGATGCGGATGGTCCCGATGGCGGAGGCGGACCTGGACGCCGTGCTGGCCGTGCAGGCCGCGTGCTATCCGCCGGCCATGCAGGAAGCGGCGGACGTCGTCCGGGCGCGCCTGCGCGCGAGCCCCGACACGGTGCTCGTTGCGCGCGACGCCGACGGCATCTGCGCGTACCTGTTCGCGTATCCGTCGCGGCTCGGCAAGGTGACGCCGCTCGGCAGCCGTTTCACGCTGCCGGACAGGCCGGACACGCTGTACCTGCACGACCTCGCCGTGGCACCGCGCTCGGCGGGTCAGGGCGTCGCGCGCCGGTTGACGGATGCGATCCTTGCGCGGGCCGGCGGCCTGCGCCACTCCGCGCTCGTGTCCGTGCAGGACTCGCGCCGGTTCTGGGAAAGCCTCGGCTATGCAGCCGCGGCCGGCGACGGCGTCGCGCTGGCCACGTATCCGGCTGGCGCGCTGTATATGGCGAGGCGGCTGTCAGCGTGAGGACGGGCGGCGCGTGGCCACGTGCAGCGTGGCGCGCGCCGCGTGTCCGCGGGCCCGCACCTCGGCCGGACGGGCCGCCACCGTGAGCGCCAGCTCGCCGGACAGGCGGTGCAGGTCCAGCACGTCCACCAGCGCGGACAGCACCTGGCGGCCCAGCATGTGGTCGCCCCGCTCGACCTCCGGCAGCACGTGGTGCAGCGCGGACAGCACGACGGCGTTTTCCTCGCGGTGCTCGTGCAGGTGCGTGTAGCCCAGGGTCTCCATGATCAGCTCTTCGTGCCGGAAGGCCGCCTCGACGGCCGCGACGAGCGTCGCGAAACCGTGTGCGACCATGTCGTCGGGGCCGGACACGATGTCGCCGATGCGCCGGCACAGCATCTTGCGGCCATGCCGCAGCGCGGCGCAGATGGCGCGTGGACGGCTCGGTCTGGTACGGGTGGCGGGCATCTCCGCTCCTTGGAGTAAGAATTTTCTTAGACTTCCGATAGCACGAAAAAATCCCTGTGGATTGATATCTCGCAACGTAGCAATGTTGTGTTCGGTTAGCCTGATTGAGGGAATACAGATCGAAGGCGAAAAATGAGCGCTGTACAAGTCGAACGAGAGCATGGCGGTTGCTGATGGGGGCACGCATTCTATTGATCCAGGGCCATCCCGATTGCCACCGCCCGCACCTGTGCCATGCGCTGGCCGAGGCGTACGTGGACGGCGCGCGCGATGCGGGGCATGAAGTCGAGGTCGTCGAGCCGGCGCGGATGAACTTCCCCCTGCTGACCAGCCCGTCCGAGTGGTGGCACGGCTCGGCGCCGCCGCAACTGGCGGCCGTGCAGGAGGCGATCCAGCACGCGGACCACCTCGTGTTCGTGTACCCGCTGTGGATGGGCGACATGCCCGCGCTGATGCGCGGCTTCCTGGAGCACGTCACGCGGCCGGGCGTCTTCATGGACGACCCGCACCGGCCGTTCGGCGCCGGCCTGCTGGGCGGACGCAGCGCGCGGCTCGTCGTCAGCATGGGCATGCCGGCGGCCGTCTACCGGTGGGGCTACGGCGGCTACGGCATCAAGATGATGCGCCGGCAAATCCTCGGCCGGGCCGGTATCCGGCCCGTGCGCGCGACGCTGGTCGGGCGCGCCCATTCCCTGTCGGCCGAGCGCATCGACATCTGGCGCGACCATCTGCGCCGGCTGGGCGCCTCGGCGGCCTGATCAAGGTAGCAAGCGATTTGCGTGTTTTGTGCGACATCCGGGAAGCGTCGGGCGTGCTCTCCTTGACGCTCCCCTCTGGAGACGGCAAAGTTGTAGCACGGCAGCATTTAACATTGCTGCTCACTTTTGCCACTTTTTCTTGCCCAGATGCCCGTCGCCTCCCAGCTGCCTCCATCGCTTCCATCGCCTTCATCCGTTTCCGCCCCCGCCCGGCCGGCCGCGACCCCCACCTTCGATGACGCATACGCCCGGGCGCGCGCCCTCGCCAACGATGGCCAGCCCGAGCTGGCGCTGGCCGCCTACGACGCGCTGCTCGCGCGCTCGCCGGGCAACGTCGACGTGCTGCTCGGCCGCGGCATCGTGTATGCCCGCCTCGGACGGTGGCAGGAGGCCGAGCGCGACCTGCGCGCCGCCGCCACGGCGTCGCCGACGTATGCGGACGTTTGGTCCGCGCTCGGCAACACCTATGCCTGGAGCGACCAGCCAGAGCAGGCGGTCGATGCGTACACCCGCCTGATCGCATTGCAGCCGCGGGATGCGGCCGCGTACGTCGCGCGCGGCCGCGTCCTGCGCGCGCTGGGTCGCAATGCCGAGGCCCGCATGGACCTCGACAAGGCCAAAGCGCTGGGCGGCGGCGCTGTGTTCGACGCGCTGGCGGCCGCGCTGCAGCCGCGCGCCGGCAATCCCGACGCCACGATCGCGGCCGGCTATACGTGGGCGGCGAGCCTGTCGTCGAGCTGGACCGACGTCGGCACGGGCCCGCGCTGGAACGACCAGGTGGCCGGCATCCGCCATTACACGAAAGCCGGCTCGCTCGGTGTCGAGACGCTGCGCGCGCACCGCTTCGGCCTGCACGACTACGCGTGGGCGCTGGACGGCTATGCGAACCTGTGGTCCGGCGCGTATGCCAACCTGCGCTACCAGCGCGGCGCCGCGGCGCGCCTGTTCCCCGCGAACTCGGGACGCGCGGAGCTGTATCAGTCGCTCGGCAAAGGCTGGGAGGCATCGGTCAGCGACGACGTGCTCGGTTTCGCGGCGCGCGTGAACATCTACGGCGTCAGCATCGCCAAATACACGGGCGACTGGTACGTCCAGCTGCGCCACCAGAACATCGTGTCGGCGGGCTCGCACGGTACCGGCGAACGCCTGCTGGCGCGCTGGTATTACGCGGGCGATGCCGACACATATGCCGAGGCGACCGTCAACAGCGGCCGCAGCGACGACCCGCTGAGCCTCGTGGGTGGCCAGAGCCGCTCCGGCGGCGGCAGCGCGACCTGGGTGCGCTACTGGACGCCGCAGTGGGGCACGCGCGTGGGCGCTTCCTTCTCGCGCGCGCGCGGCGCCGACAACCAGCGCGGCGTCACGTTCTCCCTGTATCGCCGATGGTAAGCGCGACGCCACCCGCCCGCCGCCACGACGATCCGCCGCCGCGCTTCGCCGGCAAGCTGCTCGCCCGCGTGAAGGGCGCGCTGGCGACGGGACTGGAAACCCTGCCGGCCCTGCTGGCCGGCTGGCTTGTGCTGCGTATTGCGGAGACGATCCACGCGGGCGCCGGCGGCATCGAGGTGTCCGTGCTGTTCGGGCCCGCGCTGGCAAATGACCTGTTGGCGCTGGCCCGTTATGCCTTCGTCTTCCTGCTGGGCGCCGTGCCGCTGGCATTGCTGCCGCGCCGGCGCTGGCGCGTGATGGCGCTCGGCGTGCTGTGGAGCGCGCTGCTGGCGGCGCAGGTGGGCTTGCTGCAATACCACTGGACGGCCGGCGTGCCGCTCGGCGCCGACCTGTTCGGCTATTCGCGCGCGGAGATCGCGACGACGGTCGGGGGCCGCGCGCAGCCCGGCATCGGCCTGCTGGTCGCGTACGTACTTGCGCTGGCCGCATTGGTCGGCGTCCTCGTCGCGAGCTTCCGGCCGTGGTGGCCGCGCGCGCGTGCGCGTGCGGCGCTTGTTGCGGCGCTGCTGAGCATCGGCGCGTACAACCTGCTGCCCGACCACTTCGCGCCGGCCGCCGCCGACACGGAGGCGGGCGTCGACTACCTGCGCAACAAGATGGCGTATTTCACCGACCGCAGCGTGGCCCACGTGGCCGGCGAGCAGGGCACCGGCACGCACACGCAGGCGAAGGGCCTTCCGTGGACCGGCAAGGATCCGCGCTATCCGTTCGCCCACGCGGAGCGCACGCCGGACACGCTCGGGCCGCTGATCGACACGAAGCCGGGCGCGCCGCCGAACATCGTGTTCATCATCGTCGAAGGCCTCGGCCGCAGCTTTTCCGGACCCGGCGCCCGCTTCGGCAGCTTCACGCCGTTCCTCGACGAGCTGGCCGGCCGTAGCCTGTATTTCGAAAACTTCCTGGCGGGCCAGGGCCGCACGTTCGGGGTGCTGCCGACCGTGTTCGGTTCGCTGCCGTTCGGCGCCAACGGCATGGCCGCGCTGGGCGAGCGGATGCCGCGCCACGCCTCGCTCCTGTCGATCCTGAAAGACCAGGGCTACCACCTGGAGTACGCGAGCGGGTCGAACCTCGAGTTCGACAACCAGGGCCTGTTCCTGCGCCGCGAAGGCGTGTCCGACTTCATCAGCGAGACCGACTACAAGCCGCCTTACCAGCGCAGCAACTACTGGGGCTACGACGACCGCGCGCTGATGGAGACGGCCATCGCGCGCCAGCGCGACGACGCGCGGCAACCTTCCGTGCGCATCATCCAGACGACGAGCACGCACGATCCGTTCACGTTCCCGGACAAGCCGAAGTATCTGCAGAAGGTGGGCGAGCGCCTGGCCGCGCTCGGCATCGCGGAAGGGGCGAACCCCGCGTACACGGGCCAGCGCGAGGTCTTCGCCAGCATCCTGTTCGCGGACGACGCGCTGCGCCTGTACTTCGAGCAGGCGGCGCAGCTGCCCGGCTACGACAACACGATCTTTATCGTGACGGGCGACCACCGGCTGCCCGAGCTGCCGATGGACACGCGCATCGAGCGCTACCACGTGCCGCTGATCGTGTTCTCGCCGCTGCTGAAGGCGCCGCGCGCCATCAAGGCCGTGTCGTCGCAATTCGACATCGCGCCGTCGCTGCTCGCCTTCCTCGGCCACGGCTACGGCCTGCGCACGCCGGCGCAGGTGACGTGGCTGGGTACCGGTCTCGATACCGAACCGGCGTTCCGCAACCTGCACGTGATCCCGCTGAAGCAGACGAAGACGGAGCTGTCCGACTTCGTGTCCGGTGCCGTGTACCTGGCGCAAGGGCGGCTGTTCGCGCTGGCCGACGGCATGCGCCTGGACCGCGCGGCCGACGAAGAGGCGCTCGCGCGGGCCCGGGCCCAGTTCGACGCCTTCCTCGTCGCGAACCGTCAGGCCGGCAGCGCGGCCGCGCTCGAACCCGCGCCGGCCGCGCTGGCGCCCTGGCACGAGGATGGCCGCAAGCTGCGCAGCGTGGACCTCGCGGCGGAAGCGGACCAGGTCGCCGTGAACGACCTGCGCCGCGGCGCGGACGGCAGCGTCGAGGCGACCATCGTCAACCAGGGCACGACGACGTCGGGCGCGTTCGTGCCGCTGCTCGTCATCAGCGACGCGGGCGGCCTGGAACTGGGCGAGACGGCCGGCGAGATCCAGACCCTGGCACCCGGCGCGTCCGTGAAGGTCGCGCTGAGGGCGAAGCTGGGCCGTCTCCCGCACGGCAGGTATTTTGTCTCGATGATCCCGTCGCATCCGGAAACGGGGCGCTCGATCGGGATCGGGCAGTACCACGTGGAGATGCCGCTGTGACGGCGCGCCGGTGGGCCGCCGCGCTGCTGCTGGCGCTATCGACGCTGCCGCTCGCGCAGGCGGGCGATACGGGGCTCGGTCCGCGCGCGATCTGGATCTGGGAAGGCGAGTCGTACGCCATGCTGGAAGACGACGCGGCCGCGCGCACCGCCATCGCGTTCCTGAAGGATAAGGCGATCGCCACGGCTTACGTGTACGCCGACGCGTACGAAGGGCGCAACCTGATCGCCGCGCAGCCCGCGCGCTACCGGACGCTCATCCGGCGCATGCACGCGGCCGGGCTGAAGGTGCGGGCGCTGCTGGGGTCAGGCTATCTGCACACGGAACGCTACCTGCTGCCCGGGCACCGCCGGGCCGCGCAGGCGATGCTGCAGCGGGTACTGGACTACAACGCGGCCGCCGCGCCCGACGAGCGTTTCGACGGCATCAGCCTCGACATCGAGCCGCACATCCTCGATGCGTGGAGCACCCGCAAGATGGAATTGCTGGGCGATTTCCTCGACATGTCGGACGCGCTGATGCGCCAGAAGAATGCGGTGGCGCCGAACCTGCCGATGGGCCCCGCGATCCCGTTCTGGTACGACGGCATGTCGATCGAGTGGAAGGGCAAGCGCAAGCCGATGAACGAGCACGTTCAGGACCTGTACGACACCGTCGCGCTGATGGATTACCGCGACCATGCGGCGGGCGCCGACGGCATCGTCAGCCATGCGCGCGACGAACTCGATTACGGCGCGAAGACCGGCAAGCCCGTCGTCATCGGCGTGGAGACGATGCCGAACGCCATCCGCAAGGTGTCGTTCCACCACCTGCGGGAAGGGGACATGGAGCGCGAATTGGCGGAAACGGCGCGCGCCGTGGGCGCCGCGCCGTCCTTCGGCGGCTTCGCGATCCACCATTACGGCGCGTACCGGCGCTGGCTCGGGATCGACTAGCGCACCACCAGTACCGGGATATCGCAGTGGATCAGCACCCGCTGCGTCTCGCTGCCCAGCAGCCGCGCGGCCATGCCGTGGCGGCCGTGCGAGGCCATCACGATCACGTCGCAGCCGCGTGCGCGCGCCGTCGCGATGATGCCTTCCCACGGCGGGCCGGGCGGCGCCAGCACCGTCTCGCACGGCACGCCGGCCTCGGTGGCGCGCCGCACGACATAGTCGAGCGCGTCGCGGCCCTGGCGGTCGGCCTCGGCGCGCCAGGCGTCGTAGAACGGGCCGCCGATGTCGCCCGTCGCGAGCAGCGGCGGCTCGCCCGCCACGTGCACGCCGACGATCGTGCCGCCGCCCAGTTTAGCCAGTCCCAGCGCGGACCCGAGGGCGGCGGCGCCCCGTTCGGTGCCGTCGACGGGGACGAGGATGCGCTTGTACACGGTTACTTCCTCCCGGAAGCGCGGGGCCGCATGACCATCACGGGCACGTGGGCGTCGGCCAGCACTTTCTGCGTCACGCTGCCGGCCAGCAGCCGCGACAGCCCGCGCCGGCCGTGCGAGCCCATGAAGATCAGGTCGCAGGCGTGGCTGTCGGCCGTCGCAAGGATGGCGTCGGCCGGCGAGTAGTCGAGCACGGCCAGCGAGGTGCATTTTACGCCGGCCGCCTCGGCGGCATTGGCGACCTTGCGCGCGTGTTCCCTGGCGGCGGCCAGCAGGACGGCGTCGTCGAGGCCGGGGTCGATGGCCATCGCGGCTTCCGCCGACGCGAGGGGCGGTTGCGGCTGGCCGACGGCGAGCACGACGACTTCGCTGCCATGGGCGCGCGCGAAGGCGATGGCGGCCTGCTCGGCGGCGGCGGAGACGTCGGAACCGTCCGTGGGGACGAGGATACGGTCATACATGATTGCCTCCTGAGAGTCCGGTGGGGACGATCTCAGGATGGCGAATCTATCAAGCAGTTTCTTTGATCTATATCAAATGGTCCGGAAACTTCCTTCCGCCACGATGCGCCCGCCGCCCCCGACGGCGAAGCTGCCGGCCGCGAGGTCGGCGCCGAGCACCAGTTCGCTGCCGAGCGCGGCCGGCGCCCGGAAGCGGCCTTCCAGCGCGAGGATGCGCCGGCCGCACGCCTGTTCCAGCTCGGCGCACGCGCGCGCCAGCGTGTGCATGCCATGGACGATCGGGCGCTTCATGCCCATCAGGCGCGCGCTCCACGTCCACAGGTGGATCGGGTTCCAGTCGCCCGAGATGCGGGCGTAGGCGCGGCCGGTATTGCGGGGCAGGCGCCATCCCGTCAGCACGGGCAGGTCGCGCGCTTCCTGGCGGCGTTTCCGGCCGGCCTGGCCGCGCACGACGAG
Source organism: Massilia orientalis (assembly GCF_030411975.2). Classification (NCBI taxonomy): domain Bacteria; kingdom Pseudomonadati; phylum Pseudomonadota; class Betaproteobacteria; order Burkholderiales; family Oxalobacteraceae; genus Massilia; species Massilia orientalis. Next base: position 298,240 of record NZ_JASNRB020000003.1, on the reverse strand, counting down.
GTAGGTGCTGCGGCACGTAAAAATGTCGGTGCCCTGCTGGCGCGCGACGGTGTCCAGCTCTGCATACACGGCGCCGTTCTCGGCCGGCGGCCGGATGTTGACGGTCGTCGACAGCACGAGCGGCATGTCGCGTAGTGGCTCGGACAGCGCCCGGAGGGCGTTTTCCGTGTGCACGGTGCCGGGCAGGCGGAACGGGAACGCGTCGTCCAGCATCGTCGCCACGTGGGCGCGCTGGGCCAGCAGGTAGTAATAGGTGACGGGGATGCCGTCGTCGCGGAAGCCGAGGGCCTGGCGGTAGCGCCGCAGCTGGTTCGAATCGATGCTGTCGAGCACGTATGCGGTGCGCGGGGTGCGCACGCCGTTCAGGCGGCGCGGGCGTTTGAACAGGGCGCGCAGCAGGGTGGCGGCGCCCAGTGAGGGAAGCGGTGACGGAGAGTCGGCTGTCATCGTGGACTTCGGAAAACCAAAATCCCATTGTGCCTGAAATTCTGGGTTCCCTTGCAAGACTTGTGAAATCGGCTCATCCGCGCTACCCTAGCGTATTGGTATAAAGAATCGCAGTTTTAGATGAGGATGGAATGAAGAAGCAAGCGTTGTTGGTGTTGGCACTGTCCGCGGCGGGTGTCGCCACGGCCCAGGAGACCGTGAAGATCGGCCATGTGGCGTCGATGACGGGACCGGTGGCCCATTTCGGCAAGGACAGCGAAAACGGCGTGCGCATGGCGATCGACGCGCTGAACGCGCGCGGCGCCACGATCGGCGGCAAGAAGGTGAAATGGGTGCTCGTGCCGGAGGACGATGCGGGCGACCCGAAGGCGGCGACCACCGCGGCACAGAAGCTGGCGGATGCGAAAGTGAACGCCGTGATCGGCCACGAGACGTCCGGCACGACGATCCCGGCCGCGAAGATCTACAACGACGCGGGCATCCCGCAGATCTCGCCGTCGGCCACGAATCCGAAGTACACGCAGCTGGGCTACAACACGGCGTTCCGTGTCGTCGCGAACGACATCCAGCTGGGCCGCGCGCTGGGCCGCTACGCCGTCACGACGATGGGCGCGAAGCGCATCGCCGTCATCGACGACCGTACCGCCTACGGCCAGGGCCTCGTCACGGAATTCACGAACAGCCTGCGCCAGCAGGGCGTGAAGCCGGTCGCGCGTGAATTCACGAACGACAAGGCGACGGACTTCGCCGCCATCCTGACGCGCATCCGCGCCGGCAACCCGGACCTCGTGTTCTTCGGCGGCATGAACGCCGTCGCGGGCCCGATGCTGCGCCAGATGAAACAGCTGGGCATCAACGCGAAGATGATGGGCGGCGACGGCATCTGCTCGGACGCCATGCAGCCGCTGTCGGGCAATACGATGACGGATGGCCAGGTCGTGTGCGCGGAAGCGGGCGGCGTGGAAGAGAAGGGCAAGGCCGGCATGGACAAGTTCCGCGCCGACTATAAAAAGCGCTTCGGCATCGACGTGCAGATCATCGCGCCGTATTCGTACGACGCCGTGCTGGCGATCGCAGCGGCGATGGACAAGGCGGGATCGAGTGCGCCGGCGAGATACCTGCCGGAGCTGGCGAAGGTCCGCTATCCGGGCGTCACCGGCACCATCGCGTTCGACGCCCACGGCGACATCCGCGACGGCGTGCTGACCCTGTACACGTTCAAGGGCGGCCACCGCACCCCGATCGGCGTCACGAAGTAACGCTAGTCCGCGCGGGTGCGCGCATCAACTCGTCCACCAGCCTGCGGGTGGCCTGCAGCACCTGCTCGGACACGGCCGGGTTGCCCTTGGCGGCGCCGCGCGCCACCGCGAGACTGCCGATCATCGTGGACACGACGACCATCGCGCGGGCGAGGGCGTCGCTGCCCGGTTCGTTCTGCGCGATCTGGCGCTCGAACGCGCGCACCATCACCATATAGCCCTCGGCGAAGCGGGCGCTGAGCGCGTTGTCCTGGCGCCCGATCTCGCTGGCCGACGCCGCCATCGCGCAGCGGTTGCCGAAGTCGTCGCGCGACTCCAGCGACAGGTAGCGGTCGAGGAAACGCGCGAGGTCGGGCATGCCGTCCACCGTGCCCGAATACATGCGCGAATTGGCCTGGTCGAGGCCATACGACAGGGCTTCCAGCGCCAGCTCGTCCTTCGACCGGAAATGGGCATACAGCGCCCCGTGGGTGAGACCCGCCTCCTTGCTGATCTCGGCGACCCCGACGCCGTCGATGCCGCGTTCGCGGAACAGTTTGCTCGCGGCGCGGATCAATGCGGCGCGGTTGTCTGCGGCCTTCTCTTTGCTGATTCTCATGCTGTGCGTGTGGTGCAGGAAGCGCGCCGCGTTGGCTGGGCGGCGCGATTCGATAGGATGAAATTATGATTGTGCTTGCGAGTATATCGCTTCGCGGGTAGTGCTGCGCGTAGCGAAATTGTTGACATTGGCACGGGCGACGGGGAATGCGCCATCCTGGTGAATGGGGGCTGAAGTTACATTTCGTTCGCCACGTTCAGCCGGGCGAGCCGGTCGCGCGAATGCTGCTATCCTGCGCTTGCCCGTTCAACCACCGACCATGGAGATCGACGGCGATGCTCGCCGCATCACGTCCCGAACCTGTGCGCCCCGATGCCCCGTTCTACGTTGTCCTGAATGCCGGCTCCGGCCGGACCGAGACCGACCTGCGTTGCACGACGATCCGCGACGTGCTGGGTGCGGCGGGACGGTCGTGCGAACTCGAGGTCGTGCACGACGCGGCGAAGCTGGAGGACGCCGCGCGCGTCATGGCCGGGCGGGCGGCGCGCGACGGCGCCATCCTCGTCGCGGCGGGCGGCGACGGCACGCTCAACACGGTCGCGCATGCGGCCGTCGCGCACGGCTGCGTGTTCGGCGTGCTGCCGCAGGGAACCTTCAATTATTTCGGCCGCACGCATGGCATCCCGGAAGACCTGGCCGAGGCCGTGCGCGCGCTGCTGCAAGCACGCGTGCGGCCCGTGCAGATCGGCCTGCTCAACGAGCGCATCTTCCTCGTGAACGCGAGCGTCGGCATGTATCCGCACCTGCTGGAAGAGCGCGAGCACGACAAGCGCCAGTACGGCCGTTCGCGCGTCGTCGCCCTGGTGTCGGCCATCAAGACGGCGCTGCGGGGCTACCGCAGCCTGCGCATCACCCTCGAACTGGACGGCCAGACGCGCCGCCTGCGCACGCCCACGGTCTTCGTCGGCAACAACCGCCTGCAGATGGAACAGGTGGGCATGCACGCGCTCGACCATGCGCTGGAGGAAGGACGGCTGGTGGCGATCGCGCCGCGGCCCGTCGGGCGCTTGCGGATGCTGGGTTTGCTCGTGCGCGGGGCGCTCGGGCGGCTGGGCGCGGCGGAGGATGTCCAGGCGTTCGCGTTCCGGAGCATGACGGTGCGCGCGCCGCTGCTGTCGGCGCGGCGCAAGCTCAAGACGGCGACGGATGGGGAAGTGTGCCGGATGCGGTTGCCGCTGCGCTTCGAAGCGCTGGAGGGGCGGCTCCTGCTGCTCGTGCCGCCCGAAGAGGCGGAGGAGGAGACGGCGGCAGGCGCCGCCGTCGCCGCGCGCTAACCCTCGGTCGCCGCGACCAGCCAGGCCTCGAGCGCCAACAGCGGCATCGGCCGGGCCATCAGGTAACCCTGCACCTCGTCGCAATCGGCCGCGCGCAGGAAGTCGAGCACCTCGGCCGTTTCCACGCCTTCCGCCACGACGGACAATTTCAGCGCATGGGCCATGTCGACGAACGCCTTGATGAAGTCGAAGGCGCTGATGCGGCCGTCGGCCTGCAGCACGAACGAGCGGTCCAGCTTGAGCACGTCGATGTGGAAGCGGCGCAGGTACGCAAGGCCGGAATAGCCGGTGCCGAAGTCGTCGACGGCCAGCTTGACGCCCAGCGCGCGCAGCTCGTCGAGCATGGCGGCCGTGCGGGGGATGTCTTCGATCAGGGCGCTTTCCGTCAGTTCCACTTCGAGGCAGTCGGCGGGGAGGCCGGTGTCCGCCAGCGCGGCGCGGACTTCGTCGACGAACCCCGGCTGCGCGAGCTGGCGCGCGGACACGTTCACGGACACGCGGATGGTGCGACCGTGGCGGTCGATCAGGCCGCGCGTCTGGCGGCACGCTTCGTTCAGCACCCAGCGGCCGATCGGCAGGATCAGGCCCGTCTCCTCGGCGATCGCGATGAGTTCGCCCGGCGAGACGCGTCCCAAGTCCGCGCTGTTCCAGCGGATCAGCGCCTCGATGCCGACGACGTTCATCGTGCGCAGGTCGATGCGCGGCTGGTAGTGCAGCTCGAACTCGGCGCGTGCGAGGGCGGGCCGCAGCGCCATCTCGAGCGCCATGCGCGCCTGGGCCGCGAGCGTCATCGCCGGCTCGAAGAAGCGGTAGCGGTTGCGGCCCGCCCGCTTGGCGCCGTACATCGCCGTGTCGGCCGTCTGGAACAGCAGCTCGCGGGTGCCGGCGTCGTGCGGGAACATGCTGATGCCGATCGACCCGCCGGCCGTCACTTCCTGGCCGCCCACGCGCACCGGCAGCGCCAGCGCGTCGAGCAGCTTGGCCGCGATCACTTCGGCATCCTGCGCGCCCGCGCACTCGGCCGCCACGACGAATTCGTCGCCGCCGAGGCGGGCGATCACGTCGCCCGGCCGCATCACCTTGCGCAGCCGCGCCGCGACTTCGCACAGCAGCGCGTCGCCCAGCTCGTGGCCGAACGAATCGTTGACTTCCTTGAAGCGGTCGAGATCGAGGAACATGACGGCGACGGCGCGGCCGTGCGGGCACTCGTCGAGCATGCGCTGGACGCGTTCCTGCAGCAGCGCGCGGTTGGGCAGGCCCGTCAACGTGTCGTGCGTGGCCAGTTGCTGCAGGCGGCGTTCGGCCTGCTTGCGGTCCGTGATGTCGCTCATCAGGCCGGTCACGGATTCCACGTTGCCGCACGGGTCGCGCCGCACGCTCCCGTTGAACAGCACGTGCACGGCGCCGCCTTGGGCGTGGCGCAGCACCGCCTCCACGCCCTGCACGGGGGCGTCGGCGTCGTGCGCCGCGAGGCCGTGCCAGGGGAAGGCGACGAACAGCTCGTCGAGCGTGCGCCCGAGCAGCGCGGTGCGCGTGTGGCCCGAGAGTGCGCACAGCGCCGGGTTGACGTCGAGGACGCGGCCGTCCGCGCTGGCCAGCACATAGCCGGCCGGCGTCATCTCGATGACTTCGCGGAAGCGCCGTTCGCTGGCGCGCAGCTGGCGCTCCGCTTCCTCGCGCTCCGTCAGGTCGCGGATGATGGCCTGGAAGTATTCCTGGCCGCCGTCCTCGAAGCGCGAGATGTGCACCTCGGCCGGGAAGCTGGTGCCGTCCTTTCTCCGCTTGGCCATGCGCAGCAGGTGCGTCTGGCCGGCGCGCAGGCTGTCGAGCATGCCGGACGTGTAGGCGTGGTGGCCGTCGATGTCGCTCACGGACATGCCGATGAATTCGTCTTCCGTGTAGCCGAAGCGGGCGCACGCGCGGCCGTTGGCGGCGATGATGCGCAGGTCGGCGTCGGCGATCACGATGCTGTCGCCGGCTTCCTGGAACAGGTTGCGGAAGCGCTGCTCGCTCTTGCGGACGGCGTCCAGCGCGACGCGCTTGGCGGTGACGTCATGGAAGTAGACGGAGAGCCCGTCGGGCGTCGGGTAGCAGCGTACCTCGACCCACGTCGCCGACGGCTGCCAGTACGCTTCGAAGAAGCCGGATTCGCCGCTGGCGAGCGCGCGGCGGTAGTGCTCGACGATGGCCGTGCCCTCGAGCGCGGGCGCGACCTCGAGCAGGTGGCGCCCGACATTCGGCGCCACGTCCACGCCGATGAAGGCGCCGGCCTTGCGGTTGGCGTACGTGATGCGCCAGTCGCGGTCGATGGCGAAGAACGCGTCGCCGATACTCTCCAGCATGTCGTTCATGCGCTCGCGCGAGCGTCTCAGTTCGTCGCGCGCCGCGCGGTGCGCGGTGACGTCGCGCGCGCTCGCGTACACGAGCCTGGCGCGCGCGGACCAGCGCGCGGACAGCGACAGATAGATCGTCGCGCCGTCCTTGCGACGCCAGCGCAGTTCGCGCTCGTGGCACGGCCGGCCGCCCAGCAGGTCGGCCGTGAGCGTGTCCAGGGCCGCCCGCTCGTCCGGATGCAGCAGCTCGCGCACGGGACGTCCCGCCAGCTCGACCGGGCTGTAGCCGAGGATGTCCCCGGCCGCCGCGTTGGCGCGCACGATGCGGCCGGACGCGTCCAGCACGACCATCAGTTCGAAGGCAAGATCGATATGCGCGATGTAGTCGGCGGCGGAGGCGGGCAGGGCCGGCGCGTTCATGATGTGCTTCCAGTCAGACCGGGGATGATGCGGAAGGAGCCGGCGCAGGCGCACGGACGGAAGATTGTATCATTCCGCGCGGCAACTCTTCCCCCGAGTGACGCGTAAACACAACATCATGCAATGGGACAGGCCCGCCCAGTGGACGGGCCCGTGGTGGTGTTACAGGGACTCGTCCGTATCGAGATCGTCCGGCGTCAACCGGTTCCGGCCCGACCGGCTCCCCTGGCCGCCGCTCTGCATGTTGCCGCCGCCACGGCTGCCCCGTTGCGAATTGTCGCCGGGCCCGCTGCCGAGGTCGGACTGCGACTGGTTGCCCTGGTCGAGGTTGCCGCTCTGGAGGTTGCCCTGGTCGCCGCGCTGCGCGTTGTCGCCCGGGCCGCTGGCCAGGTCGGAATTCTGCTGGTTGCCGGCACTGTTCAGCTCATCATAGTTCCGGCCTTGCTTGCCCTTGCCTTTGTGGTCCTGTTCGCTCGGCATAATCGTCTCCTTGAACGGTACGTGACATGCCATGGTAGGCCGTCTGCCGGGGCCGACAATCGGCGCAGGCGTCAGGCGATTGTAGGAGCAGTCGGACGGGACTCGACAGTGATTCGACGCGGCGCGGATTGGGAACGATTGCATGTCAAACATTGACAAAATATTCAATCCGTGGCGCAATCCATGGTCGGCCCGCAGTGTGGTCAGCATTTACGAAAAAAATGACAATGAGCAGAAGCAGTACAGGTAAGGTAAGGGGAACGGGGCGGACTACACTGGAAGAGGTGGCGGCGCACGCGGGCGTATCGACGATGACGGCATCGCGCGCCCTCAGCCAGCCGCAACTGGTGTCCGAGGCGACTCGAACCAAGGTGGAGCAGGCGGTGGTGGAACTGGGCTACGTGCCCAACCGCGCCGCGCGGGCCCTCGCGTCGGCGCAGTCGCGCGTGATCGTGGCGCTCGTGCCGTCGCTGTCGAACGTCGTGTTCACGGCCGTGCTCGACGGTATCCATGACGCCATCGAACATGGGCAGTACCAGCTCCTGATCGGCAATACGCGCTATTCGGATGCCGAGGAAGAAAAGCTGCTGCTCACGTATCTGCAGTCGAATCCGGACGGCATCCTGCTCTCCGGCCTCACGCACAGCCCGCAGGTCGAGCGCATGCTGGCCGCGTCGCGCATGCCGGTCGTGTCGATGATGGACCTGGCCGACGAACCGGGCGACCTGTCGGTGGGCTTTTCGCAGCACGACGCCGGCAACGCCATCACGCGCCACCTGATCGGGCGCGGCTACAAGCGCATCGCGTTCGTCGGCGCGCAGCTCGACGAGCGCACGCTGCGCCGCGCGGACGGTTACCGGCAGGCGATGCAGGCGGCCGGCCTGGCCGATCCGAAGCTGGAGATCATGGTGCCGGACCCGTCCACCATCGCGCTCGGCGCCGAGCTGATGCGCCACGCACTGGACACGCTCCCGGATTGCGATGCCGTGTTCTTCTGCAACGACGACCTTGCGCACGGCGCCATCTATTATTGCCAGCGCCACGACATCCGCGTGCCGCAGGACGTCGCCATCGCCGGTTTCAACGACCTGCCGGCGTCCGCATGGATGGTGCCGTCCTTGACGACCATCGACACGCCGCGTTACCGCATCGGGTACGAGGCGGCGTCGCTGCTGCTCGACGTGATCGGCGGGAAGGAGCCGCGCGAGCGGCGGATCGACCTCGGCTTCACGTTGCGCGAGCGGGAAAGCACCTGATCCGGCCAACGGCCGCGAAAAAAAATCACCCGGTTGAGCTTTACATTTTCCGTGGAAACGTTACACTGTCAGCATTGCTTGTTAGCGCTACCAGCCGGTGACGCCGGCAGGCGGTGCGGGTGCGCGGGGGGCTGCGCACTCTTCAAATATCTCCTCTTAGGGACTGGTCGCTTAGCGCTTCCGGTCCTGTTTTTTTGGCTGTGTTCGCGCCAACGCATGTGATCACCCCTGCCAGCAACATCGCCAGTGCGCCTGGCTCCGGGACGGCGGGCGGCGTGATCGGATCCAGCCGCACCGGCCGACATACGTCGCTCGTGCGACAGGCGTAACCGAGAATTTGCTGGGCATCGTTGATGCCGAGGGCCGTCGCCACAGTCCAGCCGAGTGCCGGATCGATCAACCCATTGAGGTCCAGCAGCTTGCCATCCGTGTACAAAAAGCCGTGCCGGGAATTGATGTCATCATTGAACGTCGAGTAGCCGACCACCTGCCCGAGGTTGTTGATGTCCCACGTGCCCGTGTAGCGGCCGCCGAAGTCGCCGAGCATCGTCACCGTGCCGTCCGTGTAGAGAAAGGAGCGGGCGACCTGGGCGGTGTCCACGACGGCGCCGATGACCTGGTCGCGGTCATTGATGCCTTGCGCAAAGCTTCCGACGCCGCCGAAATCGCCGAGGTCCGTCATCACCCCATCGCGATAGAAAAACGCATGGTACCGCGATGCATCGCCACCGAAGGTCGAGGCGCCGACCACGTGGCCGGCGTCGTTGATGCCGATACCGTATGAAAAATCGCCGCCGAGGGTGCCGAGATCCCGCATGCCGCCAAAGCCGGCGAGCATGGCATGCGTCCGCTCCGCGGCGGTGGTCGCCGAGCCGGTGATCTGCCCGGTGTCGTTCACGCCGAGGCCGATGCTGGAGCTTCCGCCGGGCAGCGTGCCCAGGTCGCTCATCGTACCGCCGGCGTAGAGGAAGGCGTGACCGGGACGGTTGGCCGGCGCGACGTCGCCTGTGACCATGCCGTTGTCGCTGAGGCCGTAGCCAAAACTGCGCGCGCCGCCCAGCGCGCCAAGGTCGCGCACGTCGCCGTTCGTGAAGAAAAACGCGTGAGAGCCGCCGGGAACCGGCATCACGCCGGTCATCTGTCCGGCATTGTTGATGGCGCTGGCCTGCAGCCACTCGGGCAGGATGGTCAGCGTGTACAGCGGTTCGGCGCCTGCCGTCAGCGCGGCGAAGCACGGAACGACGAGGCAGATTCGGATGCGCATGGCGACCTGCTCCATAAAACGGATCGCGTCCCGGCCGGGACGGATACGCTTTCGATCACGCGCGACGCAAATCGTTGCACGGACAGGCGCATGCCCGGTCCGTGCCGGCTGACGCCGGCTCTCAGGGCACCGTCACCTCGACCCGATACGTGCGGCCCGCTTCGATGCCGCCGATGCGCGCTTCCGGCAGCGTCTGCCCGTCGCACACGACCGTCGTCCGCTCGACCGCGCCGCGCGTCACGCTGACGTCGAACGTGGCCCCGCGGAACACGCGGCGCACGCGCATGGACGGCCAGTGCGACGGCAGCTGCGGGTTCACGACGAGGCCCGCCGCATCGCCCTTCAGGCCGCACAGGCCTTCGACGATCGAACGATAGACCCACGACACGGTGCCCGTGTTGAACAGCTGGCTCGAACGGCCGGCCGTGCGCGGGTATTCCTTCCACGCGCCGCGGTAGTAATTCGGAATGAACACGGGAAGCTGCCCGCGCCGCAGGTAGTCGTCCGCGCCCGGTCCCGGAATCATCTTGCGCAGCGCGTCCCACGCGCGGTCCGGCTGCGCGATCGTGTACAGGCTGTAGATGTAGAACACGGACGCGTGGTTGTACACGGCGCCATTCTCCGCCGATCCCGGGTGCTTCTGCGTCACGCGGCCCACATCCTCGCGCATCGCGGAATAGGGCGGGGCGAACATCTGCACGCCGTACGGGGTGTCGAGCTGGCCGTCGATCTCCGCCAGCATCGTCGCGCGCTGCTTCTCGTCCGGCGCGCCGCTGAGGAACGCCCAGCTCTGCGGGTTCAGGTAGATGCGGCCCTCCTTGTCGTCGCTCACGCCGAAGATCACGTCGTCGTCCGTGATGCCGCGGGCGTACCACGCGCCGTCCCACAGGTGCAGGTTCGCGGCCGTGTTCATGTCGAGCGCGCCGGCGCGGAAGTGCTCCGTGCGCCAGTCGTCGCCGCGCGCCGCGCACACATCGGCCCACAGGTTCAGCGCGTACGCGGCCGCCACGGTCAGCCAGCCGGACACGCCGCGGCCCTTGTACCCGACCATGTTCATCGGGTCGCACCAGTCGCCCTGTTCGATGTAGGAGAGGCCGCGGTGGTCGCGCTTGTGCAACAGCCAGTCCATCGCCATCGAGATCCGTTCATACGCCGTGAGCGCCATGCCGTCGTGGCCCGTGACCGGTTCGTCCAGGATCGCATAGTCGCCCGTCTCGTCGAGATAGGCCTGCAGGCACACGGGCAGCCATACGCAGTGGTCCGTGTGCGGCACCTGGTTGATGTACTTGAGCTCCGCGCCTTCGAACAGCAGGATCCCGTCCGGCATAGCCCCGTTCGTACCCTGCTGCGACAGCGCGTGCAGGAACGCGGCGCGCGCGACGGCGGGCTTGATGAACGCCATCCCCATGTTGTCCTGCAGGTAGTTGCGGGTCTGCGGGTCCGTGCTGAGGCGGTTGACGTCGCCGTGATAGAACACCTGGCGCGCGAGCCAGTGGTTGACGAAGTTGTCGAACTCCGCATCCGGCGTCTCGACCTCGACGCAGCCGGCGCCCTGGTCGGCATACGCCGCGTAATCGCGGGCCGCGGCGGCGAACTGCTCCGCGCCGAGGTAGCGCCGCCGCATGGACGCGATCTCGGCGTCGTCGCGCGCGGGGCCGAACAGGAAGCGGCGCGTCACGGTGGCCCCGGCATCCAGGGCGAGGCGATATTGCACGACCGCGGCGGGCGTTTCGTAGCGGGCGTCGCCCCCGGCCAGGCGCTCGTTGCGCAGCGCATCCGGCGCATGCAGGCCGCCTTCGCCTTCGAACTGGCCCTGGTTCGCTTCCCACGCATCCGGCGCCGTCTCGCACAGGAAGTACGTCCTGTCCTTGAAATCCTTGTTCTTGAAATAGTCCTGCAGCTTCTGGTAGGGCGTCACGCTGGACGCGACGATGCCGCCGAGGTCCGCGCGGTATTCGGCCGCCTGGTTCATCCACGACATGTAGCCGATCGTGAAGTAGGGATAGACGCTGACCTTGCGCGGCCGGCCGCTGACGTTCGTCACGGTGAGAGTCCACAGCTCGGCCACGTCGTCGACCGGGACGCCCAGGCGCAGCCCGATGCGGATGCCCAGCTTTTCGACGGTCCACGCGAGGTCGTCGCGGCCGACGGAAAAGCTGAAACGGTCGGGCGCCGCGCGCACGGGTTCGTGCGGCGCCGAGAAAATCTCGCCCGTCTCTTCGTCCTTCACGTAGAAGAAGCGGCCCGGATGATGCGCGTAATAGGCCTGCTCCGGCTGCATGAAGGTTTTCGCCTCGAGGTTCGGCGCGTGCGAATACTTGGCCGGTTCCGGCTGCATGAACTGGGCGGTGGCGTAGCCGCGGCACGTCACCTGGATCATCATCCGGCGGTTCCACAGGAAGCCGCCGGCGTTCGGCATGGCGGTCGGGCTCGCGAGGTCGTAGCGTGCGCCGTTCTCGGTCGGTTGCAGCATGGTCTTTCCTTGTCGTTGTTATTCGCGTTGTTTATTCGATGAGGGGCTTGCGCGCGGCCAGCTCGGTCTGGATGCGCGCCAGCTGACTGGCATTCAGGTTATAGAAGCACATCACGGCGACGGCGGCGACGGCGAACGCCGCCGGGATGAAGGACATGAGCCATACGATCCCTTCGCGCGACCCGGTGGCCTGCACGGCGTTGGGGACGTAGCCGAGCGCCGTGAACACGGACCCGATCACGGCGACGGCGACCGCGGTGCCCAGCTTTTGCGAGAACGTGGCGGCGGCGAACGTCATGGCGGTGGCGCGCCGGCCCGTGCGCCACTCGTTGTAGTCGGCCGTGTCGGCATACATCGAGAACGCCAGCGGCGACTTCGGCCCCAGCACGAGGCCCATCCCGCCCTGCAGCACGAACATCAGCCACACCTGGTCCGGCGGCACGAGGTAGAACGCGGCGGACAGTACGGCGGTGGTGCTCATCAGCACGATCATCAGCGTCTTCTTGTCGATGAAGCGGGTCAGCAGGGGCGTGAGGGCTGCGCCGATGGCGGCCGTCACCATGTAGGTCGGCACGAACGAGCGCATCAGCTCCGGCCGCTCGACGACGTATTTGAAGTAATAGGCGGCGCTGGCGGTGCGCAGGGTGATCGTCACCATGATGATCAGGGCGAGGAAGAACAGCACCACCCACGGCCGGTTGCCCGCGAGGTCGCGCACGTCGCGCCACACGGCGTTCCTTTGCCCCGGCGGCGGGGCGATGCGCTCGCGTGTATTGAAGAAGGTGAGCACGAACAGCAGCGACGCGGCGACGCCCCACAGCAGCATCGTCAGCTGCCACCCGCGCTGGTCGTTGCCGGCGCCGAGCCAGCGCACGAGATCGGGCGTCGCGGCCGTCACGAGCGTGCTGCCCGCGAACGCGAAGATGAAACGCAGGCCGTTGATGGTCGAGCGCTGTTGCGGATCGGCCGACATCACGCCGGACAGCGCGTTGTACGGGATGTTCACGCACGTGTAGCACACCATCATCAGCAAATACGTCCCGTAGGCCCAGGCGAGTTTCGCGTCGCCTTCCAGGCCGGGCGTCGTGTAGGTGAGGACGGCGGCGCCGGCCAGCGGGACGCACATCCACACGAGCCACGGACGGAACTTGCCGAAGCGGCTGTCCGTGCGGTCGGCGGCGGCGCCGATCATCGGGTCGGTGAACGCGTTGATGATCTTAATCGTCGACATCATCGTCGCGGCCGCGGCGGCCGAGATCCCGAACGTGTCCGTATAAAAGATCAGCAGGAACGTGGCGACGTTGGTCCAGTAAAAATTGAAACCCATGTCGGCCACGCCGTAGGCCAGCTTTTCGCGCCAGGGCAGCGGCGCCGCCGCGGGTGTGGCTGCCGCGGCGGCCTGGGGCAGGGCGGCCGTCATCGGACTGCTCCGGCGGGATGAGGGAATGCGGCCATCTGTGTCTCCGGTCGTTGTATTGATAGCGCTAACACCGGCGAGTATGCCGCGCGCCGGGAGTCATGTCAATCGCCCGGATACTTCACGCCGGTCTGGGCGCGGATCTCGTCCAGCACGCCCATCAGGTGCAGGGTCTGCTCGTGCGTCATGGCCGGGCTTTCGATCAGGCCTTCGTTCCAGCAGCGCTGCGCCTCGATCGCCTCGTGCACGTAGCCGTTGCCGAGATACGGCGTCGGGATGACGCGGGCCGGCGCGTCGGCCAGCATCAGGGTGAGGGTGGGCGGACGGTGGAACGGCGCGTCCAGGCGCAGCTGGCCGTGGCGGCCGGACAAGGTGAGGAGACCCGGCGTGCGCGCCTTCAGCGAGCAGGCGCACGTGGACAGCGCGCCGCCCGCGTGGCGCAGGGTGAACACGGTCTGCAGGTCGACGCCCGTCGGCCCCAGTTCCGCCTGGGCGCGCACGGATTCCACGGCGCCCAGCAGGTAGGCCGTGATCGACAGCGGATAGATGCCGACGTCGAGCAGCGCGCCGCCGCCGAGGGCCGGGTTGAACAGACGCGCTTCCGGACCGCCCGACGCGACGAAGCCGAAATCGGCGCTGGCCTGCGACACCTCGCCCAGCACGCCGGAGGCGAGGATGCGTTTGACTTCGTCCAGCGCGGGCATGAAGCGCGTCCACATGGCTTCCATCAGGAATACCTTGCGGCTGCGCGCGAGGGCGACGACATGCTGGGCCTGGCCGCGGTTCAGCGCGAACGGCTTTTCGCACAGCACGCCTTTGCCGCCGGCGAGCATCGACAGCGCGTTCTCGGCATGCATGGCGTGCGGCGTGCCGATGTAGACGAGGTCCACGTCGGCGCAGGCGGCGAGGCTGTCGTAGCCTTCCAGGCGCAGGGGAATATCGAATTCGTCGGCGAATCCGGCGGCCGTCGCGGGATCGCGCGAGGCGACGGCGGCGAGCGTGGCGCCCGGCGTGTCGCGCAGGGCCGTGGCGAAATCGCGGGCGATCCGGCCGGTGCCGAGGATCCCCCAGCGTACGTTGTTCGTCATGTGTGCTCCATCTGAGAGGGGTGGAAAAAGCGGGGCGGGCCATTCTGGAGGATGGCCGAAAAGCGGGCTACCTGTCTATCTTGACAGGTCTTTGATGAAATTTTGTTATCGATGATTGCGTTATACTGTATTGTGGTCCCTCATCGACTGGAAAGGAAAGCCATGGCTGCACAGTCCCCGCGCGCGGATGCGAGCGCATGGTGCCGGCCCCTGCTCGAAGGGACGCAGCTGTCCATGCTGGTCTGCGACCCCGTGTCGCGGGAAATCCTCGATGCCAACGACGCGACGCTGGCGCTGCTCGGCTTTACCCGCGACAGGTTGCTGGGCATGCATTTGCCCGAGCTGTATGCGCGCGATGCGGACGACGCCGATGCGCTGCGTCCGGAGACCTGCCGCCTGCATTCCCACGTGCGCCACATCGCGGGGGCGCGCGGCGAGATCCACCACGCCATCCTGCAGCGCTGCGCCATCGAATACGGCGGCCGCGACGCCGTGCTCGTCGTCCTGCAGGACGTGACGCGCCACGTCGAGGCCGAAGTCCAGCTGCGCGACACGCAGAACGAGTTGCTGCGCGCGCAGGCGCTGGCCCTGATCGGCAACTGGATCTGGGACGCGGCCAGCGATTCGCACGTGACGTCGTCGCCGGAAGGTTACCGGATCATGGGCTTCCGCCCGGACGAGACGCCCGTCACGACGGCGGAGATCTACGCCCGCATCCACCCGGACGACCGGCCCATGGCGGAGCGCGCGCGCGAACGGGCGTTGCTTGACCCCGATTACAAGTACGACATCGAGTTCCGCCTGATCCGGCCGGACGGCGAGGTCCGCTGGCTGCATTCCGTGGCCGAGGTCAGGCGCGACGCGACGGGCCGCGTGGTCAAGATGCTGGGCCTCGTGCAGGACGTCACGGAGCGCCGCCGCGCCGAGGAAAACGTGCGGCGCCTCGCGTACTACGACACGGTGACGGGCCTGCCGAACATGAACCGCTTCGAGAACGAGGTCGACGACCGGCTGGTCCCGCTGCGCCGCGGCGCGGGCCGGGGACGCGGTCCGGCGCGGCTGGCCTGCCTGATCGTCGACCTCGTGCGCTTCCGCGACGTGAATTACGCGCTCACGCACCTGTACGGCGACGTGCTGCTCGCGCTCGTGGCCGACCGCCTCGCGGCCGTCGTCGGCCAGGCCGGCGTCGTGGCGCGCTGCGATGCGCGCTTTCCGATCGTGCTGGACGGCGCCGACGAGGACGAGGCGCGGCGCTGGGCCCAGCACATCCACCGCGCGCTGGAGGCGCCGTTCGCGGTCGCCGGCATCTCATACGAGATCGGCGCGCGCGTCGGCATCGCGCTCGCGCCGCTGCAAGGCCTCGACTTCCACACGCTGCTGAGAAAGGCCGACATCGCGCTGTACCAGGCCGCGCACCTTGGGCGCAACGTCGCCGTCTACGCGGCCGAGGACGACCCGCACACGCCCGACCGCCTGTCGCTGATCGGCGACTTCCGCGCGGCCATCGAGGCGGGCCAGATCCAGCTGTTCTGCCAGCCGAAGGTGACGATGGTCGGCCGCGAGATCGTCGGCGCGGAAGCCCTCGTGCGCTGGGTCCACCCGGAGAAGGGCTGCATCGGTCCGGAGACGTTCATGCCGCTGATCGAATCCACGGACCTGATCCACGTGCTCACGCAGCACATGCTGGCAAGCGCCGTCGCCCAGAGCGAGGCCTGGCGCGCGCAGGGCGTGCGGCTGCCCATCGCCGTGAACCTGTCGGCGCGCGACATCGCCGCGCTGTCGCTGTCCGAACACCTGCGCGAGCTGCTGGAACGGCATGGCTCGTGCGCGGGCCTGATCGGCCTGGAGATGACGGAGAGCAGCCTGATGCAGAACCCGGCGGAGAGCATCGCCGAGCTGGAACGCCTGTCCGCGATGGGGTTCCGGCTGTACATCGACGATTTCGGCACGGGCTATTCGTCGCTGAGTTATTTGAGCCGCCTGCCCGTGGACGTCATCAAGATCGACCACGGATTCACGATGCAGATGATCGAGGACCGGCGCGCCGCGTCGATCGTTAAATCCACCGTGCACCTGGCGCACGATCTCGGCATGAGCGTCGTCGCGGAAGGCGTCAGCAATGCGCGTATCTGGGACGCGCTGCAGGCGCTCGGCTGCGACGAGGCCCAGGGCTATTTCGTCGCCGCGCCGATGCCGGCCGCGCTGCTGCTGGACTGGGCCCGCGCGTCGCCGTACCGCCTGCAGGACGAACCCGTGTGCGCTTAGGCGTCGTTCACGCGGCGCTGGCCGCGGCGTCCGGTTCCGGATCCGCCGCGCGCGCCGGCGCGGCCACCAGCGGCAGGCGCAGGGTGAACGTGCTGCCCTGGCCGTCGCCGCTGCTCGCGGCCGTCACGCTGCCGCCGTGCAGCGCCGCGAGTTCGCGCACGAGGGCGAGGCCGAGACCGAGGCCGCCCTGCGCGCGGTCGATGCTGACGGGCCCCTGCACGAGCGCCTCGAAGATCAGGGGCAACGTGGCCGGTTCGATGCCGATGCCGGTGTCGCTCACCTCGAACACCGCGGCGCCGTCTTCGGCGCGGCCGCGCACGGCGATCGCGCCGCCGGCCGGCGTGTACTTGATGGCGTTGTGGAGCAGGTTGTCGAACACCTGTTCGAGCCGCGTGGCATCGCCGTCGACCCACAGCGCCGGCACGGACACGGTCCACGCGTGCATGCACGCGTCCACGACCTGGCGCGTCGCGCAGCAGTGCAGCAGCAGCGCGCCGGCGTCGAGCGGGGTTGTCTTGAGTTCCACCTTGCCGGACCGGATGCGGCGCACGTCGAGCAGGTCGTCGACGATGCGGGTCAGGTGGCGCGTCTGGCGCAGGCCGATCGCGCGCGCATGGGCCGTCATCTGCGCGTTCGCGGCGGGCATGTCGAGCACCCGCAGCGCGCCCGCGATGGCGGCGAGCGGATTGCGCAGTTCGTGACCCAGCATGGCGAGGAAGTTGTCCTTGGCGGCGCTCTGCGCTTCGGCCAGGCGGCGCGCGTCGCGTTCGCCCTGGAGCAGCGCTTCGCGTTCCGATTCGAGCGCCGTGCGCGCGGCGCGCTCGCGAGCCAGGTTTTCGCTCGTGTGGTACAGCGCGTCCTGCAGCACGTCGACCTCGTGCACCCGGGTCGGCGCGGGCCGGGCGGGCGCGCCCAGCGGCAAGGCCTCGGCGGTGCGGCGCGCGCGGTCGAGCGCCACGGTCAGGCGCTGGGCGAGGAACGACGCGATGCCGAACGCGAGCCCCATCAGCGCGAGCAGCGCGAGCCCCGCGTACAG
Organism: Massilia orientalis; assembly: GCF_030411975.2. Lineage (NCBI taxonomy): Bacteria > Pseudomonadati > Pseudomonadota > Betaproteobacteria > Burkholderiales > Oxalobacteraceae > Massilia > Massilia orientalis. The sequence goes on along the minus strand of NZ_JASNRB020000003.1, from coordinate 280,630 downwards.
CGCGGCGGCCCGCGCCGCCTTCTCGATCTCGGCGACGGGAACGCCGATCGCGATGGTCCAGCCGGTGGCGTCGCTGTGCGTGAAGATGTCGTAGACCTCGACCCCGTCGCGCGTCTGGTGGCGCACCATGCCGCTGTTCGCGGCGCGGGCCGCCGCGATCAATTCGGGCCGCGCCTTGGTGCCGACGAGCGTGTCGTTGACGTTGCGCGCGATCGAGACGCCGTCGCGGTCGATGATCCCGACGACCCAGTCCGGCCCGATGCCCTTGTCCGCGAACACGGTGGCGAAATGGCCGGCGTCGAAGATCTGGCTCAGCACCCAGCGCCCGCCGGCGGTGCGCGGCACCGGCACGTCGACGGAGACGGTCGGCTTGCGCGACAGGGCGCCGACGAAGTAGCCGGACACGTGCGGCCGCTGGCTGTCCCACGCCTGCGCGACCCAGGGGCCCGCATGGCCCGGCAGGCGGGTGCCGTACGGGACGAGGGTATTCATCAGCGGGCTGCCGTCGTAGTCGATCAACAGGGTCCACGTCCACGGCGTGGATGCGTTCATCGCGGCCGCCTCGCGGTGGACTTCGGCGAAATCGCCGCGGCGCATGGCGTCGGAGTTGCCGAGCGCGCGCAGCGCCGCCTGGGCGGCTGCGACCTCGCGGTCGACGAGCAGCGCGGTGGCGCGCGCATTGGACTCGACGCTGTGGATCCGCGACTCGCGTTCCCAGTCGAGGAGCATGGACAGGCCCGCGCCGGCGATGACGGTGACCGGCACAAGGATGGCGACGGCCATGAGGATCAGGTAGTGGCGGGCTTTCATCAGGCCGCCATTGTACTTGCATTAAGACAGACGCCGGAAGAGTCGACGATGGAGTAGCATGTGCGGATCGTTGCCAAGCGGGCAAGCGAGGGCAGGGCGCCGCCGGTGGCGCCGGGTTGACGGAAAGGAACGGCTATGGCGAAGGTACTGGTGCTGTATTACTCGACGTATGGACACATCGAACAGATGGCGAACGCGCTGGCGGAAGGCGCGCGCGCGGCGGGAGCGACCGTGGACGTCAAGCGCGTGCCGGAGACGGTGCCGGACGACGTCGCCCGCAACGGCCATTTCAAGCTGGACCAGCCGGCGCCGATCGCGACCGTGAACGAACTGCCCGACTACGACGCCATCGTGATCGGCGCGCCCACGCGCTACGGCCGCATGCCGTCGCAGATGGCCGCGTTCCTCGACCAGACGGGCGGCCTGTGGGCCAGGGGCGCGCTGAACGGCAAGGTCGGCGCCGCGTTCACGTCGTCCGCGACCCAGCACGGCGGCCAGGAGACGACGCAGTTCTCGATCATCACGAACCTGCTGCACCTGGGGATGGTGGTCGTCGGCCTGCCGTACAGCTTCGCGGGCCAGATGACGCTGGACGAGATCACCGGCTGCAGCCCGTACGGCGCCAGCACGATCGCGGGCGGCCAGGGGCAGCGCCAGCCTAGCGCCAACGAGCTGGATGGCGCGCGGCACCAGGGCGGGCTGGTGGCGCAGACGGCGCTCAAGCTGTTCGGCTGACCCACCGTTATCGGCGAGGGGCGGGCGGCAAAATTTATGCCGCGAATTTATGCCGCGTTTACGGGCGATCGCTTACCATCCTCGCATGCAGAGTTCCGAATCGAAGACAGGCACGGTGCTGGCCGTGTTGCGCGCCGACGCCGGCGACGAAGCCACGGTGGCGGCGGCGGCGCGGCTCGCGGCCCTCTGCGACGTGCCGTGGCACGCCATCCTCGTCGAGAACGCGCACACGCGCCGCCGCGGCGAAGTGGCCCGCCTGCGCACCCTGGAGCTGCTGCGCCAGGCCCATGCCCGGGGCGCCGTCACGGCCGTGCTGGAAGGCCGCGACGCGCCCGCCGTCGCCGCGGCTTACGCCCGCCGCCACGGCTGCACGACGGCCGTGCTGGCGCGCGAACACGGGCCGGCGTGGTGGCATGTGCCGTTCGCCCGTCGCCTGGTGCAGGCCGCGCCCGAACTGGACCTGGTCGACGTCGCCGCGCCGTCGACGCCCGGCGTCGCCGGACCGCGGGCGCGCGCCAGGCCCGCCCCGCGCCCCTACCTGGCCGCCACCGGCGCGAGCCTGGCCACCGCCGGCGTCGCGCTGCCGTTGCTGCCGCTGCTGGACGTGGCCAACGTCGCCATGCTGTTCCTGCTGACGGTGGTGCTGGTCGCGATCCGCCTCGGGCGCGGCCCCGCGATCCTCGCGACCCTGGTCGGCTTTTGCTCGCTCGTGATCGCCGCGCCGCGCCGCCAGTACGACGTCAGCGAATTCAAGTACGCCGTCGCGCTGGCCGTGATGCTGGCCGTCGGCTGGATCACGGCGCGCCTGACGTCCGACCTGCGCGAGCAGGCGGAAAGCGCGACCGGACGCGAGGCCCGCACCCGCGCGCTGTACGAATTCGCGCGGGCGCTGTCCGTCGCGCTGCAGACGGAGCAGGTGTTCGAGATCACCCGCCGCTTCCTCGCGCGCACCTTCGACGCCCGCGCCGCGATCTTGTTGCCGGACGATGCGGGCCGCCTGCGCTGGCCGGTCGCGGACCCGGCCAGCGAAGAACGCGCGCCGGTACTCAGCGTGCTGGACATGGCGGCCGCGCAGTGGGCGTTTGACCATGGCGCGCCGGCCGGCGCCGGGACGCCCACGCTGCCCAGCAATCCTTACCTGTACCTGCCGCTGCTGGCGCCGATGCGCTCGCGCGGCGTGCTCGCGGTGCGCGTGCCCGACGTCGCCGCGCTGCTCGTGCCGGAACGGCGCGAACTGCTGGACGCCTTCGCGGCGCTGGCCGCCATCGCCCTCGAGCGCGTGCACTACGTGGACGTGGCCCAGGACGCCGTCGTGCGCATGGAGGGCGAGCGCCTGCGCAACTCGCTGCTGGCCGCGCTGTCGCACGATCTGCGTACGCCGCTCACGAGCCTCGTCGGCCTGTCCGAATCGCTCACGCTGTCGCGCCCGGCGCTGGCCGCCGCGCAGATGGAACTGGCGAACGCGTTGCGCGACGAGGCCCGGCGCATGAGCACCCTCGTCGCGAACCTGCTCGACATGGCGCGCATCCAGAGCGGCGGCGTGAAGCTCAACCTGGAGTGGCAACTGGTCGAGGAGACGATCGGCAGCGCGCTGCGGGCCTGCCGCTGGCAGCTGGGCGGACGATCCGTCGACACGCACATCCCGCGCGGCCTGCCGCTCGTGCGGTTCGACGCGGCGCTGCTCGAGCGCGTGCTGTGCAACCTGCTGGAAAACGCCGGCAAGTACACGCCGCCGGACGCGCACGTGACGATCGCGGCGCGCGCGGAAGAGGGCATGCTGGTCGTCGCCGTGTGCGACGACGGCCCGGGCCTGCCGGCGGGCCGCGCGGACGCGCTGTTCGAGAAATTCGTGCGCGGCCGGCAGGAGTCATCCATTTCCGGCGTCGGCCTCGGCCTGGCGATCTGCCGCGCCATCGTCGAGGCCCACGGCGGCCGCATGCGTGCGTTCAACCTGCCGGCCAGCGGCGCCTGCTTCGAACTGCGCCTGCCGCTGGGCGAGCCGCCTCCGCTGCCGGACCCCGAACACCATCACCATTTCACCGACCAGCATGAGCATTGAGTCCGCCGCACCCGTCGCCCTCATCGTCGAGGACGAACCGCAGATCCGCCGGTTCGTCCGCATGGCCCTCGAAGGCGAGGGCTGGCAGGTGCACCAGTCCGAGACGCTGAAGCGCGGCCGCATCGACGCCGGCAGCCGCACGCCCGATCTCATCATCCTCGACCTGGGCCTGCCCGACGGCGACGGCATGCAACTGATCCGCGACGTGCGCACCTGGAGCCCCGTGCCGATCATCGTGCTGTCCGCGCGCATCGACGAGGCGGACAAGATCGCGGCGCTGGATGCCGGCGCGGACGACTACCTGACGAAGCCCTTCGGCATCGGCGAACTGCTCGCACGCGTGCGCGCCGCGCTGCGCCGCCAGCACAAGGCGGGCGGCGACGCGTCCGCACGCATCGTATTCGGCCGGGTCGAGGTGGACCTGAACAAGCGCACCGTCCAGCGCGACGGCCAGCCCGTGCACCTGACGCCGACCGAGTACAAGCTGCTGTCCGTGCTGATCGCGAACCTGGGCCGCGTGGTCACGGCGCCGCAACTCCTGCGCGAGGTGTGGGGGCCGTCGAACGCGGACAATGGCCATTACGTGCGCATCTATATGGGACACCTGCGCCAGAAGCTGGAAGACGATCCGGCACAGCCGCGGCACCTGTTGACCGAAACCGCCGTCGGCTACAGATTGCAATCTTGACACTGAAATTGTGTAAAAGAAAACATGCACTAGTGAAATTTGTTCATTATTATGGTTATAATGGAAATCTGCATCACCCGTTAACAACCAAACATTGAAATTCAACTAGGACACATGAAAAAGACACTTGCAGCCCTGGCGGCAACCGCCGCATTCCTCCCGTTCGCATCCGCACAAGCGAGCACGCTCAGCTATTCCGACAGTATCGCCCTGGCCACGACCAACTGGTCGAATACCTTGTCGTTTTCGAAATTCGACACCAGCCTCGGTAACCTGACCTCGATCCGCTTCGACCTGTCCGGCGTCGTGCAGGGCAACGGCAATGCCGAAAGCCTGGATGCGACGGCCTCCACCGTGACCCTGTCGCTGGGCTCGCTGCTGGGCCTGACCCGTCCGGACAACAGCACGCTGGTCGTGACGAACCCGGTGTTCAGCCAGACCTTCAATTTCAGCGCGTTCGACGGCAGCATCAACTTCGACGGCACGTCGGGCGGCTCGACCGGTTCCGTATCGGCTTCGGGCGCGAACTTCTTCGTGAGCAGCAGCGCGAGCGATTTCGCCCTGTTCTCGGCGCTGGGCGGTGGCACGATCAACCTGGGCCTGAACGCCGTCGGCGCGTCGAGCGGCAACGGTTCGGGCAACCTGCTCACGCAATTCAGCACGGCCGCATCGGGCGTCGCGAAGGTCACCTACACGTACACCGCGAAGACGCCGTCGACGGACGTGCCGGAACCGGCCAGCCTGGCGCTGATCTGCGGCGGCCTGGGCCTGCTGGGCGCCGCGCGCCGCCGCAAGCACAAGGCGTAAATGCCGCTCAGGGCGCTGCCAGCCGCAGCGAAGGGACGTCCTTCAGCGCGAGCGGCATCGCCCTGGCCCAGCGGTTGACGGACAAGGCGAACGTCAATGCCCGCACCTGGTGATACCAGCCGGCGGGCACATACAGCATGTCCCCGGGCTCGACGATGCATTCGACCGGCGCCGCCCGGCGCGCGAGCGGATACGCATCGAAATCGGGCCGCTCCGGATCGAACGGGGACCCGAACAGCACCGGATTCGCTTCGCGCACGTACAGGAACTCGTCGTGGTGGGGCGGAACGAGGAAGATTCTTTTCGTGCCCCAGATCTGCGCGAAGATATTGTCGTCGTAGTCGCAATGCAGCGGCGTCACCGTGCCGGCCGGACCGAGCCAGAAGCGGGGCGGTCCCATCTTGCCGAAGTAGCTGGGCCAGTGGCACATCGCATTCAACGCATTGATTTCCAGGTTGCCGACATACGGCGGCAAGCCGTCCTTCCAGTCCGCGACGAGATCCAGGTACTCGCCCATCGCCAGGTCCCGCATCGCGCGGTCCGGCGCGAACGCCGTGCCGATGTAGTCGCCCACGCGGGCGCGCACGGGCACGTCGCCGAACCTTGCGCGCAATGCCGCCGGCGTGAAGGCGCACAAAGGCCAGCGGCCCACGAGGCCCGTGATCATGAAGGGCAGGCCGCGTTCCGCCTGCGCGCGGAAGGCGGCGCGATCGAGAGTCCGGAAACGGGGGACGGCGGTCAGCGGCGGGAGTTTGCGTGATGCGTCACGGATGGCGTCGCGCATGGCGGCGATCGACGTCACGCCGCGCACGCGGGCATTCTTGTCTGGATCAGGAATCAACGGCTGGTTCTCTTCAGGTGGCGTACCATGGGAGTATACAGTCGTGCTCACTCCAGGAGGGGATATGCAAAACCAGATGGACGATGGCGGCAAGCTGCTCCTGCGCGCCGTGCTGGCCGTGTTGATCCTGTTTCACGGCGTGTCGAAGCTGATCGGGGGCGTCGGCTTCATCAGCGGCATGCTGGCCAAGGCGGGGCTGCCGGGCGCCCTGGCCTATCTCGTTTACATTGGCGAGGTGATCGCGCCGCTGCTGATCCTGTTCGGCGTGTTCACGCGCGCCGCGGCGCTCGTCGTGGTCGTGAACATGATCGTCGCGCTGCTGCTGGTCCACACGAGCCAGTTCTTCACCCTGAGCGACACGGGCGGCTGGGCGCTCGAACTGCAGGGCATGTATCTCGGCGTCGCCGTCGCCATCGCCCTGCTCGGGGCGGGGCGCTACAGCGTCGGCGGCGCGGCCGGCCGCTTCAATTGACGGCCACGCGCTCCTTCACGATGCCGCGGTAGACGAGGAACGTCGCGAACAGGCTGATCGCGGCGGCCCCCGCCATCCACCAGCCGGGTGCGGCCTTGTCGCCCGTGGCTTCGATCAGCCACGTAGAGAACAGCGGCGTCATGCCGCCGAACAGCGCGGTCGCGAGACTGTAGGCGAGCGAGAACCCGGTCGTGCGTACCTGCATCGGGATGATTTCCGTGAGCGCGACGATGGTGGCGCCGTTGTAGCTGCCGTACAGGAACGACAGCCACAGCTCGATCATCACCATATTGCCGAAGCTGGGATGCGCGATCAGCCACGACAAGGCCGGATACGCCGTCACGGCGGCCAGCGCCGAGCAGACGGCCATCACGGGCCAGCGGCCGATGCGGTCCGACAGGGCGCCCATCACGGGCAGCCAGATGAAGTTCGACACGCCGACGCACAGCGTCACGAGCAGGCTCTCCTCGGTGGAGAGTTTCAGCACGCTCTTGCCGAACGTGGGCGTGTAGACGGTGATCAGGTAGAACGCGACGGTCGTCATCACGACCAGCATGGCGCCGGCCGTCACGATGGGCCAGTTCAGGGTCAGCGTGCGCATCACCTGGGGGAAGGTCGGGTGCGACTTCTGCGCGAGATACGCCTGCGTCTCCTGCAGCGAGCGGCGGATGTAGAAGACGACGGGGATGATCGAGCAGCCGATGAAGAACGGGATGCGCCAGCCCCAGTCGGCGATGACCTCCTTCGGCATCAGGTGATTAAGGCCATAACCCAGCGCCGCGGAGAATACGACGGCCACCTGCTGGCTGGCCGACTGCCAGCTCACGTAGTATCCCTTGTTGCCCGGCGTCGCCATCTCGGACAGGTAGACGGACACGCCGCCCAGTTCCACGCCCGCCGAAAAGCCCTGCAGCAGGCGGCCGGCCAGCACGAGCAGCGGCGCCATGAGGCCGATGGTCGCGTAGCCGGGCACGAACGCGATCAGCGCCGTGCCCGATGCCATGATGCCGAGCGTGAGCACGAGACCCTTGCGGCGGCCGATGCGGTCGACGTAGCTGCCCAGGCAGATGGCGCCCAGCGGCCGCATGAAGAAGCCCGCGCCGAACGTGGCGAACGTCATCATCAGCGCGGCGTACTCGCTGGTCGCCGGGAAGAACGCGGCCGCGATCTGGTTCGCGTAGAAGCCGAACAGGAAGAAATCGTACATCTCGATGAAATTCCCGCTCGTGACGCGGATGACGGCGCCGAGCTTCGATGGCCCGCGCGCGGGTGCTGCTGTCGCGACGCGCGCCGCGACGGTGGTTTGACTGGTCATGATGTGTCTCCGGAGTGGGTTCAGTGCTGCGCCGCGGCGGGTTCGAGTCCGGTGGCCTCGATGGCGGGCGCGTTCGCGGGGGCCGCGAGGAAGCGGAGCAGGGCGCGGCCCGCGTCCGCGTGGGGAGCGCCGCGCACGATGGCGCCGGCGAACTGCGTCTTCAACTGGACCTCGGCCGGCAGCACGCCGACGATGTCGATACCCTGCACGGGTTTCAGCTCGCTCCTTTGCTGGCAGCCGAAATCGGCTTCGCCGTGCGCGATGATCTCGCCCACCGGCGTGGCCGGGATCTGCGCGGCCTTGCCCTGCATCTGCTGCTGGATGCCCAGTTTATCCAGCAGTTCGCGCTTGATGTATTCGCCGCTCGCGCTGTCCGAGTACGCCACCTTCGACGCATGCAGGAAGGCCTGGCGCAGGCCGTCGACGGTGCCGATGTCGGGCTTCGGCACGCCATGGCGCACGGCGCACGCGATCGGGGAATCGGCGAGGATGACCTTGCTGCCCGGTTCCAGCTTCCCTTCGGTCATCAGCTTGTCCAGTGCGTCGCCGACCATGATGACGACATCGATATGTTCGCCGCGCGCGAGGCGCGCGGGAATCGCGTGCTTCGTCGCACCCATCGACGGGCCCCACTCGGACACGAGCTTGTCGCCGCTCACGCGCTCGTACGGCCCGGACAAGTCCTTGTAGGCCTGGGCGAAACCGCCCGAGCTGACGACGTGCACGTCGGTGGCGTGGGCGATGCCGGCGGTGGCGAAGGCGAGGGCGGCCAGGGTGGTCTTGATGTGCATAAGGGTCTCCTTGTCAGAATTTCTGCATGAGGCCGAGCGTGACGCCCGTGCCGTGGCGGTCCTTCGACGCGGCATCGCCGCGCCAGGCCGTGTAGTCGGCTTCCACATACGCCGTGGTGCGCGGCGCGAGCGTCTTTTCGACGAACAGGAAGCCGCGGTCGAAGCCGTCGTCGACGTAGCCGGTGGCCTCGCGCCGCACGCTGTACCAGGCGGCCGTCACGAGCAGGTCGCGCCCCAGCGGGCGGCTTACGCCCGCGGACAGCACGCGCTGATGCACGGTCCTGGCCGGTCCGGTGTCCGCGTCGTTGCGCGCCGCGTTGGCCTTCACCTGCCAGGCGCCGAGCCGCACGGCGGCGCCGAGGCTCCACGCATCGAGCGGCAGGCCGTCGCGGCTGCGGAACTGCATCGTCGCGCCGGAGACGACCCAGTCCGGGTGCTGGTACGCGAGAGCGACGCCGTGGCTGCTCGAGGCGCCCGCATCGCCGGCCACTTCGCCCGCCGAATACGCGGCGCGCGCCTGCCACGGCCCCACGGTCGCCGTGTACTTGACCGTGTTGTCCAGGCGGTAGAAGTTGTCCGCGTAGCCGCTCGGACCATACTGGCGCCCGAACGCATGCGTGCCGAACGCCGTGTTCGAGAGGCCCGCCACGTTGATGTTCGGGTTGAACGACGCGTCGCGCTTGCCGAGCGGGTCGACGGGGACCAGCGCGTCGGAGATCAGGTTGGCCTGGCGTCCGAGGGCGAGCTGGCCGTAGGGGGAATCGAGGCCGGCCCAGGCCTGGCGGTCGAGCAGGCGGTCGCTCTTGGCCTGCGTGCCGGTGTCGGCGCTGATGCCGCCTTCGAGCCGGAACACGGCCTTCCAGCCGCCGCCGAGATCCTCCTGGCCGCGCAGGCCCCAGCGGCTAGTCTGGTTCACGCCGCTTGCGACGGATGTCGTTCTGCCGGCCAGGCCGTCGACGGCGCGCAGGCCGACGTCGACGATGCCGTAGAGATTGACGCTGGTCTGGGCGAGGCTGGTGCCGCTGGCAAGCAGCAATACGGTGAGGGCGCAGGATTGGCGCACGGTGTCTCCTTGTGATGCCTTCTTGGCGAGGCTGATGGGTAAGTGGCTAGATCATCCGATAAAACGAATGATTTGATAATTGCAAATTTCCAGCGTATTCTTGCGTCATGCGCATCCATTACGATCTTCATGACTTGCAGGCGTTCGTGGCCGTGGCGCAACGGGCCAGCTTCCGGCAGGCCGCGGCCGACCTGTTCCTGTCCCAGTCGGCGTTGAGCCGGCGCATCGACAAGCTCGAGGACAGCTTGGGCGTCAAGCTGTTCGAGCGGACCACGCGCCGCGTGCAGTTGACGAACGTCGGCCAGACCTTCCTCGTCAACGTGCGCACGGCGCTGGACGGTCTGGAAGACGCGGTGCTCGGCGTGGCCGATCTCGCGGCCCATCGCACCGGCTCCGTCACGCTCGCGTGCGTGCCGTCCGCCGTGTGGCACTTCCTGCCGGACGTCCTGGCGCGCTTCAGCGAGCGCTTCCCGCGCATCCGCGTGCGCGTGCACGACGAGAGCGCGCAGGACGTGCTGAACCTCGTACTGGCGGGCGTAGCGGATTTCGGCATCAACTTCACCGGCGCGGAAAACCCGGAGATCGAGTTCGAGCCGATCTACGTGGAGAGCTATGTGCTGGCGATGCGCAGCAGCCATCCGCTCGCGGGCCGCAAGGAGCTCAGTTGGAAGGAGACCATGAACGAGCGCTACATCTCGGTCGCGACGTCGAGCGGCAACCGTACCGTCATCGACGCGGCGCTGGCCGGCGTCGAAAAGCACCCGGTGATCCTGTGCGAGGTGAACCACGTGTCCGGTGTGCTGGCCCTCGTCGAGGCGGGGATGGGCGTGGCCGCCGTGCCCGGCCTGTCCGTGCTGCCGGGCCGTCAGGACACGATCGTCGGCGTGCCGCTCGTGAACCCGGCCATCCACCGGACCCTGGGCCTGATCGCCAAGCGCAACCACACGATGGCCCCGGCCGCGCGCACGCTGTTCGACATGCTGCGGGAAGCCTTGGTGAAACCTCAGTGAAGCCGTGAGCGGCGCTGGCTCCACAGCAGCCCGGCCAGCACGAGCGCACCGCCGGCCGCGTGGTAGCCGCGCAGCCGTTCGCCCAGCAATCCCCACGCGCCCAGCGCGACCAGCAGCGGCAGCAGATTCATGAAGACGGCGGCGCGCGCGGGGCCGATCCGCTTGATGCCGTTCATCCAGCAGAACGGCGCCCCGATCGACGCGGCGGTGCCGGCGTACAGGACCAGCGGCAGGTTGGCGGCCGTGACCGGCGAGGCGGGCGCGCACCACCAGAACGGCGCGAGGCAGAGTACGCCGAAGCCGATCTGCACGTACAGCTGTTCCCAGGTCGACAGCGGCAGCGCCCAGCGCTTGAGCAGGACGCCATACACGGCGTTCGACGCGACGGCGACGACCATCAACGCATCGCCGGGATGCAGTCCGCCGTGGAGCAGCCGCGCCGGCGCGCCCTGCGCCGCGAGGACGACCACGCCGGCCAGCGACAGCAGGGCGCCTCCGATCGTCGCCCGCGTCGGACGCTCGCCGCCGGCCGCCGCGGCCAGCAGCGCGGACATCAGCGGCATCGTGGCGACGATCACGCCCATGTTGATCGCCGTCGTGGTCCGCGCCGCCTGGTAGGCCAGTCCCTGGTAGGTCGCCATGCCGAGGGCGCCCAGCAGCGCGAGTTTCGGCCAGTGCCGCGCCACGACGGCGCGCTTGTGCCACACGGCGCGCGCGACGAACGGCGTGAGGATCGCGCCGGCGAGCACCCAACGGTAGAAGGCGATGGCGGCCGGTGCGATGGCGGTGGCCGCCGATTTGGTGACCAGCGTGTTGCCGGTCCAGATGCACACGGCCAGCAGGGGAAAGAGTGTATTCATGCCGCCATCATCATCCGGCCGCGGGCTGTGCGTAAAGTGATATCCTTGCAGGCAACCCGTGCACTGTATGCAGCATTCGCGATGACCCTCCAGACGCTCGACCTCAATCTCCTCGTCGACCTCGACGCCCTGCTGCAGGCGGGCAGCGTGGCGGGCGCGGCACAACGCCTGCACGTGAGCGCGCCGGCGATGAGCCGCCGCCTCGCGCGGCTGCGCGATGCATTCGGCGACCCGCTGTTCGTGCCGGCCGGGCGCGGCCTCGTGCCGACGTCGCGCGCGCTGGCGCTGCGCGAGGCGGTCACCCACGCCATCGACCAGGTGCGCGGCGTGCTGCAGCCGCCGCGCGTGGATTTTGCGACCCTGGAACGGACGTTCACGATCCGCGCCAACGACGGTTTCGCCGGCGCGTGGGCGGCAAGGCTGGCGGCCGCGATGCGCGCCGAGGCGCCGGGCACCGCACTGCAGTTCCTGCCGCGCGCGAGCCGGGATCCGGACGCGCTGCGCAGCGGCGAGGTCGACCTCGACATCCTCGTCGTGAAGGGGCCGGAGCCGGGCATCCTCACCGAGCGGCTGTTCACGGCGTCGTTCGTCGGCGTCGTGCGGCGCGGCCACCCCTTGTGCGCCGGGCGCCGCCGCGCCAGAATCACGGCGGAGGCATTCGTCGCGTGGCAGCACATCGCCACGTCGCCCGGGCGGCGCTCGTGCGCGGCGGTCGACGTGGCCCTGGCCGAGCGGGGCCTGCGCCGCACCGTCGCCCTCGTCGCGCCGGGATTCCAGGCCGCGCTGGCGATGGCCCTGGCGTCCGACTTCGTCGCCGTGATGCCGGCGCCGTTCGTGCAGTGGGCGATGACGACGATGCCGCTGCAGACGTTTGCGCTGCCGTTCGCGCTGCCGGCCGTGGACGTGGAACAGTGCTGGCACCAGCGCCAGCATGCCGACCCCGTCCACGCGTGGCTGCGGCGCCACGTCCAGGCCGTGTGCGCGCAGGCGGCAGGCTAGGGAGTTGTTTTGTTTGACACTGATTTTTTTGGGATGTTATAGTCGGACCATGCCCATGGGAACGTTTCCATGGGATGCCGAGTACGTATAAAAAAGGCGCCGGCCCCGCCAGGACGCCATCACGGAGACAGCATGTACGGAACCCGCAGGGCGTTGCTGTGCGCCTCACTGTGCGCATGGCTGTGCGCGACCGCAAGCGCGGCGCATGGCGGTCCACGGGCCGAGGTGATCCACTGGTGGACGTCCGGCGGCGAATCGGCCGCCGTGAAGCAGGTCGAGCAGGCCTACCGCGACGCCGGCGGCACGTGGGTCGACACCGCCATCGCGGGCGGCGACCAGTCGCGCGCCGTCACCATCAACCGCATCATCGGCGGCAATCCGCCGACCGCCGCCCAGTTCAATACATCGAAGCAGTTCCTCGACATCATCGAGGAAGACCTGCTGAATCCCGTCGACGATCTCGCCCGGCGCGACCGCTGGGACCAGGTGCTGCCCGCGCCCATCGTCGACGTGATCAAGGTGCGCGGCCACTGGTATGCCGTGCCGATGAACATCCACATGCAGACGTGGATCTGGTACTCGAAGGCGGCGTTCGCGAAGGCCGGCATCACGCGCGAGCCCGCGACGATGGACGAGCTGTTCGCGGCCCTCGACAAGCTGAAGGCGGCGGGCGTGATCCCGCTCGCGCACGGCGGCCAGGCGTGGCAGGACATCCTGCTGTTTTCGATGGTCCTGTCGAACATGGGCGGGCGCGAGCTATATTTGAAGGTGATCCGGGACCGCGACCAGGCCGCGATCCGTTCCGCCGAATTTCGCAAGGTCCTCGTCGCGTACAAGCGCCTGCAGGGCTACGTCGATCCGGCGTCGCCGGGCCGCAACTGGAACGACGCGACGGCGCTCGTCATCGGCGGCAAGGCCGGCATGCAGATCATGGGCGACTGGGCCAAGGGAGAATTCATCGCCGCCGGCCAGGCGCCGGGCCGCCAGTTCGGCTGCCTGCCGGGCCTGGGCGCGGACAGCCCCTACCTGATCCAGGGCGACGTGTTCGTGTTCCCCAAAACGGACGATGCGGGTGCGCTGCGCGCGCAGAAACTGCTCGCGAGCGTGGTCGAGAATCCGGGCGTGCAACTCGCGTTCAACAAGCTGAAAGGCTCGGTGCCCGTGCGGCTCGATGCGGACGACAGCCAGTTCGACGCGTGCGCGCGCAAGGGCATGGCGATCCTGCGCGACCCGAAGCGACCCGTCGGCGTCGCCGAGGTGTACCTGACTCCGGACCAGAACGGCGCGCTGCAGGACGTGTTGACCGCCTACTGGAACACCAGCATGCCCGTCGAACGGGCCCAGAACAGCATCGCGTCGGCGCTGCGCTACTGACATGGCGACCCTGAAGCTCTCCCGTGTGACGCCTTATGCCGCGCTGCTGCCGATGGCCCTCGTCGCCGCACTCGGCTATCTCGGCGCCGGCCTGTGGACCTTTTATATTTCGCTGACCGGCTCGCGCACGTTCCCATCCGGGCACTTCATCGGCTTCGCCCAGTACCACCGGCTATTCGACAACGAGCGCTGGATGCTTTCCCTGCACAACTTGGCCGCGTACGGCGTGCTGTTCGTGCTGGCCTGCCTCGTGATCGGTTTCCTGCTCGCGGTATTCATCGACCAGAACGTGAAGGGCGAGGGTGTGTTCCGCACGATCTTCCTGTACCCGTACGCGATGTCGTTCGTGGCGACAGGCCTCGTGTGGCAATGGCTGCTGGCGCCGGGCGACGGCATCGACGGCAGCCTGCGCGCGCTCGGGTTCCACGACGTCCGCTTCGACTGGATCGTGTCGCAGGACTTCGCCATCTACACCGTCGTCATCGCCACCGTGTGGCAGATGTCCGGCCTCGTGATGGCGCTGATGCTGGCGGGCCTGCGCGGCGTCGATCCGGAAATCTGGAAGGCGGCGCGCCTGGACGGCATCCCCGCCTGGCGCGTGTACGCCCAGATCGTCCTGCCGATGCTGTGGCCGACGATCGCCACCGTCCTCCTGTTGCTGGCGACCGCGGTGGCGAAGCTGTACGATGCCGTCGTCGCGATGACGCAGGGCGGACCCGGCATCGCCAGCGAAGTGCCCGCGAAATTCATCATGGACCACCTGTTCCTGCGCTCGAACGTGGGCCTGGCGTCGGCCGGCGCGATCGTGCTGCTCGTGCCGGTGCTCGCGCTGCTCGCGCCCTATGCCTATGCCCGCAGCCGCAAGGAGGCCGCATGAAAATGGAATCGATCGTCCCGCCGCTGCCGGCCACGACACCCGTCGCCGTGCCGCGGAAGGCGGTCCGGCGCGCACGCCGCCGCTGGACGCCGGCCCGCATCGGCCTGTACGTGTTCCTGCTGGGCGCCGCGCTGTTCTTCCTGCTGCCGCTGTACGTGATGATCGTGACGTCGCTGAAGTCGATGGACGAGATCCGCCAGGGCGGCATCTTCGCGCTGCCGCACGCGCCGACGCTGGCGCCGTGGCGCCTCGCGTGGAGCGGCGTGTGCACGGGCGCCGCGTGCGACGGCGTGCGTACCGGCTTCTGGAATTCCGTCGCCATCACCGTGCCGTCGACGATCCTGACCATCCTGCTGGGCGCCGTGAACGGCTACGCGCTGTCGTTCTGGCGGCCGCGCGGCGCGAACCTCCTGTTCGGCATCCTGATGGCGGGCGCGTTCGTGCCCGTGCAGGTGATGATCTACCCGCTCGTGCGCGTGATGGCGCTGGCCGGCATCTTCGGCAGCCTGCCCGCGATCGTGCTCGTGCACCTCGTGTTCGGCATGCCCGTCATGACCCTGTTGTTCCGGAATTACTACTGCAATGTGCCGCACGAGCTGTTCCAGGCCGCGCGCATCGACGGCGGCGGGTTCTGGCGCATCTTCCTGCAGGTGATGTTGCCGATGTCGCTGCCGGTCGTCGTCGTCGCGGCGATCATGCAGGTAACGGGCGTGTGGAACGACTACATCCTCGGTCTCGTGTTCGCGGGGCGCGACAACATGCCGATGATGGTCCAGCTGAACAACGTGATCAACACGACGACCGGGGTGCGGCAGTACAACGTGAACATGGCGGCGACGATCCTCACCGCGCTCGTGCCGCTCGCGCTGTACTTCGTCTCGGGCCGCTGGTTCGTGCGCGGCATCGCTGCCGGCGCCGTGAAAGGATAGGGGATGGCGAACGTCTCGCTGCGCAAACTGAACATCGTCCTGGGCGGCAAGCCCATCATCCGTGACCTCGACCTCTGCGTGGAACCGGGCGAATTCCTCGTGCTGCTCGGCCCCTCCGGCTGCGGCAAGTCGACCTTGTTGCACAGTATCGCGGGCCTCGTCGACAGCGATTCCGGCGCCATCGAGATCGGCGGCCGCGACATGACCGACGCCGACCCCAGCGAGCGCGGGATCGGCATGGTGTTCCAGTCGTATGCGCTGTACCCGACGATGACGGTCGAGGACAATATGTCGTTCGGCCTGCGCATCGCCGGCACGCCGAAGGCCGAGATCCGTCGCCGCGTGGACCGCGCCGCCGCCATGTTGCAGCTGGATGCGCTGCTGCGCCGCAAGCCCGCGCAGCTGTCGGGCGGCCAGCGGCAGCGCGTCGCGATCGGGCGCGCGCTCGTGCGCGAGGCGCAGGTGTTCCTGTTCGACGAACCGCTGTCGAACCTGGACGCCAAGCTGCGCGCGGAACTCCGCCGCGAACTCAAGTTACTGCACCAGACGCTCGGCTCGACGATGATCTACGTGACGCACGACCAGGTGGAAGCGATGACGCTCGCGACCCGCATCGTCGTCATGCAGGGCGGAGAAATCCAGCAGATCGGCACGCCGCTGGACGTGTACGAGCGACCCGCGAACCGCTTCGTCGCGGGCTTCCTCGGCGCGCCGGCGATGGCGTTCGTCGAAGGGACGCTGGACGCGCAGGGACGTTTCGAGGCGGATGGCATGCGCTACCTGCAGGAAGACGCGTCGCGTCCCGCCGGACGGTCCGCGGTGCTGGGGATCCGCCCCGAGCACGTGGCGATCCAGCCCGACGGCGACTTCGTCGGCGAAGTGACGCTGGTGGAACCGATGGGCAACCACCAGGTCGTGTGGCTGCGCCGCGGGAAGGCGACGCTGGCGTCGCTCGTGCACGATGCCCGCAGCTACGCGCTGGGCGAGCGCGTGGCCTTTTCGATCGACACGGCGCGGGTGTCGCTGTTCGACCCGGCCACCGGAAATCGCCTCTAGACACGGCAACGACGAGAAGCCGCCTTGGAAGGCGGCAAATGCAGTATCCTTCGGACGAATCGACAGCATTGAGGAACACTTTGTGGCAACTATCAAGGACGTAGCGAAGCTGGCCGGCGTGGGACTGGGCACCGCGTCGCGCGTGGTGAGCGGGAAGGGCTCCGTGTCGCCGGCGACGCTGGCGCGCGTGAAGAAGGCAATCGACGAGCTGGGCTTCCGGCCGTCGCATGCGGCGCGCGCGCTGCTGTCCGGCACGAGCCGCATGGTCGGCGTGTACATCCCCGTGCTGAGCGGGACGTTCTACACGCCGATCCTGCAGATCATCGACACGGAACTGCGCGCGGCCGGCGTGCACATGGTGCTCGCGTTCGGCGTAGGCCTCGGCGACGAGCGCCGCCAGGCCATCGAGGGCGTCGAATTCCTCGTCGAACGCGGCTGCGACGGCCTGGTGGTGATGACGAGCGCGCTGCTGGAAGAAGACGTAACCGCGCTGGGCGCCAAGTCCGGCCAGCTCGTCGCGCTGAACCACAGTTTCGATTCCATGTCCGACCAGTGCTTCACCGTCGACCACACGCTGGGCGGCCGTCTCGCGGCGCGCGCGCTGCTGGACCACAAGCACCGCAAGATCGCCGTCGTCGAAGGCCCGCGCCAGCTGGAAGACAACCGCGCCCGTATCGACGGCTTCATGAGCGAGCTGCGTGACAACGGCATCGACCCCGCGAAGATCTGGCGCCTGGAGAGCGACTTTTCGCCGGCCGGCGGCTGGGCCGCGGCCAAGCAGCTGCTCGACTCGGGCTACCCGTGCACGGCGCTGTTCTGCGCGAACGACGAGATGGCCGTGGGCGCGCTGTCGTACTTCCAGGAGGCGGGCATCCGGGTGCCGCACGACCTGTCCGTGCTGGGCTACGACGACACGCCGAGTGCCGCCTTCTCCGCGCCGCGCCTCACGTCCGTGCACATGCCGTGGCGCGAGATGACGCAGAACGGCATCAACGCCTTGCTGAACCTGTGCTACGACATGCGCCGTCCCGTCACGCGCGAATTCCCCGTCAGCGTGACGTTGCGCGCCTCGCTGGCCAAGGCCCCGAGCGCGAAGCGAAAGGCCGCCTGACCCGACTTCCCGATCCGGCGCGCCGCCGCATGCGCGCCTTTTTTTGCGGCGCCTCTGGAAAGCTTTCCAATCACAACGACATACATCACGATGACCACCTACGATATCTTCCCGGGCGCCGACGGCCCGGAACCGCAGGCGCCGCAGCGCGCCGACTTCGGCTCCGATTTCCTGTGGGGCTGCGCGACGTCGTCGTACCAGATCGAGGGCGCCGGCACCGTGGACGGCCGGGTCGAATCGATCTGGGACCGGTTCGCGGCGACGCCCGGCAAGATCCGCGACGGTTCCTCCGGCGCGGTCGCCTGCGACCATTACCACCGCTGGCCGGCGGACCTCGACATCGGCCGCGACCTGGGCCTGAACGCCTACCGCTTCTCGATCGCATGGCCGCGCATCTGCGACGGGGTGAGCGAGACACCGAATGCGAAAGGCCTCGATTTCTACGACCGCCTCGTCGACGGCATGCTGGAGCGGGGCCTGCAGCCGTGGGCCACGCTGTACCACTGGGACCTGCCGCAATGGCTGCAGGACCGCGGCGGCTGGGCGTCGCGCGACACGGTCGACGCGTTCGTGGACATGGCCGACGCGGTGACGCGCCGCCTCGGCGACCGGGTGGGCCACTGGATCACGCACAACGAGCCGTGGTGCACGGCCATCATCGGCAATTACGAGGGCTGGCATGCGCCGGGCCTGACGGACCTCGGCACGGCGCTGCAGGTCGCGCACCACGTGCTGCTGTCGCACGGAAGGGCGGTGCCCGTGATCCGCGCGAACGTGCCCGGCGCGCAGGTCGGCATTTCGCTCAGCCTGCACCCGCTGCGGCCCGCGAGCGCCTCGCCGGAGGACGTCGCCGCGATGGATCGCCACGACGGCCTGCGCTACCGCTGGTTCCTCGACCCGCTGTACGGCCGCGGCTATCCGGAAGCGACGCTCGCGCAAGTGGGCAAGGCGGCGCCGGTCGTGCTGCCGGGCGACCTGGACGACATCGCCGTGCCGACCGACTTCCTCGGCGTGAACTACTACTTCCCGGAGACGGTCGCGCATGGTCCGGACCACGGTCCGCTCGGCGCCCGCATCCTGCCGGCGCAAGGGGAGATCACGGCAATGGGCTGGCCCGTGGCGCCGCAGGGCCTGTCCGAGCTGCTGGCCCGGGTCGACCGCGACTACCGTCCCGGCCCGTTGTACGTTACGGAAAACGGCTCGTGCTACGACGACGTGGTGACGGGCGACGGTGCCGTGCGCGACGTCGAACGCAGACGCTACCTGATGCGCCACCTGGCCGCGCTACGGCAGGCCGTGGCCGAAGGCGTGCCCGTGAAAGGCTATTTCGCGTGGAGCCTGCTGGACAATTTCGAGTGGGCGGAAGGCTATCTGCGCCGATTCGGCCTCGTGCACGTGGATTACGCCACGCAGGAGCGCCGGCTGAAGGACAGCGCGAAATGGTATCGCACGTTCCTGCGGGGGCTGTAAACGAGAGCGGGTGATTGACAGCGCGCGCGTTTGCAGTCAATATCTGCCGGGTCGATTGGAATCGTTTCCAATCGACCCCTCATGATAACGAACCGCCTCTGGAGACCTCGCATGACCACCCATCGCCCCAGCCACATCCGGCTCGCCGTCGCGTCCGCGCTGGCCGCCGCCGCGTTCTGCGCGACGGCCGCGCCGCAGATCACGGCCTGGCCGCACCTGAAGAGCGCGATCGCGCCCGACGCCGCCCTCGAGGCGCGCGTGCGCGAGATCGTCGGCCGCATGACGCTTGCGCAGAAGATCGGCCAGATGACGCAGGCCGAACTCAAGGCCGTGACGCCGGACGACATGCGCACGTACTACCTCGGCTCCGTGCTGAACGGCGGCGGCAGCTGGCCGCACAACGACAAGCACGCAAGCGCCGGCGACTGGTTGAAGCTGGCCGACGCGTTCTACGACGCCTCGATGGCGACGGACATGGCGGTCAAGGTCCCGATGATCTGGGGCACGGACGCGGTCCATGGCCATAACAACGTCTACGGCGCCACCATGTTCCCCCACAATATCGGCCTCGGCGCGGCGCGCGACCCGGAATTGGTGCAGGCCATCGGCGCCGCGACGGGCAAGGCCGTGCGCGCGACGGGCATCGCATGGGTGTTCGGCCCGACCGTCGCCGTCGTGCGCGACGACCGTTGGGGCCGCACTTACGAAAGCTTTTCGGAAGACCCGCAACTGGTGCGACGCCTGTCCGGTCCATACGTGACGGGCCTGCAGGGCGCGCTGAAGGACGACGCGAACGTCATCGCCAGCATCAAGCACTACATGGCCGACGGCGGCACGGAGTTCGGCATCAATATGGGGGTCGCGAAGGTCAGCGAGCGCGACATGATGAATATCCACGCGCAGGGATACTACGCCGGCATCGAGGCGGGCGCGCAGACGGTCATGGCCTCGTTCAATTCATGGAACGACGTGGCGGCCGGCAAGGACTACGGCAAGGTGCACGGCAGCCGCTATATGCTCACCGATATCCTGAAGGACAAGATGGGCTTCGACGGGTTCGTCGTCACGGACTGGAACGGACACGGCGAAGTGCCGGGCTGCCGCAACGACGGCTGCGCCCAGGCCATCAACGCGGGCATCGACATGGTGATGGTGCCGAACGACTGGAAGGCCTTCATTTCCAATACGATCAGGGACGTCGAGGCGGGCCGTATTCCGATGGCGCGCATCGACGACGCCGTCAGCCGCATCGTGCGCGTGAAGCTGCGCGCCGGTGTGTTCGACAAGCGCCCGTCGCAATCCGCATGGGCCGGCAAGGACGACGCGCTGCTCGCGAAGGACCTGGGCCGCCGCGCGGTGCGCGAATCGCTCGTGCTGCTGAAGAACGAAGGACCGGCGCTGCCGCTGGCCACGAACAAGCGCGTCCTCGTCGTCGGCAAGGCCGCCGACAGCATGGCCAACCAGACCGGCGGCTGGGCGCTGACGTGGCAGGGCACGGCGAACACGAACGCCGATTTCCCGAAGGCCGAGACGATCCTCGCGGGGTTGAAGGCGGCCGGCGCGGACGTCACGTACAGCGCGGACGCCGCCGCCGTGGATCCGGCCAGGTTCGATGCCGTCATCGCCGTGATCGGCGAGGCGCCCTATGCGGAAGGGGACGGCGATATCGTGCCGTCCGGGACGCTGCGCCATTCGAGCCGCTATCCGGAAGACCTGGCGGTGCTGCAGAAAGTGCACGGCAAGGGCAAGCCCGTGGTGACCGTGTTCCTGTCCGGCCGCCCGCTGTGGGTGAACGATTTGCTGAACCTGTCGGACACGTTCGTCGCGGCCTGGCTGCCGGGCACGGAAGGCAAGGGCGTGTCGGACCTGCTCGTCACCGGCAAGGGCGCGAAGCCTTATGAGTTCAAGGGCAAGCTGTCGTTCTCCTGGCCGAAATCCGTGTGCCAGACGCCGCTGAACGTGGGCGACGCCGGCTATGCGCCGCTGTTCGCGTACGGCTACGGCCTTAAGCGCGGCCAGCGTTCGCATATCGGCACGCTGGATGCGACGTATCCGCCCGGCGGCTGCAGCGCGTCCGATACCTACCCGGTGTACGGCCAGGCGGATCGCGCGAGCTTCCCGCTGCGGATCGTCAGCGGCACGGCCGTGCAGCCGTTGGGCGCCGACCTCAATGCGGGTACGAGCCTGGCGGGCATCTCGGTGGCCATTGCCCAGATCAAGACGCAGCAGGATGCGAAGCTCGTCACGTGGACGGCGCCGGCGGCGTTCGAGGCGCACGGCAGCAAGCCGCTCGCGCTGCCGGCCGCGCTGGCGGACAAGGGCGTGCTGCGCTTCGACACGATCGTGCAGCAGGCGCCCGCCGGCAAGGTGACGATCGCGATGGCCTGTGGCGGCACCGCCTGCGGCACGCCGCTGGATGCGACCAGGCTGTTCACTGGCCTGGCCGGCAAGGGTCGGCAGGAGGTCGCGATCCCGCTGGCCTGCTTCCGCGCGCGCGGCGTGGACCTGGCAAGAATCGACACGCCGTTCCGCGTGACGAGCGACGGCGTTTTCACGGCCGCCTTCGGCAACGTCGACGTGACCGCGGGCGCCGCCACCGTCCGATGCGAGGACCTGCGATAAGCGGCTTGCGCCTGCCGGCCGACAGCGGCGGCACCGATGCCCGCTGCGAGGGCAAGGGCCGGCTGCGGGCTTGCCTGGCGCGAATCCCGGCGTGCCTCGTCATCGGACCGTGTCCCGCACTGAACACCATAACCATAACAAAGGAGATTCCATGGCAGCTTCCCCCAACCCGACCGTGTCCGTGACCGCGGCATCGTCCGCGAGCGCGACCAATACCGGTCCGCTCGTCATCGTCACGATCCTGTTCTTCATGTGGGGCCTGCTCACGTCGCTGAACGACGTGCTGATCCCGCACCTGAAGGCGATCTACACGCTGAACTACCTGCAGGCGATGCTCGTGCAGTTCTGCTTCTTCGGCGCCTATTTCATCGTGTCGCTGCCGGCCGGCGCGCTGATCCGCCGCATCGGCTACCAGAAGGGCGCCGTCACGGGCCTCCTGATCGCGGCCGGGGGCTGCGCGCTGTTCTATCCGGCCGCGCAGGGCGGCTACGGCCTGTTCCTTTTCGCGTTCTTCGTGCTGGCTGCCGGGATCACGATCCTGCAGGTGGCCGCGAACCCGTACGTGACGGTGCTCGGCCCGGCCGCGACGGCATCGAGCCGGCTGACGCTCACGCAGGCATTCAACTCGCTGGGCACGACGGTGGGCCCCGCGCTGGGCGGCATGCTCATCCTCGCGGGGGCGGGCACCGTCGCGGCCGACCAGGCGGCTGCCGTGCAGGGACCGTATCTCGCGCTCGCCGCGGCGCTCGCGATCCTCGCCGCACTGTTCGCGCTGGCCCGGCTGCCGCGCATCGACCATGCCGAGGCAGACGTTCCCGCGGCCGGTGCCGTCGGCTCCGCGCTGCATCATCGTCATCTCGTGCTGGGCGCCGTCGCCATCTTCCTGTACGTGGGCGGCGAAGTCAGCATCGGCAGCTTCCTCGTCAATTTCCTCGGCGAGCAGCAGGTGGCCGGGATGCCGGCGGCGCAGGCGGCAAGCTATGTCAGCGTGTACTGGGGCGGGGCGCTGATCGGGCGCTTCATCGGCTTTGCCGTCATGCGCGTCGTCAGCCCCGGCAAGGCGCTCGCGTTCAACGCGCTGCTGGCCATCGCGCTCGTGCTGGCCGCGATCTTCGGCCGGGGCCAGGCCGCGATGTGGGCGATCCTCGCCGTCGGCTTGTGCAATTCGATCATGTTCCCGACGATCTTCAGCATGGCGCTGCACGGCCTCGGACGCCACACGGGCCAGGGTTCCGGCATCCTGTGCATGGCGATCGTGGGCGGCGCCATCGTGCCGTTCCTGCAAGGCTGGCTGGCGGACCGCATCGGCGTGCAGCCGTCGTTCTTCGTGCCGGCCGCCTGCTATGGCTTCATCCTGTACTTCGGCGTGAAGTATGCGAACCTGCATCGCCAGGGAGCGACCAGCGCCTGAGACTGGCCATGGCGGCACCTTTGCAGTAGAATGCCGGCATCCCATTGGGGAGTAGCCTGCTTCCGCCCGCGCGGAAGTTCCCGTATCAACATACTCGACAGCCCCGGCTGACGTGGTACGGGCAGCCGTTTCGGTTGGCAAGACCTTTGGTATGCCTGCGCGTTCATCGGGCCGCGCCGGCATGCCTTCGCGTTTGCCCGACTGGAACCACGATGAATCTCCTCGCCACCGCAGCACTCGCCCTCGCCATGTCCACCGACGCATTCGCCGTCGCCGTCGGCAAGGGCGCCGCGCTGCAACGTCCCCATTTCCGCGAAGCCCTGCGCACGGGCGCCATCTTCGGCGTGATCGAAGGTCTCACACCCGTCATCGGCTGGGCGCTGGGCCACTGGGCGGCGCCGTATGTGCAGGCGTGGGACCACTGGATCGCGTTCACCTTGTTGGGCGTGCTCGGCCTGCGCATGATGCGCGAAGGCTTGGGCGGCGCGGACGACGACGAGGACGACAAACCCACGAGCCACTCCTTCTGGCTGCTCGCCGTGACCGGTTTCGCGACGAGCATCGACGCGATGGCCGTCGGCGTGGGCCTCGCATTCATCGACGCGAACATCATCACGACGGCCGGCGCGATCGGCCTGTCGACGTTCATCATGGTGACGCTCGGCGTGATGGTGGGCCGCGGCCTCGGCAAGCTGGTGGGCAAGCGCGCCGAGGTCGTGGGCGGGCTCGTACTGATCGCGATCGGGTCGCTGATCCTGTACGAGCACCTCGGCCAGGGCTGATCAGCCGTTCATGGCCGGCGCGGCGACCGCCGGCTTGCGGTCCATCCAGCGCCGCGTGAGCCAGGCGCGCACCGGCTCGTCGTAGTACTTCAGCAGCAGCCACGCCAGCGCGACGCAGGCGGCGAAGGTGGCCGCGGCGACGGGCAGGCCGTCGCGCAACGACACGTGGTGCTCGTTCGTCCACGCGGTGTACGTGTACACGAACGGGTAGTGGATGATGTAGAGCGGATACGACAGGCCGCCCAGCGCGGCGCACACGCGGGCCGTGCGCGCGCTGGCGGCGGGGGGCACGTGGGCGCTGGCGCCGAGCCAGACGACGAGCGGGAACACGGCGACGATGCAGGCGGCTTCGTACAGGCCGTTCATCCACAAAGTCCCGGGGCCGCCGATGCGCGGCAAGGCCATCGTGGCGAACAGGATCGCGGCGCTGAGCGGAAACGCGTGCGCGATGCGGCCCGGGCGCACGACGCGCGACAGCAGCAGGCCCGCGAGGAACGGGTAGGCCAGGCGCGTGAACCCGAGCTGGAACTGGACGGGGTCCAGCGACCAGCCGCCGATCACGTCGCCGTTCGGCCCCGTCAGCAGGTAATGGACGAGCGCCGCGCCGGCCAGCAGCGCGAGCACGCCGAGGATCCGGTTCGGCAGCCGCCGCAGCACCAGCGCGTACAGCACGTTCGCCACGTATTCGAAGAACAGCGACCACGCCGGGCCGTTCAGGGGATGCATTTCGGCCCAGCCGCGCAGGTCCATGGACGGCGGCACCGGCAGCAGGGTCATGCCGATGACCATGATCAGCAGTACGCGCCACAGCGGTGTGTCCGCGATCATCGGGAACAGCGGCCCGGCCTGGAAATAGAACATCAGCGCGCCGATCACCATCGCGACGACGATCATCGGATGCAGGCGGATCAGCCTGCGCTGGAAGAATTCGCCCAGCGACATGCGGCGCCAGCGGTCGTCGTAGGCGTAGCCGATCACGAAGCCGGACAGCAGGAAGAAGAAGTCGACGGCCAGGTAGCCGTGGTTGATCACCTGGGCGAAGCGGTTCACGGCATGCGCTTCGCACAGGTGGAACGCGACGACCGTCAGCGCCGCGACGCCTCGCAGGCCGTCGAGGACGGGATAGTGCCGCCTGGTGTCGGCGAAGCCGGCGGCCGCCGCCGTCACGGCTTGCCCGCCGGGCAGTAGCGCTCCACGTATTGCTGGTGCGGCGGGAGTTGCGAGACGGTGCGGCGCACGCCGTTCCTGATGCCGTCCAGGAAGCCGCGCAGCTCGTCGTCGCCCATCAGGTCCGCGCTCGGATGCCAGCGTTCGGGCGTGAGGCCCTGGCCCAGCATCACCTGCACCCACGAGTTTTCCGCGAACAGTTCGTTCCCTTCGCGGAACACGCGGGCGCCGTCGCGGAACAGGTCGATGCGGTGCTGCAGGCTGTCCGGCACGGGCATCGATGCCGCGTCGTGCCAGTACGGCTTGTCGCTTCGGTTCGTAACCTTGTAGTGCAGGATGATGAAGTCGCGGATCGTGCGGATGTCTTCCTCGGTCTGCGCATTGAACTCGTCGACGTCCGCCTGCTGGATGCCGTAAGACGGGAACGTCTGCAGAAGGCGCACGATGCCGCGCTGGATCAGGTGGATGCTCGTCGATTCGATCGGCTCCAGGAAGCCGCTCGCGAGACCCAGGCCGATGCAGTTGCCGACCCAGGCCTTCTTGCGCTGGCCCGGCGTGAAGCGGATCACGCGCGGCTCCGTGAGGACCTTCCCCTCGATGTTGCCGAGCAGCGTTGCGCGTGCCGTGGCTTCGTCCGTGTAGCGGCTGGAGAACACGACGCCGTTGCCCGTGCGGTGTTGCAGCGGGATGCGCCATTGCCAGCCCCAGTCGTGCGCCATCGAGCGCGTCAGCGGCACGGCCGGGCCGGTGGATTCCGTCTGCACGGCGATGGCGCAGTCGTTGAACAGCCATTGCGACCAGTCTTCGTACTCCACGCCCATCGTCTGGCCCAGCAGCAGCGAGCGGAAGCCCGTGCAGTCGATGAACAGGTCGCCCTCGACGCGCGTGCCGGAATCCAGCACGAGCGCGGTGATGTGGCCCGTGGCCGGATCGGTGTCGACCTCCGCGATCTTCGCTTCGATGCGTTCGGCGCCGAAGTGTTCGGAGAAGCGGCGCAGGTAGCGGGCGTAGCGTGTCGCGTCCAGGTGGTAGGCGTAGTTGATGCCCTGGTTCGGCAGGTGGCCGAAGCGCTTTTCCTGCGACGCGACCAGTTCCAGGCAGTAGTCGCCGTAGTCGCTGGCGAGGCCGCGGTCGCGGCCCTTCAGCCAGAAGTGCTGGAAGCCGGCCGTCCAGTGGTCCGTGCCCGTCATGCCGAACGAGTGGATGTAGTCCTCGCCGCGCGCGCGCCAGCTTTCGAAACTGATGCCCAGCTTGAACGTGGCCTGCGTGGCGGCCATGAATTCCTGCTCGCCGATGTCGAGCAGGCGGTGGAAGTGCACGAGGCTCGGGATCGTCGCCTCGCCCACGCCTACGGCCCCGATGTCGTCCGACTCGACGAGCTTGATGTCGACGACCTTGCCGAGGGTGCGCGCCAGCGCCGCCGCGGCCATCCAGCCGGCGGTGCCGCCGCCGGCGATGACGACGCGGCGGATCGGGCGGCCGCGCCCTTGTTGGTTGTTGTTCTCCATGTCTCTACTCCTGGCTTGTACGCTTTGTCGTCGTTAGACGCGTCGTAGTCTTTAGTCTTATCGGTTGATCCGGCGCAGCAGCTGGCCGCGCAGGACGCGCGCGCCGTCCTCGTCGAGCGGCGACAGCGCGTAACGCGCATTCTCGGGAATGTGCGCGAGGTTCGCGGGGTCCGGCTCGAAGATGTAGTGGCGGAAGATGTCCTGCCACGCGCGCCGCTGCTCGGGCGGCAGGTCGCGCATCGTCAGGATCGCCAGCATCAGCGCGTTCGTCGGCGTGTCCATGTAGTCCGGGGACTGGCGCCACCAGTAGTTTACGAGCACGTTGAACGCGGACAGCGCTTCCACGTGGTGCCACCACATCGACGGGATGAACAGCGCATCGCCCGGTCCCATCTCGGCCACTTCGGCATGCTGCAGCGCCTCGCCGTAGCGCGGGAAGCGCTCGAAGTCCGGGTTGCGCACGTCGACGAGGCTGATCGCCTGGCCGGCCGGGTTGAAATCGAGCGGGCCGACGTACAGGTTCGTCAGCTGGTCGGGCGGGAACAGCGTGAACCGCCGTTCGCCGACCGCGACGACGGCGATATTGTCGGGCAGGTCGTAGTGCGTGGCGACGACGGTGCGGTTGCCGATCCAGATGCTGGCCAGCGGGTTGCGGCCGCCCAGGTCCAGGTCGTTGTCGGCGCGCAGGCCGGGCAGGGCGCCGTCGATCGACGTCGAGCCCACGTAGATCGCGCCGGGATCCGGCCGCTTGCGGTGCTCGGCCAGTTCGTCCAGCACCTGGTCGAGCCGCCCGCGCACGTTGTGGAAGTTGAAGCCCGTGATCGTGTCGTTGTAGAAGAAGCGGCCGCCGATCTGCGGGGGGCCGAGCATCGCGTTGACGGTCGCGTCGCGATAAAACCGGCGCAGGTAGGCGTCGGCGCTTTCCGCGGACGCGCGTCCTCTTTGCACGAGGGGCCAGTCGGCCGCGAGGCCGCGTACGATGTAGGGCCGCGTCGCGCGCAGCATCTCGTCCGGCAGCTTGCCGTCGACTGCCGCTACTTCGCGGACATGCTTAACGGAGGACGTCATTGGCGCGATTCTTCCGTTGGATCAGGCCGCGGAACTGCGCCAGCGACGCCACCGCCATGTAGATGGCCTGCAGATAGCCGTTGTCGTGCAGGCGCGCGAGCTGCTCGCCCGTCAGCTTCGCGAGGCGGTCTTCGTTGATCGTGTAGAAGCCCGCCAGGCGGTTCTGTGAGCCGTCGTCCAGTTCCACGTCCAGCACGAACGATTCGATCAGTTCCAGCTCGACGAGCACGGCGACGAACGCGCGCGATGCGGCGAGGCCTTCGTGGATGGTGCGCAGCACGGAGTTGATGCGTTCCAGGTATTCGCTCGTGCCGCCATAGGTCAGGAACAGCGCCTCGCCCTCGATGCCGCCGTCGCGCACGCGCGGGCTGTCCAGGTCGATGTGGACGGACAGTTCCTCGCCGCTGCGGCCGATCATGAACGGCTGGCGTTCGATGGTCAGCGGGATCGTCGGCGCGTCCCAGCCGTTCGGGCCGAGGAACAGGTTTTCGCCCGGTTCGAATCCGAGTAATGCGAGCGCGTCGTAGCCGCCGTTGCCGTCCTGCGCGAAGACGATCGGGTAGCAGGCCTGCAGGTCGCGGAATTCGGCGGGGAAGGTCAGCGCCGACATCACGGCGTCGCCGTACGCCGCGCCGCGGGTGGTGACCACGCGCAGGTTCTTGTGGTCGACGTTGTTCAGGGGTGCATGGTTGGCCATCGGTGGTAGTCTCTCTCGTTATTGGTGTTGTGGTGGTGTCTCCGCTAGCCCGGCGGCATGCCGAACTGGCGGATGTGGTGGAGCATCTCGCGGTTCGCGGGCAGCTGCGGCAGCATGCGGGCGGTGAGCCGCGCGGCCTCGCGGAAATACTGGTCGGCACGCTCGGGCAGGTCCGATGCGCGCGCCGTCAATTCGGGCCGGAAGCCCATCCCGTACAGGATGTATTGCCAGCTCGCGGACGGGAAGATCTCTTCGATGCGCGGGAAGTCGCGCCGCGACGGCGCGCGCGTGCGCCACAGCGCGAGCAGCTCGCGCAGGCGCGCCGACTGCGTGCGCGCTGCGCGGTGATCGAGCCAGTAATCGGTGTCCGTGCGCTTCGACAGCACGTAATGCAGCTTCAGGAAGTCGATGATGCGCTCCCACCGGTACGTGAAGGCCTCGTTGAAGCGCGCGGCGATCGTGTCCATCTGCGCGCGCGTGGCGGGCAGGTCGTCCGCCAGCCAGCCCGCGGACAGTTCCACGAGCGCGAGCGCGGACGCTTCCAGCGGCTCGATGAACCCGGCGGACAGGCCGATCGCGACCACGTTCCGTTCCCAGAAGCGGGCGCGGTAGCCCGGGTCGAACGCGATCTTGCGCGGTGCGGGAATCTCGCCAGTGATACCGGTGGACGCAAGATAGGCGCGGATTGTCTGCTCCGCCGCGTCGTCGTCGACGTGGGCGCTGGAATACACATAGCCGACGCCGCGCCGCGCGGGCAGGCCGATGTCCCAGGTCCAGCCGTGCGACTGGGCGGTGGACGTCGTCTGCGATGCGATGGGCGTGTCGTCCGTCGGATAGGGCACCTGCACGGCGAGGGCGCGGTCGTTGAACAGCACGTCGCGCTGCGACACGAGCGGCACGCCGTAGTGGCGGCCCAGCAGCAGCGAGGCCATGCCCGTGCAGTCGATGAACAGGTCGCCCTCGATCAGGCCCGCTTCGCGCGTGCGCAGCGCGGCGATGTCGCCGTCGTCGGTCGAAAGAATGTCGACGACGTGGGCCAGCACGTGGCGCACGCGCAGCTTGTCCACGCAGTGCTTCTGCAGGAAGACGCCGAATTTGCCGGCATCCAGGTGATAACCGTAGTTGGCGACGCCGGCGAATTCCGGCGTCTGCGGCTGCTTCGGCGCGCGGCCCTGCACGCATAAATGCGGCTGGTAGCTGACGAGGTCCGCGAACGGGACGCCGCGGTGCGTGCGCTGCCAGGCCGCGACGAGATTCGCCTCGCCATAGCCCTGGGGCAGGGAAAAGGGGTGGAAATAGACGTCGCCGTCGCTGCCGTCGACCCAGCGGTCGAAGCGCGAGCCTTGCTTGAACGCGGCGTCGCATTCGCGGAAAAACGCGGCTTCGGAGACGCCGATGCGCTGCAGGGTCTCGCGCATGGACGGCCACGTGCCTTCGCCGACGCCGATGGGCGGCACGCCCGGCG
Organism: Massilia orientalis; assembly: GCF_030411975.2. Taxonomy (NCBI): domain Bacteria; kingdom Pseudomonadati; phylum Pseudomonadota; class Betaproteobacteria; order Burkholderiales; family Oxalobacteraceae; genus Massilia; species Massilia orientalis. Next base: position 250,643 of record NZ_JASNRB020000003.1, on the reverse strand, counting down.
ATTCGACGAGCGTGACGGTCAGGCGCGGGTGTTCGGCCGCGAGGACGCCGGCCGTCAGCCAGCCCGCGGAGCCGCCGCCGACCACCACGACGTGTTCGATGGGTTTACTCATCACAGCTTCCTTTTTCCGGTGGGCCGCATGAGTCTACCTGAAAATGCTGCTTTTGGAACAACTTTTTATACGCTGAAACCGATTACGGCAGACTGACCGTACGCCCGTGTCGTCGTTTCCGGCACCGTCGGAAACGACTTCCCGCGCAGGCGGGAACCCAATTTTGCGTCCGTAGCCTGCAAACTTGGGTTCCGGCCTTCGCGGGACGACGGTCTTGGGGTCCCGGGCCCTTAGAACTTGTAGCGTGCCCCCAGCATATAGCGCGGCCCGGTCTGCGTCACGTACAGCGCCTGCTGCGTGGTCCGTCCGTGGACGCGGCTCGTCTCGTTCGTCAGGTTGATGGCTTCGAACTGCACGACCAGTTTCGGCGTGACGTTGTAGCCGACCGACAGGTCGAGCTGGCCGTACGGCTCCACGTAGTTCGGGTTCGGACCCGCGCCGTCGAACGTCGACGACAGGAATTCGCCGCGCCAGTTATAGGCCGCGCGCACGTTCCACTTGTCGTTCTCGTAGATGCCGACGAGGTTCGCGGAGTTCGACAGGCCGACCAGTGCGAACTGTTCGCCCACGCTGCCGTTATCGTACCGCAGTCCGGAGTGGACGTACGTGTAGTTCGCCGAGATGCCGAAGCCGGTGTTGCCGAACATGTGCTGGAGATTGAATTCCAGGCCGTTCAGACTTGCCTTCTTCTGGTTCGAGAACGTCGTGATCTGGAAGTGCGCCACCGGATCGCCCGGCTGGCCGACGATGTTGCCGGTCGGGTTGCCGCTGCTGTCCACGCCCGTCACGGTCACGCCCGCGGCGGTCGGGTGATTCTTGAAGATGTAGTTGCGGATGCAGGCCGGGTCCGTGCCGCAGCCGGCGGCCGACGCTTCGTTCCACAGCGCGCCGCCCACCGGCGTGTGCAGGTTGAACGGCGTGGCGTCGATCTTCGACTGGCCGGCGTAGTTCTCCAGGTCTTTATAGAACGCGTTCACGGAGAAGAAGCTGTCCTTCCCGTAGTACCATTCCCACGACAGGTCGAAGTTCTTCGACTTCACGGGCTTCAGCGCCGGATTGCCCTGCGAGCCCGTGCCGCCGTCGACGCGCGCCAGCGTATTCAGGATCTGGCCGCCGGCGATCTGGTCGTAGCGCGGACGGCCGATCGTCTCGCCGTAGCTCGCGCGCACCTTCATGTCCGCGCGCAGGTCCATGTCCCAGTCGACCGACGGCAGCAGGTGGTGGTACTTGCCGGTCAGCGTGGTAAACGTCGGGGCACCGAACGTGACCGGGAATTCGTTGGCGGAGACCATCGTGATGGCGGTGGCCGCCGGCACGAGCGCGGTCGAGACGACGTCGGTCTTTTCGTAGCGCACGCCGATCGCGGTGTGCATCGGCAGCGCCGTATCCCAGTCCGTGTTGAACTGCAGGTACAGGCTCTTCGATTTTTCGCCGGTGCGCTGGTCGGTGTCGTACGTGTTCTTCGGCAGATACAGCGCGGGCAGGCCGGACGCCTTCGACACCACGTCGCGCACCTGCGCGAAGTTGAAGGTGTAGAAGGTGTTGAACAGGTTCGGGTTCTGGCTGCCGGCCAGCTGGTCGAAGTACTGGCGGATCGTGTCGGCGTGCCACAGGCTGCTCGGGTAGTCGGACGGCTTGGTCGCGCCCGTCCAGGCGTCGCGCTGCTGGGTGGAGAACGCGGAGCGGTTCTTGACCTCGACGGTGCCGATGCCGAAGTTCAGGTTCGACGCTTCCAGCATGCGCAGGCGGCCCTTGAACTGGAGCTGGTCGACCTCGCCCTTCATGTAGCCGTTCTGGAAGACGGAACCGGTGACCTGCTGCGGCGCGCCCGTGAAGTCGGCGCCCTTGATCGACAGGACCGGGAACTCCTGCGAGAAATCGGCCGTCGTGTCGCCGCGCGAGAAGCTCGCGGTGCCCAGCGTATTGCTCGAGCCGAACGGGCTGTCCGCCTTCGATTCCGCGGTCGAACGGTGCGCGTCGAACTCGAGTTTGAGATCCTTGCTGGCACGCCACTGGGCGTTGAAGCCGAGCGATTTGTTCTGGGTCTTGGTGGCGAAGTCGGCGCCGCCCATCGCGATGTCGCTGTTCCCGGCCGGGATGAATTCCGTGTAGACGAGCGGCGCGGCGATCGGGCCGTTGGTCCACGACGACGCCGACGCGCCGAAGTTGAACCAGGCGGAGACGTCGTTGCGCTTCGTCTGCAGCTTGTTTTCCGAGTACGTGTAGTCGAGGGTGGTCGTCAGTTCCTTGACCGGCTGCCACTGCAGGGTCAACTGGCCGTTGGTGCGCTGGCGCTTCACGCCCGTCATGCTGTAGTTCAGGTTCTGCGGCACCTGGTAGATGTCGCCGGGCTTGGGACGGTTCGTGATGTTTTCCGAGCCGGCGGTACCCGGCTGCGGGATCGTGCCCCAGTTGTTCTCGTCGCCGCGGAACGGACCCTTCCAGCCGTTGCCGACGGACGCCTGGTTGAAGCCCAGGTTGCGTTCCTGGTAGCTCGCCGACACGCCCAGGCCCCAGTGGCCATCCTTCGACGTCGTCGAATAGATGCCCGAGAATTCCGGCGTGGTGGAGGTGCTGGCCTTGACGTCGCCCGGCAGGTTGTTGTTCGACGTGTCGTGCACGGCCTTGATGCCGATGCTCGAATACGTGCCAAGTTTGTCGAGCGGACGCGCGGTGATCACGTTGACGGTGGCGCCGATGCCGCCGGTCGGGGTCTCGGCGCGGCTGGTCTTGTAGACCTGCAGCTGCGAGATCGCTTCCGACGCCAGGTTCGAGAAGTCGAACGAGCGGCCATTCAGGTCGCCCAGGTTCGACGTCGGCATCTGGCGGCCGTTCAACAGCACCATGTTGAAGTCGGGACCCACGCCGCGCACGGTGATCTTCTGGCCTTCGCCGTTCACGCGGTCGATCGACACGCCCGAGATGCGCTGCAGCGATTCGGCCAGGTTCGTGTCGGGGAATTTGCCGATGTCCTCGGCCACGATGCCGTCGACGATACCGTCCGACTGGCGTTTCAGGTTCAGCGACGAGGCCAGCGACTGGCGCAGGCCCGTGACGGTGACCTGCTGGATCGACGTGGTCGGGATGTCGCCGCCGCGGCTGTCTTCGGGCGCGGTCGTCTGGGCGTAGGCCGGGATCAGGGCGGCGCAGGCGCTCGCGACAGCCAGGCTCATCAGTTTTTGGTTTGCCTTCGGGTAATGCATTGGGTCTCCTCTGTTTTTATCTCTCTTCACCGCTTCAACATCGTTTCCAATCTCTGGAAACGTTTCCATATGCTGGTCGAATCTTATGTTCAGAAAAAACAATTGTCAACGGAATATTCAGTAGTGCGTGGCCGGAACGGCACACTGAAAAACAGGGCATGTTTGACATCGAAAAATCCGCGGTGCTATATTCGAAATTGTCTGGGAACGTTTCCAAGCGGAGACCGCATGTCCACTTTACGAATCGCCGCCGTGCTCGCCGTTTTCCTTTCTGCGGGAACTGCGGCCCAAGCGCAAACCACGCTCACGCAGCCGCCCGGCTGGGTACTGGACTGGCACGACGAATTCGACGGCCGCACGCTGGACCGCACGGCATGGATCCCGGAGACGGGCGGCAACGGCTGGGGCAACCAGGAGCTGCAGTTCTATACGGACCGGCCCGACAACCTGCGTGTCGATGGCGGCAATCTCGTCATCGAAGCACGCAAGGAAGACCACGGCGGACGCCACTACACCTCCGCGCGCATCAAGACCGCGGGAAAGGTCGAGCGCACGCATGGCCGCTACGAGGCGCGCATCAGGATCCCGCGCGGGCAGGGCATCTGGCCCGCGTTCTGGATGCTCGGGGCCGACATCGGCCAGGCCGGCTGGCCCCGCTGCGGCGAGATCGACATCATGGAAAACATCGGCCGCGAGCCGGACCTCGTCCACGGCACGCTGCACGGCCCCGGGTACAGCGGCGCCAAGGCCATCGGCAAGCCGCAGCGGCTCGACAAGGGGACGTATGCCGACGACTACCACGTCTACGCCGTCGAATGGGAGCCGCGCGCGATCCGCTGGTACCGCGACGGCATCCTGTACCACACGGCGCGGCCCGACACCGTCACGGGCGACTGGGTGTTCGAACACCCGTTCTTCATGATCCTGAACCTGGCCGTCGGCGGTGCCTGGCCCGGCAACCCGGACGCGACGACCGCGTTCCCCCAGCAGATGCTGGTCGACTACGTGCGCGTCTACAAGCGCTCGCCTTGACGAATCGTCATGACGGAGTTAGCGCTCTCATGGCATCATGTCGGGCTGGGGTGCCGCGCGGTGCGGCATCCGGCGGGTCTGGGGAGAGCGCATGCGGTTCGGGACGTGGTTGACGATGGGTGTGGCGGCGATGTTGGCGGCGGGCTGCGCGCGTCCGCTACGCCCCATGCAATCGCTGTCCGATCCGGAAATCCAGCGCGCGATGCGGCGCGAGCAGGTGCAGGGCATGGCGTTCGCGACGATCGAGAACGGGCAGGTCGCGAACGTCAAGGTGATGGGCATGCGCAACGCGTCCCTCGGCCAGCCGCTGACGCCGGACACCATCATGGCGGGCGGCACCCTCACGAAGGCCGCCTTCGCGTACATGCTGCTGCAGCTGGCCGACGAGGGCCGGATCGACCTCGACGCGCCCGTCACGAAGCTGCTGCCGCATCCGTTGCCCACGTACCGCATGCGTCCCTACGATTTTTCCGACCTCGCCGGCGATGCGCGCTGGCAGGCGATCACGCCGCGCATGCTGCTCGCGCACGGCGGCGGCCTGGCCGACTACCGCTGGATGGAGCCGGGCGGCCGGCTGCGCATCCACACCGATCCGGGCGAGCGCTATGCGTATTCGAGCGAAGGCTATGCGATCCTGCAGCTCATCGTCGAACAGGGTCTCGGCCTGGACGTGGCGCAGGAGATGCGCCGGCGCGTGTTCGACCGCTTCGGCATGCGCCGCACGAGCATGTACTGGCGCGCGGAGTACGCGGAAAACGCGGCGGACGGCTATGCGTTCGACGGCGCCTTGCAGCCGCACGAGCGCCGCTACCGCGTGCGCGCGGCCGGCTCGATGGAGACGACGATCGCCGACCAGGCCAGGCTGTGGGCCGGCATCATGCGCGGCGACGGGCTGCGCCCCGACACGCGCGCCGCGTTCTCGACGGGCTGGCTGCCGATCGCAGCGCGCCGTCGCTACCCCGCGTTCGGCGGCGCCGAGGCCGCGTGGCCGCAGAAACTGGCGGCGGGCCTGGGCGTCGTCACGTTCGAGGACCGCTCGGGGCCCGCGTGGTTCGACGGCGGCCACGACGAATCGACGGCGGACTTCGTGCTGTGCCTGGAGACGGGCCAGCGCTGCGTGGTGATGCTGTCGAACGACGTGCGGGCGGAACGCCTGTTCCCGGAACTGGGCCGGCAGGCGCTCGGCCCGGACGACATGCCGTGGAGCTGGGAATATGACTGGCTGGATCAACCTTGACGCCGCGCGCGGCGCAGGCATGCCGCAGGCGCCCGATGCCCGTTTCGAGGATGCGCGCTTCGAGGACTTCTTCCGGCGCTGGCTGCTGGGCGCGATCGGCGAGCCGGCCGGCAGCTGGCGTGCCGGCGTGCGCGCGCTGTGCTTCAACGTGCACCCGACGACTGCCGGCGAGCACGCCGTGGAATTGATCGGCGCCGCCGATTGCGACCCGGCTGCCGCCGACTGGGCGCTGGACGAGGTCTGGCTGCCGTCGCGCGCCCGGATTGCGCCGCCGGGTGACGTCGCCGATGCGGACGACGGCGTGCTGCTCGTGCGCCGCCTCGTGCGCGCGGCGCTCGCCGACGACTTCGCGGGCGCGCGCCTGAAACGCTATCCGCGCATCGCCGTGGGCCACGTGGACGGGCCGCTCGACGTGCTGTGGGAGCGCACGCCGATCTAAGACGCGTCCGGCAAGGATCGCCAGCAGGCGTTACACTTGACGCTTTACCCGGAGCGCATGTTGCCCCCATCGCCTTTGTCCACCGAGGTGCTCGAACGTCCGCGGCAAGACGCCGCGGCCATGCCCACGTGGCTGATGCTGCTGATCGCCGCCGCCTGCGGCCTGATCGTGGCGAATCTATATTACGTCCAGCCGCTCGTCGGCCCGATCCGCGCGGACATCGGCCTGCCGGCCGGCGCGGCCGGCCTGCTCGTCACGCTGACGCAGCTCGGCTATTGCGCCGGCCTGCTGCTCGTCGTGCCGCTCGGTGACCTGCTGGAAAACCGGAGACTGGTGCTGGCCCTCGTGGCGCTGCTGGTGGTGGCGCTCGTCGCCGCTTCAATCGCACCGGCGCTCGGCCATCCGGTGCCGGCGTTCCTCGCGTGCTCGCTGGTGATCGGCTTCAGCGCCGTGGCCGTGCAGGTGCTCGTGCCGTACGCGTCGCACATGGCGGCCGAGCACGTGCGCGGTAGAGTCGTCGGCAATATCGTCAGCGGCCTGATGTTCGGCATCATGCTGGCCCGTCCCGTCGCCAGTTTCATCACGCACGCGTGGTCGTGGCAGGGCGTGTACGTGCTCTCGGCCGTACTGATGGTGCTGCTCGGCATCGTGCTGCGCGTGCTGCTGCCGGCGCGCCGTCCGCATGCGACGCTCGGCTATGGCGCCTTGCTCGCATCGATGGCGGGGCTCGTGCGCGACATGCCCGTGCTGCGCCGCCGCGCCATCTACCAGGCCGGCATGTTCGGCGCGTTCAGCGTGTTCTGGACGGTCACGCCGCTGCTGCTCGCGAGCCCGGCGTACGACATGAACCAGCGCGATATCGCGTGGTTCGCGCTGGCCGGCGTCGCCGGCACGATCGCGGCGCCGCTCTCGGGCCGCGTGGCGGACCGGGGCTGGACGCGCCCCGCGACGGTGTTCTGCATGCTGCTCGGCCTGCTGTCGTTCGTCCCGACGCTCGGCCTGGCGGACGGCGGCCGGTTCGGCGTCGGCATCCTCGTGGCGGCCGCCATCGCGCTGGACTTCGCCGTGTCGGGCAATCTCGTGCTGGGCCAGCGCGCGATCTATGCGCTTGGCGCGGAAGTGCGCGGGCGCGTGAACGGCCTTTACATGGCGACGTTCTTCCTGGGCGGCGCGACCGGTTCGGCGCTGGGGGCGTGGAGTTATGCGCACGGCGGCTGGCAGGCCGCGTGCGCCGTGGGGATGGGATTGATCGGGGCCGTGTTCCTCGTCTTCCTCACGGATCCCCGCGGGATCACTTCGACGTCTTGAGCATCGCCGGATAACCCACGTCTTCCGTCGCCTTTTTCAGGTCGGCGACGGTGGTCTGGGCGTCGTCGTAGACGATGACGGCTTCGCGCTTCTCGTAGCTGACCTTCACTTTCGACACGCCCGGCACCTTCGACAATGCCGTCTTGATGGTGATGGGGCAGGTGGCGCAGTCCATCGTCGGGACGTTCAGCGACACGGTCTGCTGCTTGGCGAAGGCCGGCGCCGCGATGAAGAGGGCGGCGACGGCGAGGGTACGGGTGAAATTCATGGTGCTCTCCTCAATAAAACAGCGGGGCGATCAGCGGAAAGCCCAGCAACAGCGCGACGAACAGCGCGCAGGCGATGAACACGCGGCGCATAAGCGGCCGCGTGGTGGCGCAGTCGCCGCTCTCCAGGTCGCACACGCGCGCCGGGCGGAACACGAGCCAGCCGGCCCACGCCAGCGCACCCACGGTAAGGGCGATGGCATACGGCGTCACGGGTTTCAGCGCCTGCAGATTGACCATCCACGCGCCCGTCACGCCGATCAGCACGAGCGCGAGCGGCAGCACGCAGCACGTGGAGGCGAGCAGCGCCGCGAGCATGCCGAGCGCGATGAGGCGGCCGGCCTTGCGTTCGGTACCGTCGACGGATTGGCGGGCGAGCGTGGACATGTCGGTCAGATGGCGCGCGACGTGATGGTGTACTTGAACGTGTCCGGCGCGAGCGAGTCGTACGCTTCGCCGCCGCTCTGCGCCTGCGGGTACATCAGGAAGCCGACCTTGCCGGCGACGGAGCCCGGCAGGCGCACGTCGTGGGCAAAGTTATAGCCCATCCAGTTGCCTTCCCAGCCGCCGAACAGCGCGCGCTTGACGGGCGCGACGACGGGGTTGTCCGGGTCCTTGATCCAGTCTGCGGTTTCCTGGCGCATGACCTTGGCCACGTCGGCCGGATCCATCGCGACCCAGCCGTGCTGCTTCAGGTAAACCTCGGCGCGGCAGTGCTGGGCGCCTTGCAGGGACGCGGGCTTGCCGCCCAGTTCCTTGTAGCCGAAGGCGCTCGGCGCGATGCGGATGCCATAGACGTCGCGCGCCGGCACGCCCGAGGCTCGGCACAGGCCCACGAACAGGCCGTTCAGGTCGGCGCACTTGCCGCCGAAGTTGCCCGTTTCCAGCATCGTCTTGATGTCGCCCGTGCCGCAGCCTTTCACTTTCGGCTCGCGGAACGTGTTCAGCACGATCCAGTCGTAGATGCGCTGGACCTTTTCCTCATCCGTGCGCGCGCCCCTGGTGATCGTCAGCGAGGTTTTCTTGACGATGCCGTCGAGCGGCATCAGGTCGGTCGGCTGCAGCCACACGCGCAGGTCTTCGGCGGCTTCCGTACCCGGGGTGCGGGTCTTCCAGTTCTCGGCGCGGTCGCGGGTCTGGATGCGCGACACGACTTCCAGCATCGGCGGCGCGCTGCCATCGAATTCGGCGACGAGGAACCGCGCGCCGTAGTGCGGGTCGGTTTCGACGTGCGTCTTCTTCGCGTTGCCGGACCAATTGTTCGACAGGCTGCGCTGCCATTCCGTGTCGATGGCCGGCAGCGGGATCCACACGGTCGACGGACCGGCGGCGCGCTGCAGGGCCACCTTCGTCACCACCTCGTAGCCCTTCCAGTCGCCCGGACGCGGGTCGAAATGGCGTTCCTGCGCGTCCGCCGCCAGCACGGCGCGGGGCAGGGTGGTGGCGAGCGCGAGGCCGCCGGCCGCTTTCAGCAGCGCACGGCGGGCGGTGGACGGTTTGGTGTCTTGCATGGCTTTTCCCTATTTTTGGTTGTGTGTTCGATGTTGCGGTTCCGCCAGCAGCGCGTCGATGGCGGCGCGCAGCTTCGTGTCGTCCGGCGGAATCTCGCCGACCGTGCGCCAGCGCGCGCGACCCGTGCGGTCCACGAGGATCGTCGTCGGCATCACGCCCGGCGTCCAGCGCTTGAAGGCATCGCCCGTACGGTCGCGCAGGACGGGATAGCCGAGCGGGTGGTCCTTCGTGAAACGTTCGATCGTATCGAGCGGTTCCTTGTAGTTCACGCCCACGACCGCGACGCCGTCGCGGCCCGCCAGGCCCTTCAATACCGGCAGCTCGTCCACGCACGGGCCGCACCAGCTGGCCCAGAAATTCACGACGACGACCTTGCCGCGCAGGCTTGTCACGTCCCACGGCTGGCCGTCCAGGCCCGTCAACTGCAGGGCTGGCGTCGGCTGGCCCGCGGGCCAGGGGCGCAGGGTCGCGTCCTTCGCGTCCGCCGCGCCGGCGCTCAGCAGAGCCGCAAACAGCAGGCCGGTGGACATCCAAGTGTGGTGCGTCAACGTGTGGATCTCGAAGCGGAAACAATCGTCATGATACCAGAGCGTGTCGCGCAATGCCTGGCCCGGGCGGTTCCAGTTGGCGCGATGCGACGGAACTGTTCATAATCCGGCAACAGGCTGGGCATATGAACGACGATAGGCGTGCCAACCGTGCATCCCGCCCGGGCCGCTTGGGGTAAGCTCTGCGGCAAAAATCAGGGAGGGGACGATGGGATCGCTACCGTATCTCGGCGCACTGGCAGCCGTACTCGCCGCACCCGCATGGGCGGCGCCCGCCGCCACCTATCGCAATCCGCTCCCCGTCCACCTGGCGAACGGCGAACCCGCCCAGAATTGCGCCGACCCGGCCGTGCTGCGCGACCCGCGCGCGAAGACGCCCGCATGGTACCTGTATTGCACGAGCGACCCCGTCAGCAAGAACGAGCGCCCGCTGGACGGCGAGAAGGGCGACTGGCACTTCCACATGATCGCCATCTACCGCTCGACGGACCTGGTGACGTGGAACTACGTGGGCGACGCGTTCGCCGACCGCCCGGCCGGGCTGGCGGCGCCCACGTCCGGCCTGTGGGCGCCGGAACCGGCCTTCCTCAACGGCCACTACTACCTGTACTTCACCGTGACGGACGTGGCCGACGCGCACAGCCCGGAAGCCGGCTGCGACAAGGACAGCGCCATCGGCGTCGCGATGGCGGACAGCCCGGCCGGCCCGTGGGTGCCGGCGGCGCAACCGGTGGTGCCGCCGCGGCGCGCGGGCCCCGGCTGCGACTTCCAGTGGACGTTCGATCCGAAGGTCGTCGAGGACGGCAACCGCAAATGGATCTATTACGGCAGCTACGGCGGCGGCGTGTACGTGCAGCCGCTGCGATTCGACGGCCTGCAGGCCGAGGGCACGCCGCGCAAGGTGGGCGCCGCGTGGCGCTACGAAGGCGCGGAGGTGGTCAGGCACGGGGGCTGGTGGTATCTGTTCGGCTCCACGACGGATTGCTGCAACGGCCCGCTGACCGGCTATGCCGTCTACGCGGGCCGGGCGCGCACGCCGGCCGGGCCGTTCGTCGACCGGCTGGGCCAGGACCTGGCCGCACCCCGCGCCGGCGGCACGCCCGTCCTGTTCCAGAACGGTAACCGCTGGGTCGGCGTGGGCCACAACACGGTCTTTCCCGACGCGGGCGGGCAGTGGTGGACGATCTACCACGGCATCGACGTGAACGAGCCGTTCTTCAGCGCGCGCGACAAGCTGACGCGGCGCCTCGCGCTGCTCGACCGTATCGACTGGGTCGACGGCTGGCCCGTCGCGCGCGGCGCGCCCAGCGACGAACCCCGGCCCGCGCCGGCCACGGTCGCCGGTACGCGTCCGCGCGCCTTGACGCTCGCGCCGGCGCCCGCGGAGAACGCGAGTTCCGTGTGGACGGACACCTTCACCGGCGCGAAGCTGGACGAGCGGTGGACGTGGCAGCGCCCGCCGGCGGGCGACGCCTGGTCGACGGGTCCCCAGGGACTGACGGTGACGACGGCCGCGACCGACTTGCATGTGGACACGAACACGGCCAGCGTACTGCAGGCGGCGCGGCCGGACGGCGACTACCGCATCGAGGCGGTCGTAAAGCTGGACGTGCCGGACGGCTGCTGCAAGACGGCCGTGCAGGCGGGCCTGGTGGTGATGCGCGACGACGACAACTACGTCAAGCTCGTCGAGATGGCGCACGGCGGCCTTCACCAGGTCGAGTTCGCGAAGGAGCTGTCTCCCGTGCCGGCCGCTTATCCACGCTATGGCAACACGGTCGCCGGCACGCCGGGGACGACGACATGGCTGCGGCTCGATGTCCACCGGGGCGGGGGGGATGAACGTTATACGGGGTATTCGAGCCGGGATGGCAAGACCTGGGTCGGGGGCGGCACGTGGACGCATCGCCTCGGACCGCAGGCGCGGCTGGGCCTGGTGGCGATGGGCGGCGCCGGCTACCGCGCGGTGTTCGAACGCGTGACCGTGTCCCGCCTGTCTCGTTGATGCGACGCCGTGAGTATCGCTTTGTAACCGCTGGTGAAAGGGCTTGCCAGCGGTAGTCACGGCTCCTAGAGTAGGCCGTACAGAAGAACCAAGGAGCGCAAACGTGGAATATCCCCGCCCACAATTGCGGCGCGCCGCCTGGCGCAGCCTCGACGGCCCCTGGCAGGCCATGTTCGACGACTCGACCCTCTACGTCGATCCGGCCGACGTGCCGTTCGACCGCACGATCATCGTCCCGTATCCGCCCGAAGCGCGCGCCAGCGGCGTGCACGACCGCGGCTACCGCCGGCGCGTGTGGTACAAGCGCCAGATTTCGCTCGACCCCGCGCTGCTGCCGGGACCGGAGGAGCGGCTGATCCTGCACTTCGGGGCCGTCAATTACCGGGCCCGCGTCTGGATCAACGGGCGCTTCGCCGTCGAGCACCGGGGCGGCCACAGCCCGTTCTCCCTCGACGTCACGCGCCACCTGGACGGCTCGATCCTCGAGATCGCCGTGCAGGCCGAGGACGACCCGCAGGACATGCACAAGCCGCGCGGGAAGATGGACTGGGAGCCGGAACCGCACAAGATCTGGTACCCGCGCACGAGCGGCATCTGGCGCACGGTCTGGATCGAAAAGGTGCCGCGCGCCCACGTCGCGCAGCTGCGCTGGACGGCCGACGTCGCCCGCTGGCAGATCCGCCTGGACGCCGACATCGCCCACGTGCCGGAAGGCGGCATGGCCAACGTGACGCTGAAGCTGGCCGGCCGGCTGCTCGTGGCCGACCGCTGCCTGCTGACCGGGCCGCGCCTGTCCCGTATCTTCCAGCTGCCCGATCCCGGCATCGACGACGCGCGCGGCCTGTGGATGTGGAGCCCCGAGAGCCCGCAGCTGATCGACGCCGAGATCGAGATCCGCTCGGCCGAGGGCAACCTGATCGACAGCGTGCAAAGCTATACGGCGCTGCGCACGGTGAGCGTGGAAGGCGACCGCTTCGTGCTGAACAGCCGCCCTTACTTCCTGCGCATGGTGCTCGACCAGGGCTACTGGCCGGACAGTTTGATGGTCGCGTCGAGCGACCAGCTGCGTCACGACGTCCTGCTCATCAAGCGCCTCGGCTTCAACGGCGTGCGCAAGCACCAGAAGTCGGAAGACCCGCGCTGGCTGTACTGGTGCGACGTGCTGGGCCTGTGCGTGTGGGGCGAGATGCCGTCCGCCTACGGCTTTTCCAGCGCGACGGTCCACGGCGTGATGGAGGAGTGGAAGGAACTCGTCGAACGCGACATCTCGCACCCGTGCATCGTCGCGTGGGTGCCGACCAATGAATCGTGGGGCGTGCCGGAACTGATGAACGACCGGCGCCAGGTCGATTTCGTGCGCGCCCTGTACCACATGACGCGCGCGCTGGACGGCACGCGGCCCGTCGTCGGCAACGACGGCTGGGAAATGCCGTGCGGCGACCTCGTGTGCGTGCACGACTACGAGCAGGACCCGACGGTGCTGCTGGAGCGCTACGGCACCCGCGACGCCGCCGCCTACACGCTGGAGCACGTGCAGCCGGACCGGCGCCGCCTCGTCATCGACGGTTTTACGGGCCTGGGCCGGCCGCTGTTCCTGTCCGAGTTCGGTGGCATTGCCATGTCGAAACCCGGCGAGGAGTCCGGCTGGGGCTATTCGGTGGCGAAGGACAGCAAGGAACTGCTGCTCCGTTACCAGCAGCTGATGTCGGCCGTGCACCGGTGCCGGCCACTGTCCGGCTTCTGCTACACGCAGCTGACGGACACGTTCCTCGAAAAGAACGGCCTGCTGACGGAAGACCGCGTGCCGAAGGCGCCCATCGAGGCGCTCGCACAGGCCACGCGCGGACCGCAGGCGCACCTGCAGGACTGGGTGCTGGATCCCCTCGGCCACAGCCAGCGCTGGCGCGCGCGGCGGGGGCCCGACTTCCCTGTCGAGTGGACGCGCGTCGGAGAAACCGCAGAAGTGCTAGCCTATCCGGGAGAGCGCCAGTCGCCGCAGGTCGACGCGCCGGACATCCCGCCGACCGAGCCAGGTCCGGCCGCGGGTCCTCCGGGCTTCGAACGCCGCGGGCGTGGCGGTCCCGGGGCGCGCGCACGGCGTAAAGTCGCGTAAATTCAGCCGCGCGCCACAACGGACAAGAAGGAAACACAATCAGGAGACAACGTGGCGCGACGCGGATTCCCGCGCGCCGCCGCGCTGGTTGCGACCCTGTTCCTCGGGCTGGCGGGCGTAGACGCTCCCGCGCGGGCACAGGTCGAAGTCAGGATGTGGACGCTGCTTTCGGGCGGCGACGGCGCGCGCATGCGGGCGCTGGTCGACGACTTCAACGCCAGCCAGCGCGACGTGCGCGTCGTCAGCACGACCCTCAAATGGGGTGAGCCTTTCTATACGAAGCTGATCACGGCCTCCGTCGTGGGCGCCGGGCCGGACGTCGCGACCATCCACCTGTCGCGCATCGTCAACCTGGCCGGCGGCGGCGTGCTGCGGCCGCTAGCGCCCGCCGAGCTGGCGGCGGCCGGCCTGCGCGGCCAGGACTACCTGCCGCGCCAGTGGGCCAAGGCGCAGTACCAGGGCGCCACGTACGCGATTCCGCTCGACGTGCACCCGTTCGTCCTCTACTACAACAAGACGCTCGCGGGCAAGGCGGGCCTGCTCGATGCGGACGGCAGGCTGAAGCCGATCGTCGGCGTGGACGCGCTGACGGACGCCTTCCGCACCGCCACCGAGCGCACGGGCCAGCGCGGCCTGACGATGGAAAGCAGCCAGAGCTCCTACGCGATCTGGCGCCTGTGGCTGGCCATGCTCGCGCAGCAGAACGTCACGATCATCGCCAACGGCCGCTTCACGTACGGTCCGGCCGGCGCGGCGACGCTGGCCCGCATCAGCGACTGGTTCACGAAGGGCTATGCGCAGTCGGGCCTCGACTACCCGGCGTCGACGAGCCAGTTCATGGGCGGCGGCGCCGCGTTCATGCTGAACGGCGTGTGGGAAGTGCCGGAACTCGTGCGGGCGACGAAGGCCGGTACGCTGGGCTTCGAGTACGGGATCGTGCCGCTGCCGAAGATGTACGCGAACGCCTCCACCTGGGCCGATTCGCACGCGTTCGCGCTGCCCGCGAACCCGGGCCACGAACCGTCGCCGGAAAAGGTGAGGGCGGTGATGCGCTTCATTGCCTATGTCAGCACGCATTCGCTGGGGTGGGCGGAGGGCGGCCACATTCCCGCGTACAAGCCCGTCGCCGAATCGGCCGCTGCGAAAAGCCTGATGCCGAATGCGCTGTATGCGCAGGTCGCGAACGACGTCGTATACGATCCGGACGGCTGGTACATGGGCGCGGCCGGGCCGCTGGAAGCGATCGCGTCGAAATTCCTGCCGGCCGCGCTGTACGGCTACCTGACGCCGGCGCAGGCCGTGCACCGGTTCGAGACGGAAGCGGCGCGCCTCGTGCGCAAGCGTCCGCCGCGCTATTGAGGACCACGCATGCGACGCGACGACCTCACCATGACCACGGCCCGCCGCGACACGCTCCCGGCCTGGCTGCTGCTGGCGCCTTTCCTCGTGGCGTTCGGCCTGTTCTTCTTCCTGCCTGCGCTGCAGACGTTCTGGCTTAGCCTCACGGAGAGCAGCCTGACGCGCACGAGCGCCTTCGTGGGCCTCGACAACTACCACACCTTGCTGAACGACCCGTCGTTCTGGGATTCGGTCGGCAACACGTTCTACTTTTCCCTGTTGACGGTAATCCCGCTGTGCGCCGTCGGCCTGCTGATGGCGATGCTCGTCGACCGTTTCACGCGCGTGCAGGGCTGGCTGCAGGGGACGTTCTTCCTGCCGTTCGTGCTGCCGATCTCCGTCATGACCCTGATCGCCGACTGGATGCTGCAGCCCTCGTCCGGCGTCGTCAACCACATCCTCGGCGGCCAGCGCGCGTGGCTCGCGGATCCGACGTGGGCGCTGCCTGCCGTCGCCATCGGCACGATCTGGTGGACGGTCGGCTTCAACATGCTGCTGTTCCTCGCCGGCCTGCGCAACATCCCCGCCGAACTGTACGAGGCGGCCGCGCTGGACGGCGCCCGCGGTTTTGCCCTGTTCCGCGCGATCACGTGGCCCGCGCTGCGGCCCGTCGCGACGACGGCGCTGATCCTGCAGCTGATCGCGTCGCTGAAAGTGTTCGGCCAGACGTACATCCTGACGAGCGGCGGGCCGTTCAACACGACGCGCGTCGCGCTGCACTACATGTACGAGACGGCGTTCACGCAGAGCGACGCCGGGTACGCGGCCGCGGTCGCGATGGCGTTCGTGGCGATCGTGATCGCGCTGTCGCTGCTGCAGGCGTGGCTCGTCAAGTTTCTGGCGGGGAGGGACGCATGAAGGCCTCGTTCTGGACCATCGCCGGCGCCGCCTGCGCCATCGTGCTCGCCGCGATGTGGGCGTTCCCGCTGCTGTGGGCCCTGTCCACGTCGCTGCGGCCGGAACTGGAAACCGTGTCGGCGAACTTCCACTGGCTGCCGCAGGACTGGACGCTGGACGCCTACCGCAAGACCCTCGGCGCCGGCAACGTCGTGCGCTGGCTGTTCAACAGTTTCCTCGTCGCGCTGCTGGTGACGGTCGTGACGATGGCCATCAGCCTGATGGCCGCCTACGCGTTCTCCCAGTTGCGTTTCCGGGGCCGCGGCATCGTGTTCGGCATCGCCATGCTGGGCTTCCTGCTGCCGTTCGAGGCGCTCCTCGTGCCGCTGTTCCGCACGATGCACCAACTGGGTCTCATCAATTCGTACGCGGGCATCGTGCTGCCGCAGGTCGTGTCGCCGGTCGTGATCTATGTGTTCAAGCAGTTCTTCGACGCGATTCCCGCGGATTTCCGCGAGGCCGCCGTGATGGACGGCGCCGGCCCGTTGCGCGTACTGTGGAGCGTGTACCTGCCCATCTCTGGCAATATCGTGTGGGCGATGGCGATCGTGACGTTCATCGCGGCGTGGAACAACTTCCTGTGGCCGTTCATCATCGTCACGTCGAACGACATGATGACGATCCCGCTGGGCCTCACGCAGACGTACGACGCGTTCGGCGTGCGCTACGCCCAGCTGATGGCGGCCGCGTTGCTCGGCGCCTTGCCGGTGGCATTGGCGTACGTACTGTTCCAGCGCCGCGTGACGCAGGGCTTCCTGGCAGCGAGCGGATTGAAAGGATAGATTCCATGGCATCGGTAAGGCTGCGCGGCATCCGCAAGACATATGGCGACAATCCCGTCATCAAGGGCGTCGACCTGGACATCGAGGACGGCCAGTTCGTCGTCTTCGTGGGGCCGTCCGGCTGCGGCAAGTCGACTCTCCTGAGGATGATCGCGGGGCTGGAAGACATCACGGACGGCACGCTGGAGCTCGGGGGCGTCGTCAGCAACACGGTGGAACCGGCCCGGCGCGGCATCGCGATGGTGTTCCAGAGCTATGCGCTGTACCCGCACATGACGGTCGCCGAGAACATGGGGTTTGCGTTGAAGCTCGCGAAGGTGCCGAAGGCGGAGATCGGCCAGCGCGTGCGGCACGCGGCGGAGATCCTGCAGATCGCCCACCTGCTGGACCGCAAGCCGAAGGCGCTGTCGGGCGGCCAGCGGCAACGGGTCGCGATCGGCCGCGCCATCGTGCGCAAGCCGGAGGTCTTCCTGTTCGACGAACCGCTGTCCAACCTGGACGCCGCGCTGCGCGCCCAGACCCGCGTGGAACTCGCGCGCCTGCACAAGGACCTGAAGGCGACGATGATCTATGTGACGCACGACCAGGTCGAGGCGATGACCCTCGGCCAGAAGATCGTCGTGTTCAACGGCGGCCGCATCGAACAGGTGGGCACGCCGCTGGAACTGTACGAGCGGCCGGCGAACCTGTTCGTCGCGGGCTTCCTCGGCTCGCCCCGCATGAACGCGTTTCCCGCCACGCTGGCGGGGCACACGGGCGGCCTCGCGACGGTGCGCGTGCCGGGCGGCGGCATGGCGCAGGTGGCGGCGGATGCGAGCCAGGCGCAGGGCGGCGCCGCGCTGACCCTGGGCGTGCGTCCGGAGCACCTGCGGCTGGAGACCGGCGGCGAGGCCGGCATCCCGGGCCGGCTGTCGCTCGTCGAATACCTCGGTGACGTGACGCTCGCATACGTGCAGGTCGACGGCGTCGACGGCATGGTGGCGGCCAAGTGTGCACCGGACGTGCCGCTGCCGGCGCCGGGCACTGCGGTCAGGCTGCGGTTCGATCCGGCGCGGGCGTGGCTGTTCGACGAGAGCGGGGCGGCGTTGCCGGCGCTGCGGGAGCAGGTCGCGGCGGCATCGTAGTCCGTAACACGAGCACGTCGCCCCTGCGGCGGCAGGGGCCCAATTTGTACGCGTCGCGCGCCGCACATGAAGTGGGTCCCCGCCTGCGCGGGGACGACGAATCATCTTTCAACTAGATCGGCCGCTGCCCGCTTGCTTCGACGAACGATTTCGGCACCACGCCAATCTGCTGCAGCACCCCCAGCCGGTCCGCCTGCAGCCACGCCCGCACGATCAGCCCGTCGCGGAGGTGGTAGATCACATTGCCTTCCTGCGTGACCTCCGCAAGACTCGGCTTGATGCCGACGAAGCGCCCGCCATGCACGCCCCGGAACGTCCAGCGCACGGCGACCCTGTCGTCCTCGCCGAACACGTCGTGCAGCTCGAAACGCACGCCCGGAAAGCCCGTCAGCACGGCTTCGATGGTCGCGCGGAATTCGCGCGGCCCCCGTTCGCCGCGCGCGCCGACGAAATCGGGGGCGATCAGCGATTCGAGCCGGTCCAGGTCGCGGCCGTTGATGCATTCTTCGTACAGCGCCCGGACCAGGGCCTTGTTCATGGCGGCGGCATTCGTGCGATCGTTCATGCGGTTCTCCTCGTGGTTGCGTGTCGATGCAAAGCAGTGTAAAACCTCAACTAAACTTGAGGTCAAGAGGATTTTGATGGCAAAGATAGACCCGGCCGACATCGGGCGGCCATTGACGGTGGGAGAGGTCGCGCGGCGCGCCGACGTGGCCGTGTCGGCCCTCCATTTCTATGAATCGAAAGGGCTGATCCGCAGCGTGCGCAGCAGCGGGGGCCAGCGGCGCTACGGGCGCGACGTGCTGCGGCGCGTGGCCGTCATCAAGGTCGCGCAGCGCATCGGCATTCCGCTCGCGTCCATCAGCGCGGCGCTGGCGTCGCTGCCGGAAGAGCGCACGCCGACCAAGGCCGACTGGACGCGGCTGTCCAGCCTGTGGCGGCGCGAGCTCGATGAGCGCATCGACCAGCTCACCCGGCTGCGCGACCAGCTCGACGATTGCATCGGCTGCGGCTGCCTGTCGATCGAGGCGTGCCGGCTGCGCAATCCGCTGGACGAATTGTCGGAGCAGGGGGGCGGCCCGCAACTGATCAGTGCATCCTCCGTGCATGTCGGAACCGTGCATAGCGATTCAGGAGGTCGTTGATCAACTGTTCGCGCGTATAGCCGGTGACGTCGTGCTGCTGGTCGCCCTCGGAACTGTAGGCCATGGCGCGGTAGTGGCGCGTGTCGCTGTTCGTCCCCTCGTGCTCGGCCCACGCGAAACTCGGCGCGCGGAAGCTGCGCACGCGGATCGTGTAGCGGAACGTGCCGCGGTCGCCGTGGGGCACGTCCAGGTCGATCCGGCGGTCGGTCTCGGTCAGTGCCGGCGCCAGTCCGCTGTCCCGCATCTCCGCCCCGACCGCGTCGAGCGCCGCGCGTCCGGGCCCGCCGAGAAACGCCGCGATCTCGGGCAGGTCGTAGAAGCTGGTGATGCTGGCCAGGCGCTGCTGCCAGCTGAGGCCGACGTCCGGCGGCGTCTCGGCGGCAATCGACAGGTCGATCGCCGACCCTTCCGATTCCGACTGCAGGGCGCGCAGCAGGCCGTAGCACATGAGCAGCATCACCACGGCGAACGGCAATGCACTGGCGAGGGCAGCCGTCTGGAGCGCCTGCAAGCCGCCCGCCAGCAGCAGCACGGCAGCCATCAGGCCCGCGCACACGGCCCAGAAAATGCGTTGCCAGACCGGGGGATTCGGCGCGCCGCCGGAGGTGATCATGTCGACGACCAGCGCGCCCGAATCGGCGGACGTCACGAAGAAGGTAATCACGAGGACGGTGGCGAGGCCGGACGCGATCATCGACAGGGGCAGTTGCTCCAGCACTTCGAACAGGGCCACCGGAAGATTGTCGGCGACAGTCTGCACGATCGGCGCCGCGCCGCCCAGGTCGAGCCGGATCGCGGTATTGCCGAAGACGGTCATCCACAGGAACGTGAAGAGTACCGGCACCAGCAGCACTCCGCCGACGAACTCGCGGATCGTGCGCCCGCGCGAGATCCGCGCGATGAACATGCCGACGAACGGCGACCAGGAGATCCACCAGCCCCAGTAGAACAACGTCCACTTGCCGAGCCAGGCATTCGGCTCGTAGGCATACATGCGGAAGGTGCGCTGCACGACTTCGCCCAGGTAGGTACCGATGTTCTGGACATACGCCTCGAGCAGGAACACCGTCGAACCCGTGGCGAGAACGAACAGCAGCAGCGCGATCGCGAGGATGATGTTGAGCTCCGACAGCCGTTTCACACCTTTGTCCAGGCCCGTCCCCGCGGACAGCGCCGCCATGCCGGTGATCACCGCGATGAGCACGATCTGCACCTGTGGATTGACCGGCAGCCCGAACAGGTGCGCGAAGCCCGCGTTCACCTGCAGCACGCCGAACCCCAGCGAGGTCGCCACGCCGAACATCGTGCCGAGCACGGCGAAGATGTCGATGGCATGGCCGGCGGGGCCGTGGATGCGGTTGCCGATCAGGGGAAAGAGGCTCGACCTGAGCGTGAGCGGCAGGCCCCGTCGGAAGGAGAAATACGCGAGCGCCAGCCCGACGACGATGTAGATCGCCCAGGCGTGCAGTCCCCAGTGGAAGAAGGTCAGCACCATCGCCTGGCGCGCCGAGTCGATCGTGCGTCCTGCTCCGACGGGCGGCAACGCATAGTGCTGGATGGGCTCGGCGACACCGAAGAACAGCAGGCCGATCCCCATGCCGGCGCTGAACAGCATGGCGAGCCAGGACAGGTAGCTGTATTCCGGCTCGCTGTCGTCCGGCCCGAGCTTGACGTCGCCATAGCGGCTCATCATCAGGAAGATCACGAAGATCAGGAAGAACGCGACGGACAGGATGTAGAACCAGCCGAAATCGCGCACGATGCCGGCCTGGAGCGTATCGAACAGGCTGCCGACGCGTTTCGGAAACAATGCCGACATGGCGGAAAAGGCGAGGACCAGCGCCGCCGACACGAAAAACACGGGCGGATTGACCTGGATCCATCGGCGTTGGCCCGGCAATGGGTTTGTCATATTGTTCACCTTTCTTGAGCGTTGTGCGGCCGCGCAGGTATCGTAATGCTACCCGGCATGCCAGGCAGATGTCGCCGGCAGGCTGCCGGGATGGGCGACGGGAAGGGATCGTGCTTGCTGAGCGGTCCGGGCAATCCCGGACTGTCATGGCTGGCGCCGGCAATGGATATCGCCGATCGAGGCGGAGCGCTCGCGGCGCGCGGCGGCGTTCAAGCTAAATTATAAGCAATTATGTGCATTTGCACAAATGTGCATAAGTTTAAATCAACTACAACGGACTAATAATTAGTGATAATGTTGTGCAACCGATGATCCCTTGCCGACACCTTTGACATGACCAGGCCCCGCCGTCCCACGATGACCGACATCGCCAAGCTGGCCGGCGTGTCGCAGTCGACGGTGTCGCTGGTCATCAACCACATGAGTGGGGCGAAGGTGTCGAAGGTCACGCGCGAGACCGTGCTGCGGATCGCGCGCGAGCTCGGCTACCCCGTCGAGCGGCACGCGCACCCGGCCGCGGCCCAGACCCGCAACCTGATCGTCTACCTGACCGACGAACTGACGACGAGCCCGCACGCGATGCAGACCATCGACGGGGCCAAGGAGGCGGCCTGGGAGCAGGATTGCCTCGTCGCCGTGTTCGCCACGCGCGGGGATCCCGAGCTGGAAGCGGCCGTGTTCGCGCGCATGCTGGATCATCCGGCGCTGCTGGGCGTCATCTATTCCACGATTTTTACCCGCGCCGTGACGGTGCCGGCGGCGCTGGACGCCACGCCGGCCGTGCTCCTGAACTGTCACACGCACGACCGCGGGCGCGCGTCCGTCGTGCCGAGCGAGCTGCTGGGCGGCTATACGGCGACCATGCACCTGATCGAGAACGGACACAGCCGCATTGGCTTCATCAACGGCGAGCACTGGATCGAGGCGGCGGCAGAGCGCCTGAAGGGGTATCGCCAGGCGCTGTCGACGGCCGACATCCCGTTCGATCCCGTCCTCGTGCGCGCCGGCGACTGGCAGGTCGCGGCCGGGTACGAGCACGCGCTGTCCCTGCTGGACCTGCCGCAGCGGCCGACCGCCTTGTTCTGCGCCAACGACCTGATGGCGATCGGCGCACTGGACGCGGCCCGCGAACGCAAGCTGTCGGTGCCGCGCGACCTGTCCGTGATCGGGTATGACGACCAGGATATTGCGCGTTACACGCACCCGCCGCTGACCACAGTGTTGTTACCAAACTACGAAATGGGCCGCTGGGCGGCCGATTCCCTCATCGCGCAATGCCGCGCGAACCCGTCCTCCAAGGCCATCATCAAGATGGAATGCCCTCTGGTGGCGCGCGATTCGGTGGCGCCGCCAAGGCTGTAAAACCGCTCAAAAAGCGGGTTCAAGCGTGCGTCGGTTTGCCGACTTTTGCGTTAGCTTCCTGATAAAACTTATTACTAATAATCGGGAGATGCGCATGAATACGTTCCAACGCCGGCCCGTGTCCGCGGCCATCCTCGTGTTGTTTGCGCACGCCGCGGCTGCGCAAACCACCGACTCGCAACCTTCGCCTTCGCCGGGCGCGCCTACGCCGGGTGCACAAATCCAGCAAGTGACGGTGACCGGCCTGCGCAGCAGCATCCGCAGCGCCGAGGCGATCAAGCGCGATGCCGTGCAGGTCGTCGATTCGATCAACGCGGAAGACATCGGCAAGTTCCCCGACCGCGCCGCCGGCGACGCCCTGCAGCGGATCGCCGGCGTGCAGGTCGGCCGCGACCGCGGAGAAACCAGCCAGGTGATCATCCGCGGCCTGCCGGACGTCGTGACGACGCTGAACGGCATGGAATACTTCACGGGGAACGGGCGCCGGCTGCAGTACCAGGACCTGCCCGTGCAATCGATCGGCGGCCTGGACGTGTACAAGACGGCGACGCCGAACCAGCTCGAAGGCGGCATCGCGGGCGGCATCGACGTCCGGCTGCGCCAGCCGTTCGACCTGAAGGGCCTGAACGTGACGGGCTACGTGGAAGACCGCCGCCAGAAGGTGAGCGGGTCCGACGCGACGTCGACGAAGAACAACCCGGGCGCGGGCTTTTCGGCCAGCAACCGCTGGAACACGAGCTATGGCGAGATCGGCGCGCTGGTCGACGTGGCGTTCAACCGCGAGCACTGGGGCTATCCCGTGCAGTGGGTGGACCGCCCCGACCGCGTGCACTCCATCGATGCGAATGGCGTCGGCACGCGGCTGGGCGACGGCCCGCTCGCGCCATCGACGCCGGGCGCGCGCCTCGGCGAGCTGCCCAACGTGGGCGGCATCTACAACGCGGGCGACCGCGACCGCGGCAGCATCCACGGCGCCCTGCAGTGGAAGGTCAACCCGACGCTGGAAGCGAACGTGCAATACCTCGGCACGGGCTACCGCGCGCGCAGCGAAGTGGATTACATCCTCGCCATCACGACGTGGACGCCGCGTCTGACCAACGTGCAACTGGCCCCGCAGGGCGCGTATTGCGACACGCCGGAAGGCGTCGTCTGCCCGATCCAGTCCGCGTACGCGCAGGCCGCGCAGTATGGCGGGCCGTACGACTGGGATCCGTACACGGCCACGTCGACGTGGGGCGTGAAGGAGCACACGACGTCGCACTTCCTGAACCTCGGCCTGAACTACCGCGAAGGCCCGTGGAAGGCGAGTTCCAACTTCGGCTGGACCAAGTCCACGTTCGTCAACGACACGGTGATCGTCGACCAGCAGATCCCGGGCGCGAGCGTCGGCGTCTACACGTACGGCGCGGACGGCCACGGCGGCTACAACAGCGTGAGCACGCCCACGAGTCCGAATGCCCTGCGGGATCCGCGCGCGTTCGTGCTGCGCGGGATGGTGCAGAACTGGGGCATCTCGAAAGGGGAGCAGGTGCAGTGGCGCGGCGACGTGTCGTACCGTCTCGGCGACGGCTTCTTCTCGGGCATCGACGCCGGCCTGCGCCTGTCGAACCGTCTCGCCAGCTTCCACGGCGCGGAAGGCCACAGCGACATCGCGGGGGCGGTGCGCGCGAACCCGGTCGACGCGTTCGGTCCCGGCTTCGAAGCGCTGGTGCCGGGCCTCGACCGGCTGGGCGGTCCGTGGCTGACGCCGTCGCGCGACTTCCTGATCGACCAGGCCGACACCGTGCGCGCGTTCTACGGCGCCGCGCCGGGCCGCGTGCCCGACGACCCGACCCGCACGTTCGAGCAGCGCGAAGGCACGAACACCGTGTACCTCGCGGCACGCTGGAAGACGAAGGCGGGCGACGTCGACCTGTCCGGCACGGTGGGCGGGCGCTACGTCCACGTGGCGCGCAACCTGAACGGCAACAGCCGCATCGGCGACGTGGTGACGCCGATCGCCGTGAACTCGACGGAAAACAACTTCCTGCCCAGCTTCGCGGCGGTCGTCGGCTGGCGCGAGAACCTGCAGTCGCACCTCGCGGTCGGCAAGACGATCACGCGGCCGGATTTCGCGTCGCTGAACCCGGCGCTGTCGCTGATCCCGCCGACCGTCAACGCGCCCGGCACCGGCTCGTCCGGCAACCCGAACCTGCGGCCGACGCGTTCCGTGAACACGGACGCCACGCTCGAATACTACTTCCCGAAGAATGGCTACGCGCAGATCGCGCTGTTCCACCGCGATATCGACGGCTACCTGCAGAACATGGAGTCGAGCGAAGTCATCAACGGCCAGAACTATCGCGTGACGCGTCCGCAAAATTCCGGCAAGGGCACCTTGCGCGGCGCGGAATTCGGCATACAGAAGTTCTTCGACTTCCTGCCCGGCCCGTGGAGCAATTTCGGCGCGCAGTTCAACTACACGTGGATCGACGGCGACAACCAGACGCCCGTCTCGCCGACGAGCACCGCGTACCGCACGACCGCGCTGACGAACGTCGCGAAGAAGAACTACAATTTCGCGCTGCTGTATGAAGGGAACGGCATCACGGGACGCCTGACCGCGACGCACCGCGGCAACTTCGTCGAGCAGATCGCCGAGCCGCGCTTCTTCCAGGACCGCATCGTCAAGGCCAGCACGTACGTCGACCTGAGCGTATCGTATGCGCTCAACAAGAACCTGTCGCTGCAATTCGACGCGATCAACCTGACGCACGAGAAGTACGAAAGCTATCTCGGCTCCGAAATCCGTCCGCGCGACATCCGCTACAACCCGACCACGTACGGCCTCGGGCTGCGCTTCTCGCTGTGAGCGTGCCCATGGCGAAGACGTATCGCAACCCGGTCTACCCGGACGTGTTCGCGGACCCGTTCGTGCTGCGCCACGATGGTGTGTATTACGCGTACGGCACGGCGCCGGGCGGCGCGGACGGACGCCAGGTGCCCGTCCTGCGCTCGCTGGACCTCGTCGACTGGGAGCCGCTGGGCCACGCGCTGTTGCCGATCGGCGCGGCGCACTACTGGGCGCCGGAAGTGGCGAGCCACGGCGGCCGCTTCTACATGTACTACTCGGCCGGCTCGGCCCCGGAAGGCACGGACCAGAAGCTGCGCGTGGCCGTCGCCGACCACCCGGCCGGGCCGTTCGTCGACAGCGGCAAGCTGCTCGTGCCCGATCAGCCGTTCGCCATCGACGCGCATCCGTTCCGTGCGGCGAATGGGCGGTGGTACCTGTTCTATTGCGCCGATTTCCTGGCGCTGGAAGGCGAGTACCGCGTCGGCACGGGCATCGTCGTCGACCGGCTCGTCGACATGACGACGCTGGCCGGCGAACCGCGCGTCGTGGTCCGCCCGCACGAGGACTGGCACGTGTTCCGCAAGGACCGCACGATGTACGGGGCCGTGTACGACTGGCACACGGTGGAGGGCGCGGCCGTGCTGCAGCACGATGGCCGCTTCTACTGCTTCTACAGCGGCGGCGCGTGGGAGCGCGACAACTACGGCGTCAGCTGGGTCGTCGCGGACGATCCGCTCGGGCCGTACACGCGGCCGGAAGGCGGGCACGAGGCGCTGCTCATGCGCACGCCGAAAGGCGGGGACCTGCTGGGGCCGGGGCACAATTCGTTCACCACCGGGCCGGACGGGACGTCCACATGGATCGTGTACCACGCGTGGGACCTCGCGCAGACGGCGCGGCGGATGTGCATCGACCGGATCGACTGGGTGGACGGGACGCCGGCCACGCCGGGCCCGACGTGGACGGACCAGCCCGCACCCTGATCAATCCCAGTCGCTGCCGGTCTCCTCGTCGAACGCCTTGCGGTCGCGCGAAATCATGGCTTCGAGTTCCTCGCGCGCCTGCTTGGCCATCGACACGAACGTCTCGCGGTCCTTGTAATACGGGTAGACGGTATCGAGCGTCTGCTTGTTGTAGCGCCTGAATTTCAGCGCGGCCTGCCGCGTGGCGTACGCGCTCTGGCCCAGGCCCGCCGTCATCACGGAGCGGCCCAGCCGCAGCGCCGCCTCGAACGTCTCGCGCTCGATCAGCTCCACGCCCCGGTCCATCAGCTGGTAGTAGTGCGTGACGTTGCGGGCGCGCGCGAACACGGGCAGGTCCGGATATTCGCGCCGTACGGCGTCCACGAGTTTCAGGCTGTCCTCGATGTCGTCGATGGCGACGACGACGGCTCTCGCCTTTGGGGCGCCCGCGGCGCGCAGCAGGTCGGGCCGGGTCGCGTCGCCATAGAACACCTTGAAGCCGAAATGGCGCAGGACCTCGATCTGGTCCGGGTCGTGGTCCAGCACCGTCAGGCGCACATTGTTCGCGTGCAGGAAGCGGCCGACGATCTGGCCGAAGCGGCCGAAGCCCGCGACGATCACGTGGTCCTCGTTCGGCTCGATGCGGTCGGCCTTGCGCTTGCCGCCGCGGCCTTCGCGGCCGGCCGAGAAGCGGTCGTAGGCCATCAGCGCGAGCGGCGTGACGACCATCGACAGCGCGACGACGACGACGAGGATGTTGGCCACGTCCGGCGAGAACACCTTTGCCGTCGCGGCCGCGCCGAACACGACGAACGCGAATTCGCCTCCCTGCGCGAGCAGCAGGGAAAACTGCAGGTGCTGGCCGCGCGCGATCTTCAGCCCGCGCGACAGGCCGTACAGCACGGCGATCTTGATGACCAGGAAGCCAGCGACGAGGCCCAGCACGAGGCCCGGCTGCGCAAGGAACACGGCGAAGTCGACGGACATGCCGACCGCGATGAAGAAGAGGCCGAGCAGCAGGCCCTTGAACGGTTCCAGGTCGGTCTCGAGCGCGTGACGGTATTCCGAATCGGCCAGCAGCACGCCGGCCATGAACGCGCCGAGGGCCATCGACATGCCCACCCACTGCATCAGCAGCGAGATCGCGATGACGAGCAGCAGCGCGAACGCGGTGAAGATTTCGCGCGCATCCGTCTTGGCGATGATGCGCAGCAGGGGCCGGAGCAGGAAGCGGCCGGCGCCGACGAGGCCTGCGAGCACGCCCGCCACCTTCAGCGCCGCGATCCACGCATTCCCGCCGCCGCCGGCGGATTCGGGCACGCCCAATAAAGGCACGATGGCGATCATCGGGATCGCCGCGATGTCCTGGAACAGCAGGATCGCGAAGCCGGCCTGGCCGGCCGGCGTCGGCATCAGGTTGCGTTCTTCCAGCGAGGCGAGGGCGATCGCGGTCGACGACAGCGACAGGCCCAGGCCCGCGATCAGCGCGATCTTCCAGTCGATGCCGACCAGGAGGGCGGCGCCGAACAGGCCGGCCGCGACGCCCAGCACCTGCGCGCCGCCCCAGCCGAAGATCGGCCGGCGCAAGGCCCACAACCGGCTCGGCTCCAATTCCAGGCCGATCAGGAACAGCAGCAGCACGACGCCGAATTCGGCGAAGTGCAGCGCGTCCTCGCCGTCGGCGACGAAGCGCAGGCCGAACGGGCCGATGAGAATCCCGGCGACGAGATAGCCCAGCACGGCGCCCATGCCGAGACGCTTCGCGAGCGGGACGACCAGCACGGCGGCGCCGAGGTAGACGACCGCGTTCTGAAGAAGATTATGTTCCATCTGCACGCTCCTGTAGAGCGGCAGCGGCGAGGCCCGCATAGCCTTCGAGACGATGGCGGAACTCGGCGGCGAACGCGTCGATCGCTTCCGGCGTCGCCTGTGCGCTGCCGTGCATGACGAGCGGCGCGATCCAGTCCATGCCGCACAGCGCGGCCGTCGCTTCGTACGGCGCGAGGAAGTCCGCGAACGGCCGCCCGTGCAGGCCGCCCGGCTGGTAGGCGTCGGGATTGCTGCCCGTCGTCGTCACGAGCCAGAAGCTTTTCCCGCGCAGCGCGCACTCGCCCGTGTGGGCGTAATCGTTGTAGGCCCAGCCGGGCTGCAGCACGACGTCCATCCATTCCTTGACGATCGAAGGCATCCCGTACCAGCGGAACGGATGGAGAAACACGAGCAGGTGGGCGGTGCGCAGACGCTCGCGTTCCTGCTCGCCGTCGATGTCGAAGTCGGGATAGCGTTGGTACAAGTCGCACAGTTCGACGCCGGGCAGGGCACGCGCCGTCTCGGCGAGGCGGCGGTGGACGGGCGAGCGGTGCGGCGCCGGATGGGCGTAGATCACCAGGATGTTCGGTTCGTTCATTCGCTATTCATCAATTGCAACAGCGTTTTATAGCATACAAGACATGCCTTGCGTCATTCTCGCCCGACATGTCCTACAAGCCAGCCGGGCGCGTGCCTATAGGCGGCGGCTACGGGAGGATTAAGATGATTACCAACGCGAACGAATGGAGAATCCCATGTCCATGCAGAGCGAAGGCAACAACGCCAAGGGGCGCAACTACGATCAGGTGACGAAGGACGGCACGAGTTCCGCAGGTACGCTTGGGGTCGGCGGTACCGGCACGAATGCCCAGTCGGACACCGGCCGCAACCTGCAAAAAGGCAGGGCGGACGATTTGCTGAGCAATGATGCTGAACGCGACAGCGAAGGCTTCGTCGGCGAGGAAGCGGGTGAGTTGCAGACTGGACTCGGCGGTATCGGCAGCCTGAGTACCGGCAACGCGGGCAGCCGCCAGTCGGACGACGACAAGGCGCCGGAGTAAGGCCCGGCGGGTCCGGGATCGGGGGCGTGCCAGCGGTCTGGTGCGTGGTACGGGCGAAGGGCGTCGGGGGGCGGCGCCGCTTCGCCCGTGCGTTTTTTTAAACATGCAGCGCGTGGCCCAGCGCGCGCAGCGCCGCTTCCTGCACGGCCTCGCCCAGCGTCGGATGGGCGTGGATCGTGCCCGCGACGTCCTCCAGCTGCGCGCCCATCTCGATCGATTGCACGAACGCCGTCGAGAGTTCCGACACCGCACGGCCGACGGCCTGCCAGCCGACGATCACGTGATTGTCCTTGCGGGCGACCACGCGTACGAAGCCGTCCGTGGACTCCAGCGTCATCGCCCGGCCGTTGGCGGCGAACGGGAAGCTCGCGTCGATGCAATCGAGGCCCAGCGCAGCCGCTTCCTGCGGCGTCATGCCCACGACGACCACTTCCGGGTCCGTGAAGCAGACGGCGGGAATCGCGCTCGGCGTGAAATGGCGGCGCTTGCCCGCGATGATCTCGGCCACCATCTCGCCCTGGGCCATCGCGCGGTGCGCCAGCATCGGCTCGCCCGTGAGGTCGCCGATGGCCCACACGTTGCGCATCGACGTGCGGCACTGGTTGTCGATGCGGACGTAGCGCCCGTTCATGTCGAGCAGCAGGCTTTCCAGGCCGTAGCCCTCCGTGCGCGGCCGGCGGCCGACGGCGACGAGCACGCGATCCGCTTCCAGCACGGCTTCCTCGCCGCCGCCGTTCTTCATGCGGATGCCCCGGCAGCCGTCGCTGCGGCCGTCCTCGGCCAAGCCCAGCACGCTCGATTCCAGGTGGAGGCCGATGCCCAGCCGCTTCAGGCTTGCCGCGACGGGTTTCACGAGGTCGTCGTCGTAGGCGGGCAGCACGCGGCCGGCCGCTTCCACGACCGTCACCCGCGCGCCCAGCTTGCGGTAGGCGATGCCCAGTTCCAGGCCGATGTAACCGGCGCCGACGACGACCAGGTGCTCTGGCAGCGTCTCGGGGGCCAGCGCTTGCGTCGACGACACGATGTTGCCGCCGAACGGCATGAATGGCAGTTCGACGGGCACGGAGCCGGCCGCGAGCAGCAGGTGTTCGCAGCGGATCCGCAAGTCGCCCACCTCGACCGTCTTGCCGTCCAGGATGCGCGCCCAGCCTTGCACGACTTTCGCGCCGTTCTTCTTCAGCAGCGCACCGACGCCGCCGGTCAGGCGCTTGACGATGCCGTCCTTCCACGCGACCGTTTGCGCGACGTCGATGGTCGGCGCGCCCGTGCGGATGCCGAGCGGCGACGCGCCCGCGTAGCTGGCGGCCTGGTGGAACGCGTCCGCCGCGTGGATCAGCGCCTTGGACGGGATGCAGCCGATGTTCAGGCACGTGCCGCCCAGGTCCGCGCCTTCGACGAGCACGGTCGGGATGCCCAGCTGGCCGGCGCGGATCGCGGCGACGTAGCCGCCCGGGCCGCCGCCGATGACGAGGAGGGTGGTGTTCTCTGTCTTGACCGTCATGCGCTCACTCCACGAACAGGGTGGCCGGCGACTCGAGATACGAGCGCACGGCCTGGATGAATTCCGCCGCCACCATGCCGTCAATGACGCGGTGGTCGAACGACGACGACAGGTTCATCAGCTTGCGCGCCACCATGTCGCCGTTGCGGATGACAGGCCGGTCGACGATGCGGTTCACGCCCACGATCGCGACTTCCGGGTGGTTGATGACGGGCGTGCTGACGATGCCGCCCAGTGCGCCGAGGCTCGTGAGCGTGATCGTCGAGCCGGACAACTCGTCGCGCGCCGCCTTGCCATGGCGCGCCGCATCCGCCAGCCGGGCGATCTCCGCCGCGCTGGACCACGGATCGCGCGCTTCCGCATGACGCACGACAGGCACCATCAGGCCGGCATCCGTCTGCGTCGCGATGCCCATGTGGACGGGCGCGTAGCGCGTCACCACGTTCGCCTGGTCGTCGTAGCGGGCGTTCACGTCGGGGAAGCGGCGAAGGGCGAGGACGACGGCGCGCATCAGCAGCGGCAGCAGGGTGAGCTTGCCCCGTTCTTCGCCGTAGCGCGCATTCAGCTGGCCGCGCAGCGCTTCCAGTTCCGTCACGTCGACTTCCTCGACGTACGTGAAATGCGGGATCTGGCGCTTCGCCAGCTGCATCTTCTCCGCGATCTTGCGGCGCAGGCCGATCACGGGGACGGCTTCCTCGCCTTCCAGTTGCGCATAGCGCCCGTCCGCGCCCGCAGCGCGGCCGCGCCCGGCCATGTGGGCATCCAGGTCCGCGTGCGTGATGCGGCCCGCTGGACCGCTGCCGGCCACGTATTGCAGCT
The DNA here is from genome assembly GCF_030411975.2 of Massilia orientalis. Classification (NCBI taxonomy): domain Bacteria; kingdom Pseudomonadati; phylum Pseudomonadota; class Betaproteobacteria; order Burkholderiales; family Oxalobacteraceae; genus Massilia; species Massilia orientalis. Next base: position 219,263 of record NZ_JASNRB020000003.1, on the reverse strand, counting down.
CGATGCCGAGGTCCCACGCGCGCTTGCGCACGGCCGGCGCGGCCAGCGGTTTTTCGCCCGCCGCGCGTAACGCAGGCCGAGGCGCAGGCGCAGGCGCACGCGCGGGTGCGGGTCGCGACGGCGGCGGGGCGACGGCCGGCGCCGCCTGCGCGACGCTCGCCGCGGCCTCCGCCACGCGCGCCGGCTCCGGCACGAAGCCGTGCGGGACTTCCGCGGGTTCGTCGGCGGGCGGCGGTGCCGCCTGCGCATTCCCCGCACCTTCCACTTCCAGCCGGATCAGCTCCGCACCGACCGCCAGCGATTCCCCGACCTTGCCGCCAAGAGCAATCACCGTGCCGTGCACCGGCGACGGAATCTCCACCGTCGCCTTGTCCGTCATGACGTCTGCCAGGACCTGGTCTTCGACGATCGCGTCGCCCGGCTGCACGCGCCAGGCGACGACTTCCACTTCCGCGATGCCTTCGCCCAGGTCCGGCATCTTGATCACATGCTGTCCCATCACGCCTCCATCGCTCGTTTGAATGCCGCGCCCACGCGGTCCGGTCCCGGGAAATACGCCCATTCCTGCGCATGCGGGTAAGGCGTGTCCCAGCCCGTCACGCGCTCGATGGGCGCTTCCAGGTGGTAGAAACAGTGTTCCTGCACGAGGGCCGCGAGTTCCGCGCCGAAGCCGCTCGTGCGGGTCGCTTCGTGGACGACGACGCAACGGCCGGTCTTGCTGACGGATGCGATGACCGTCTCCAGGTCCAGCGGCCACAGGGTGCGCAAGTCGATGATCTCGGCGTCGATGCCCGTCTCGTTCGCGGCCGCCTCGGACACCCACACCATCGTGCCGTAGGTGAGCACGGTAAGGTCGCTCCCTTCGCGGAACACGGCGGCCTTGTCCAGCGGGACCGTGTAATAGCCTTCCGGGACTTCGCCCTTCGCGTGCTTGGCCCACGAGACGACGGGACGGTCGTGGTGGCCGTCGAACGGGCCGTTGTACAGCCGCTTCGGTTCCAGGAAGATGACGGGGTCGTCGTTCTCGATCGCGGCGATCAGCAGGCCTTTCGCGTCGTACGGATTCGACGGCATCACCGTGCGCAGCCCGCACACGTGCGTGAAGAACGCTTCGGGACTCTGGCTGTGCGTCTGGCCGCCGTAGATGCCGCCGCCGCAGGGCATGCGGATCGTCAGCGGCGCGGTGAAATCGCCGGCGGAGCGGTAGCGCAGGCGCGCCGCCTCCGACACGATCTGGTCGGTCGCGGGATAGAAATAGTCGGCGAACTGGATCTCGACGACGGGACGCAGGCCGTACGCCGCCATGCCCACCGCCGTGCCGACGATGCCGCCTTCCGAGATCGGCGCGTCGAAGCAGCGCTGCTTGCCGTATTTCGCCTGTAGGCCGTCGGTGACGCGGAACACGCCGCCGAAATAGCCCACGTCCTGGCCGTAGATGACGACGTTGTCGTCGCGCCCGAGCATGACGTCCATGGCCGCCCGGAGGGCCTGGATCATCGTCATCGGGGTGGTCTTGATGTCGTTGTCGATGTCGCGCTTCATGTCACACCCCCAGTTGCTGGCGTTGACGGCGCAGGTGTTCGGGCATGTCCTTGTAGACGTCCTCGAACATCGACGCGGCGCTCGGCACGCGGCCGTCGATCAGCGTGCCGTGGCGTTCCGCCTCCTTCTGCGCGGCCAGCACCTCGGCTTCCAGTTCGGCCTGCAGCGCCTCGTGTTCCGCGTCCGACCACCAGCCTTTGCCGATCAGGTGGCGGCGCAGGCGGCCGATCGGGTCGCCCAGCGGGAAGTAGGTCCATTCGTCGGCGGGCCGGTAGCGCGACGGGTCGTCCGACGTCGAGTGCGGCCCGGCGCGGTACGTCACCCATTCGATCAGCGTGGGTCCGAGATTGGAGCGCGCGCGTTCCGCCGCCCAGCACGATGCGGCATACACGGCCAGGAAATCGTTGCCGTCCACCCGGAGGGACGCGATCCCTGCGCCGACGCCGCGCGCGGCGAAGCTGACGCTCTCGCCGCCCGCGATCGCCTGGAACGTGGAGATCGCCCACTGGTTGTTGACGACGTTCAGGATCACGGGCGCCTGGTACACGTGCGCGAACGTGAGGCCCGTGTGGAAATCGCTTTCCGCCGTGGCGCCGTCGCCGATCCAGCCCGACGCGATCTTCGTGTCGCCCTTGATCGCGGACGCCATGGCCCAGCCGACCGCCTGCGGGATCTGGGTGGCGAGGTTGCCCGAGATCGTGAAGAAGCCCTTGTTCTTCACGGAATACATCACCGGAAGCTGGCGGCCCTTCAGCGGGTCCGCTTCGTTCGACAGCAGTTGGCACACCATGTCCACGAGCGGATACTCGCGCGCCATCAGCAGGCTTTGCTGGCGGTAGGTGGGGAAGCACATGTCGCCATCCTGCAGGGCGAGCGCATGGGCGCTGCCGATGGCTTCCTCGCCGAGCGAGGTCATGTAGAACGACAGCTTCTTCTGGCGCTGGGCGATCACCATGCGCGCGTCGAAGATGCGGGTCTTCATCATCGTTCTCAGGCCGAAGCGCAAGGTGTCCCGGTCGAGGCCGGGATCCCACGGGCCGACGGCATTGCCGTCGTCGTCCAGCACGCGGATCATGCCGGCGGCGAGTGCCGCCGTGTCCTGGTAGCGGACGTCGACGGGCGGCCGCGGCGTGTCGCCGGCCTGGTGGATGGCGAGGTAAGAAAAATCGGTCTTGCAACCCGGGCGGCCGGTAGGCTCCGGGACGTGCAGCGACAGAGGTGTACTCTGGCTCATAAACGCTGTCCCCCTTGGTAAGGTGTGTGTGCGGCAGCAACATATTAATTCCGGAGAGACGGCGCACGGGTGCTTTCGCCGGGAATTTTCGTGCTGTCCTGCAGCATGCCGGTGCGGGATCGCCGCGCGCGCGGCCGCCGTATCTGGCCCGCACCTTAGCATGCGGTGCAGCGAACGGGGGCCGATCCGGACAAGGTCGCCAATCGTGTGACCGCACGATTGCAAACGCGCTTAAAATCGCGGACTTCTCAATCATCCAGCGGGCAGATCCACACGATGTTGACTCAGGCGGCTCCGGTCAGAACCTTCGGCGCGGGCGGCGGCCTGCTGGGCGGAATCATCGACGACTACGACTGGGCCGGCACGAGCCTCGGCCCCATCTGCCGCTGGCCGGACGTCGTACGTACGACCGTCGAACTGATCCTGCGCTCGCCCGTGCCGATCGTCACGTTATGGGGCGAGGACGGCGTCATGATCTACAACGACGCCTATGCCGGCGTCGCGGGCGGGCGCCATCCGCGCCTGCTCGGCTCCAGGGTGCGCGAAGGCTGGCCCGAAGTGGCCGACTTCAACGACAACGTGATGAAAGTCGGCCTGGCCGGCGGCACGCTGTCGTACCGCGACCAGGAACTGACCCTGCACCGCAGCGGCAAGCCCGAGCCGGTGTGGATGAATCTCGACTACTCGCCGATCGTGGACGCGGCCGGCGCCGTCGTCGGCGTGATCGCCATCGTCGTCGAGACGACGGCCAAAGTGCGCGCCGAGCGCTGGCTGAGCGGGGAACACGGCCGCCTGCAGACCATGTTCGAGCAGGCGCCCGGCTTCATGGCCCAGCTGGCGGGCGCCGACCATGTGATCCAGTCCGCGAACGCCGCCTACCGCGCGCTCGCCGGCCAGCGCGACCTGCTCGGCAAGCCGCTGCGCGAGGCTTTGCCGGAGACGGTGCCCCAGGGCGTGATCGCGATCCTCGACCAGGTCTACCTCTCCGGCACGACCTATACCGCGACCGCGAGCCCGCTGTGGCTGGCGGGCAGCGATGGCGAACGGCGCCTGCACTTTGTCGATTTCGTCTACCAGCCCGTCAAGCGCGAGGACGGCGCCGTGTTCGGCATCTTCGTGCAGGGCGGCGACGTCACGGTGCGCGTCGAGGCCGAGCGGGCGCTGCGCGAGAGCGAGGAAAAATTCCGTACATTCGCCGAGGCGATGCCGAACCAGGTGTGGACGGCGACGCGGGACGGCAAGCTCGATTGGTTCAATACGCACGTGTACGCGTACAGCGGCCGCGATCACGACACCCTGGCCGGCAGCGCGTGGACGGCCACCGTCCATCCCCACGACCTGCCGGGCGCGCAGGAGCGCTGGGCCATCGCCGTGGCGTCGGGCGCGCCGTACGACGCCGAATTCCGCCTGCGCCGGGCGGACGGCACGTACCGCTGGCATCTGTCGCGCGCCGTCGCGCTGCGCGACGGGGAGGGCAACGTGGCCCGCTGGATCGGCACCAGCATCGACATCGAAGACCAGAAGGTCATCGCGCACCGCCTCGCCGCGCTGAACACGGACCTGGAATCGACGGTCGCGCGGCGCACGGCGGAGCGCGACCGCATGTGGCGCCTGTCGCGCGACCTCATGCTCGTCGCGTCGTTCGACGGCAGCGTCGAAGCCGTCAGTCCGTCGTTCGGATCGCTGCTCGGCTGGACCGAGCACGACATCGTCGGCAAGAACTTCCTGCAGCTCGTGCACCCGGACGACCAGGCCGCGACGATGGCGCAGATGGCGTCGCTGGGCGAGGGCCACTACGTCTATAAATTCGAGAACCGCTACCGGCGCAAGGACGGCAGCTATTGCCTGCTGTCGTGGACCGCGGCGCCGGACGCCGATTTCATCCACGCGATCGGCCGCGACATCACGGCCGACCGCGAACAGGCGGAGCAGATCCGCCGCACGGAACTGGCGCTGCAGCAGTCGCAGAAGATGGAGACGATCGGCAAGCTGACGGGCGGTGTGGCGCACGATTTCAACAACCTCCTGCAGATCATCTCGGGTAACCTGCAGCTGCTGGAAATGAACACGGGGGGCGCCGAGGTCCAACGCTGGATCGGCAATGCGCGCTCCGCGGTCGGGAAGGGCGCGAAGCTGGCGAGCTACCTGCTCGCGTTCGGCCGCCGCCAGCCGCTGGAACCGAAGGTGGTCAAGATCGGCCGCGTGGTGACGGGCATGGAAGACATGCTGCGCCGTGCGCTCGGCGAAGAGATCGAGGTGGAGCTCGCGATCTCGGGTGGATTGTGGAACACGGCGGTCGACGTGGCGCAGGTCGAGAACGCGATCCTCAACCTCGCCATCAATGCGCGCGACGCCATGTCCGGCGCGGGCAAGCTGACCATCGAGGCGCACAACGCCATCCTCGACGATTTGTACTGCCGCACGCACGGCGACGTGACGCCGGGCCAGTACGTGATGCTGGCCGTGACGGACACGGGAAGCGGCATGACGCCGGACGTGCTGCGCCAGGCGTTCGAGCCGTTCTTCTCGACGAAGGCAGAGGGTAAAGGTTCCGGCCTCGGCCTGTCGATGGTGTATGGCTTCGTCAAGCAGTCCGGGGGCCACGTCAAGATCTACAGCGAGCCGGGGCAGGGCACGACGGTGAAGCTGTACCTGCCGCGCACGACGGCGGCCGAGGAACCCCTGGGCCCGATGGATCCGCACCAGCCGGCCGTCGGCGGCACCGAGACGATCCTCGTCGCGGAAGACGACGAAGCCGTGCGCACGACCGTCGTCGAGATGCTGACCCAGCTCGGCTACCGCGTGCTGAAGGCGGCCGACGCGGCCAGCGCGCTCGCGGTGGTGGAATCCGGCGTGCCGATCGACGTGCTGTTCACGGACGTCGTCATGCCCGGCACCCTGCGCAGCCCGGACCTCGCCCGCATGGCGCGCGAACGGCTGCCGAATCTCGCCGTGCTGTTTACGTCCGGGTACACGGAAAACTCGATCGTGCACGGCGGCCGCCTCGATCCCGGCGTGGAACTGCTGGGCAAGCCGTACACGCGCGAAAGCCTGGCGCGCCGCATCCGCCAGGTGCTCGCGAACCAGCGCAACCGCGTCCACGTGGACAGCGCGCCGCCCGTCCCGCCTTCGGCCGGGCGCGCGCCCGACCCGGGCCGCCTGCGCATCGTGCTGGTGGAAGACGAGGACGAGATCCGCGACTCGACCGCGGCGCTGCTGCGCCACCTGGGCCACGAGGTGCTGGAAGCCGTCGATGCGGAGCAGGCGCTCGGGATCATGTCGCCCGCGTCGGACCTGCTGATCACGGACGTACTGTTGCCCGGCATGTCCGGCGACCTGCTGGCCGCCCAGGCCCGCACCCTGGCGCCCGGCATCCGCATCGTGTTCGCGACGGGGAAGGGGGAAGTCAACAACTGGCCGGATGCCGTCGTGCTGCGCAAGCCTTACGACCTGGCCGCGTTGACGGCGGCGCTGGCGGACAGCGTCGCCTGAGCCGCGGCCGCGTCGATGAACGCGGCCGTCGCCTCCGGATTCGTGATGGGCAGCATGTGGCCGCCGTCGATCAGCTGGAGTGTCGCGCCACGGACCTTGTCCGCGAGCGCCTGGCCGTGCGCCCGCCAGTCGAGGATGCGGTCGTCCTTGCCGTACAGGATGCCGACGGGGACCTGCAGTTCGCCGTAGCGCGTCTCCTGTGCCGGCAGGCAGTCGGGGAGCGCGCGCAGGTCGTCGGACGCAGCCAGGAAGGCGCCGGGGCGCAGGCCGAGCAGGCCGCCGCCGCGCGTCGCGAAATCCGCTGGCACGGCTTCCGGGCCGAACACCTGGTCCAGGGCCACGCGGCTGTTCCTGATCGCCGCGGGAATCGCGAGGGTCCATGCGACGATCTTGCGCCACGCCGGCGACACGATCGTCAGGCCCTCGAACACGGGCGGCACGTGTTCCTGCATGTGCGTCAGCGGTGCGACCAGCGCGAGGCCGCCGACGCGGTGCGGGTGCCGCAGCGCGAGCGCGAGGGCGAGCGCACCGCCCAGCGAATGGCCCACGACGAGCGGGCGCTCCAGTTTCAATTGTTCGATCAGCGCGGCGAGCATGGCGGCCTGCGTGTCCAGGTCCGCCGGCGTGGCGGGCGCGCGCGTGGAAAAGCCGGAGCCGGCGCGGTCGACGGCGATCATGCGGTAGCGCCCGGCCAACCGGCCGGTCACGCCGTACGTGTAGTGCGCGAGCTGGCCCGCGAGGCCGTGCACGAGGAGCAGCGGGGGCAGGTCCGGATCGCCACCGTCGAATTCCTGAATGTGCAGGCGCGCGCCGGGCACGTCGACGAAGCGGCCCTGCGGCGGCAGCACGGCTTCGACCTTGCGCGCGGTCCACAGCGTGAACACAAAGGCCACGAACACCGGCAACGCGAGGACGGCGAGGAGGATTGGCATGAGAGTCATCGTTCGATCGCTTTCTTGAGTAGGTTCCGGTAACCGGGGGAGACAGGCGTTCCAGCGGCGCGGTCGCGCAGGTTCAAGGCATGGCGCCTTTGCGGCCGAAACGCAGGACGCCGTCCGCGATGCGGCCGTAGCGGATCGTCAGCATGTCCTGCACATAATTCTGGTAGACCTGCCACGGCTTGCGCGAGCCCTGCTGCGGCAGCTCGGCGCGGGCGCGCTGTACGTAGCCCGACGTGAAACCGAGGAACGGTTCCGGTTCGACGCCCGGTTCGCGGTGCACGACGGCGACGTCCTGCCCCTTGCGATCCATGTGGCGCAGCAGGCGCACGACCCAGGCGGCCGTCAGGTCGGCCTTCAGCGTCCACGACGCGTTCGTGTACCCGAACGTCAGCACGCAGTTCGGCAGGCCGGACAGCATCATGCCCTTGTACGACATGGCGTCGTTCGGACGGAACGGCTTGCCGTCCACGGTGATGGCGATGCCGCCCAGCAGCTTGATCCTGAGGCCCGTCGCGAGCACGACGACGTCGGCGGGCAGCAGTCGGCCGGATTCCAGCAGCAGGCCTTCCGGCGTGAAGCGCTGGATGCGGTCCGTCGCCACGCTCGCACGGCCCGCGCGGATCGCGCGGAACAGGTCGCCGTCCGGCACGACGCACACGCGCTGGTCCCACGGCTTGTAGCCGGGCGTGAAATGGGTGTCCACGTCGTAGCCCGGGCCCAGCTGGTGGCGGGCCATCTCGACGATCCTGCGTTTCGCGAGCTCCGGCTTCGACCGCGCGACGCGGTACAGCAGCATGCTCTCGACGATCACGCGCCAGCGCGTCAGCGCGTACGCGGCGCGTGCCGGCAGCCAGCGGCGCAGGCGCTGCGCGAAGCCGTACTCGGACGGGCGGCTCACGACATAGGTCGGGGAGCGCTGCAGCATCGTCACGTGGGCGGCGTCCTGCGCCATCGCGGGCACGAGCGTCACGGCCGTGGCGCCGCTGCCGACGACGACCACGCGCCGGCTCCGGTAATCCAGGCCGGCGGGCCAGAACTGCGGCTGCACGATCCGGCCGGCGAACGCGTCCTCGCCGTCGAAGCGGGGGCGGTATGCCTCGTCGTAGCTGTAGTAGCCGCTGCACATGGCCAGGAAACGGGTGCGCAGCCACACGCGCCGACCGTCGTGCTCCGCCTCCACCCGCCAGCACGCGTCGATGCTCGACCAGTGCGCGCCGACGACCTTGTGGCCGTAGCGGATGTGGCGGTCGATGCCGTTGTCGCGCGCCGTCTGCGCGATATAGCGCCGGATGGATGGCCCGTCCGCAATCGCCTTGCCTTCAGTCCAGGGTCGAAACGCGTAACCGAGGGTATACATGTCGGAGTCCGAGCGCACGCCGGGATAGCGGAACAGATCCCACGTGCCGCCGAGCGCGGCGCGTGCTTCCAGGATGGCCCAGGTCTTGCCGGGGCAGCCCCGCTGCAGATGCCAGGCGGCGCCGACGCCGGACAGGCCGGCGCCGACGATGAGGACGTCGAAAAAGGGCGCCGCGGCTGCTTCGGTCATGGCGTGTCTCGTTGTATTTGGAATGCTACTGACACCGTATATTGTCACATATTGATAAGCAACGTTCTGTGCGAAAATAGAAGGATGCCTCCAGAAACTTCACAACCTGCCCGGCCTTATCGTGGCGTCCCGCAAGACGAACGGCGTGCGCAGCGGCGCGCGCAACTGATCGCGGCGGCCGTCGCCGTGTATGGCGAGCGCGGCTACCGCCAGTCGACCGTCAAGGCCGTCTGCGAGGCCGCCGGGCTGACCGAACGTTATTTCTATGAATCCTTCGCGAACAGCGAAGAGTTGTTGATCGCCTCGTTCAACGCCGTCACCTACAGCGTGCTGGGCGAGCTCACGGACGCGGCCCAGCAGGCCGGCCGCAGCCGCGTCGCGCGGGCGCGGGCGATGCTGCACACGTATTTCGCGGCGCTGCAGCGCGAGCCCCGTTCGGCGCGCGTGTTCCTCGTCGAGATCCGCGGCGTCAGCCGGGCCGTCGACAAGGCCTTCGATGCCGCGCTGCGCGCGATCGGCGAACAGGTCGGGCGCTACGTCGTGCCGCCGGGCGTGCCGGCCGACCCGCTACTGGAAGCGGGCATCGTCGGCGGCGTGATCCACATCGCGCTGCGCTGGATCGAGGATGGGTACACGCCGGATATCGAGGTCGTTACCGACAGCGCGCTGCGGCTCGGCATGGTGCTGGGACGGCCGCCGTTGCGGCGGGCTGCGGGCGGCTGAGACACCGTCGTTCCCGCGCACGCGGGAACGACGTGAGGCCTTACGCCAACTTCGGCCAGTCCAACTCCACCCACGTCGGCGCATGGTCGCTGGGCTTCTCTCGCCCGCGCACGTCGCGGTCGACGCCGGCCGCCTTCAGCTTCGGGGCGAGGGCAGGGCTCAGCAGCAGGTGGTCGATGCGCAGGCCCGCGTTGCGGCCGTACGCGTCACGGAAATAATCCCAGAATGTGTAGATGACTTCGCCGGGGTGCGTCGCCCGGAGGGCATCCGTCCAGCCCTGGTCGAGCAGGCGCTGGTAGGCCGCGCGCGTCTCCGGGCGGAACAGCGCGTCGTCGAGCCAGCGTTCCGGCTTGTAGACGTCCAGTTCCGTCGGCATCACGTTATAGTCGCCCGCGATGACGACCGGCGCACCCGTGGCGATCAGTTCCTGCGCGCGCAGCCGCAGGCGTTCGAACCAACGCAGTTTGTACTCGAACTTCGGGCCCGGCGCCGGGTTCCCGTTCGGCAGGTACAGGCAGGCGACGAGGATGCCGTTCACGGCCGCCTCGATGTAGCGGCTCTGCTCGTCGTCGGGGGCGCCCGGCAGGCCGCGCTGGAGTTCCTGCGGCTCGGTGCCGCGCGCGAGGATCGCGACGCCGTTCCAGCTTTTCTGGCCGTGCCAGATCGGGCAATAGCCGGCCGCGCGGATCTCCATCTCGGGAAATTTTTCCTGCGGCGCCTTCAGCTCCTGCAGGCACGCCACGTCGGGCTGCGTCTCCTCGAGCCATTGGAGCAGGGCGGGAAGGCGGCTGTTGATACCGTTGACGTTGAAGGTGGCGATGCGCATGGGGTCTCTCATGGGTTGTCGTTGCCGCTATTCTGACCCGAGAATGCCGCGGCCGCCGCACGACGCGTCTAAGTAGTCAAACTACTTAATATTTTCGTCGAATTTTACCAAGAAGCCCAGGGACTGTAGCATTTCTACGTGAACGGGTTAAAATTCCCGTATTCCAACAACGACAACGCCCAGAGACCATGAAACCCATTCCCCATGCCGTCCTCGCCCTGTGCCTGCTCGCCGGCCTGCCGGCCCACGCACAGAACGCGGACCGCACCTACCTCGGCTACCGCAACGACAACGGGACGCTGGACATCGCCACCAGCGACGGCCGCTACCTGATCCGGCCCTACGACGCCAACATCGTCGAGACGAGCTTCGTGCCGCGCGGCGAGACGTTCGACCCGGCGTCGCACGCCGTCGTGCTGAAGCCCGGCCAGGCGCAGGCGACGATCCGGGAAGCGGACGGGCGCATCCAGCTCGTCACGGACGGCATCACGGTCACGGTGGAAAAATCGCCGCTGCGCATCAGCTATGCGTACAAGGGGAAACCGCTCGTCGCCGAAAAGGAGGGCTATGGCCACGCGGGAGAACTGGAAAGCATCGAGTTCGCGCTCGCGGGCGACGAGGCGCTGTACGGCGCCGGCTCGCGCGCCGTCGGCATGAACCGGCGCGGCAACCGCTTCCGGCTGTACAACCGGGCGTCGTACGGCTTCGGCAACCGCGCCGACCAGATGGGCTATGGCATCCCGATGGCCGTGTCGTCGCACAAGTACGCGATCCACTTCGACAATCCGCAGGCCGGGTGGCTCGATTTCGACAGCCGCAAGGACGGCACCCTGCGCTACGAAGTGATGGGCGGCCGCAAGACCTACCAGGTGATCGCGGGCGACGACTGGGCGCAGCTGATGGACGAGACGACGCGCCTGACCGGCCGCCAGCCGCTGCCGCCGCGCTGGGCGTTCGGCAATTTCGCGAGCCGCTTCGGGTACCACGACGAGGCCGAAGCGCGTGCCGTCGTCGATCGATTCATCGCGGACGGCATCCCGCTGGACGCGATCGTGTTCGACCTGTACTGGTTCGGCAAGACGGTCAAGGGCACGATGGGCAACCTCGCGTGGGACCGCGACAGTTTCCCCCATGCCGAGGCGATGATGGCCGACTTCGACAGGAAAGGCGTCAAGACGGTGCTCATCACGGAGCCGTTCGTGCTGACGACGTCCAGGCGCTGGCAGGAAGCGGTGCAGCAGGGCGTCCTCGCGACGGATGCGCAGGGCAAGCCGTTCGTCTTCGATTTCTTCTTCGGGAACACGGGCCTCGTCGACGTGTTCAAGCCGCAGGCGCGCGACTGGTTCTGGAACATCTATAAAGACCTCAAGGCGGGCGGCGCCGCCGGCTGGTGGGGCGATCTGGGCGAGCCGGAGACGCATCCGTCGGCCGCGCGCCACGCCACCGGCACCGCGGACCAGGTCCACAACATCTACGGCCACGAATGGGCGAAGCTGATCGCCGACGGCTACGCGCGCGACTTCCCGCAGGAGCGGCCGTTCATCCTGATGCGCTCGGGGTATTCGGGCTCGCAGCGCTTCGGCATGATCCCGTGGTCCGGCGACGTGCAGCGGGGCTGGGGCGGCCTGCAGTCGCAGATGGAGATCGCGCTGCAGATGGGCATGCAGGGCCAGGCCTACATGCATTCCGACCTGGGCGGCTTCGCCGGGCCCGTGCTGGACGACGAGTTGTACGTGCGCTGGCTCCAGTACGGCGTGTTCCAGCCGATCTTCCGCCCGCATGCGCAGGAAGAAGTGCCGGCCGAGGCGATCTTCCGCACGCCGGCCGTGAAGGCGCTCGCGCGCGCCGCCATCCGCCTGCGTTACGCGATGCTGCCGTATAACTACACGGCCGCCTTCGACGACAGCCGCAGCGGCATGCCGATGATGCGCCCCGTGCTGTTCGAGGATCCGGACAACGAATTCATGGCGACGACGGGCATCTCGTCCACGTACCTGTGGGGCCCGGACTTCCTCGTCGCCCCCGTCACGGAACCGGGCGCCACGCGCAAGGAAGTCTTTTTCCCGCGCAAGGGCAGCGTGTGGTTCGACTTCTACACCGACGAGCCGCACCACGGCGGCATCCTGGAGACGGTGACGCCGCGTCCGGACCGCATCCCGACTTACGTCCGTGCCGGGGCGTTCATCCCGCTCGCGCAGCCCGTGCAGAGCACGCGCGATTATTCGACGGCGAAGCTCGACCTGCATTACTGGCACGATGCGGGCGTGACGCAGGCGCAGGGCCACCTGTACGACGACGACGGGCACACCGCGCACGCGTTCGAAACGGGCAAGTACGAGCTGGTGCGGTTCTCCAGCAGGTTCGCCGACGGCCGCCTGGCCCTGACGGTCGCGCCGGAACCAGGCGCCGCCGCGACGCCGACCGCGCGCACGTTCGACCTGAAGGTGCACAACGTGGCGGCGAAACCCCGCGCCGTGCAGGTCGGCGGCAAGGCGATCGCCTACCGCTGGGACGCGAAACGGCGCGTGCTCGACGTCAGGCTGCCGGCCGTGCGTGCCGCCGCGTTGCAGGTGGTCGTGACCCTGTAGCGCAGGCGCGCTCCGCGCCCGGGTTGAATTCGGTACACTGCTCCTCCGGCAATCCGGAATTGCGCACCGCACCATGAAGACCCAATTGTTGCAAGACTTCCAGGAAAGCGGATCGGCACCGTCGACGCCGCCATCGCCGCCGCCATCTCCGGCCGCGCCGCGCCGGCGGCCGGCCGTCTGGCACGGCCCCGGTTCGCAGCGGGCCGAAGCCGGCGCGGCCGTCCAGAAGGCCGACCCCGGACCGGCGCAACGCGCGCCGGAAGTCTCGGCGCGCGGCAAGGGCGTCGCGATCGAAGCCCTGGCCGACCGCATCGCGCAAGCACGGACGGCGCGGCCTGCACCGCCTGCACCGCCGCCGCCGCCCGCCGACGAGCCCACCGTGCCGGGCGCCGAGGCCCGCCCGCACCCGGAGCCGCCGCGCCCGCCCGAGCCGCCGCCGGCCGCCGATCACATTCCTCCGCCGGTCGCCGATCGCATTCCTCTGCCGGTTGCCGATCAGATTCCTCCGCCGGTTGCCGATCCCATTCCTCCGCCGCGCGCCGACACGGGCACGGTCCCGCGCCCCGTCCAGCCGGACATCGAAGCGGAATGGCTTGCCGCGCGCCTGCGCGAGGAAGCGGCGGCGCGCGAGGCGCCGGCCTGGACGAGCATGTGGAAACGCCGCCTCGTCACGTGGAGCATCGCGGGCGGCCTGCTGGCCGGCCTGGCGGCGGGCGGCTTGTGGCTGTACGAGGAAAACCGGGTCGAGGATGCGCTCGTCGTCGTGGCGAACATGTCACCGGCTGGGCAACCGTCGGCGGCGGCCTTCGTTGCCCGCGCGCCGGCGCCTGCACCGGTGCCGGTGCTGGTGCGGCCCGCCGTCACGCCGGAACCCGTGAAGCCGGTGCCCGATGAGCCCGTCGCCCCCGTCATCGAGGACAAGGCGCCCGCCGCGGCCCCGGTCGACGTCACGCCGCCGCGGCGCGCGGCACGCCACAAGACGACCGTGAAGAAACAGGGCACCGCGAAGGCGCGCCGCACGGCGACCAAAGAGGCGCCTCCGGTCGCCGCCGACCCGTCGCCGCGCCAGCGCCGCGAAGAAACCCTGATGCAGTGCCGGGCCCACGGCTATGACGCGCGCCGGTGTATCGAGCGCGCCTGTACGATGACGCGCTACGGCCTCGCGTGCAAAGGGTAGACGGGCGCGGAATCAGTGGCCGTGCTGTTTTTCGTAGTCGTCCGCCTCGGCCTTGGTGGCGTGCACGATGCCGTCCGGGTGCTCGGGCGGGGTGTACAGCGTGTACAGGCGCATCGGCTCGCTGCTCGACGTGTTGATGACGTTGTGCTCGGTCCCGGCCGGGATGACGACGGCGACGCCGTCCTCGAGCTTGTGCTGTTCGCCATCCAGGATCGCGACGCCCTGGCCGGCCTCGACACGGATGAACTGGTCGTGGCCCTCGTGCTTTTCGAGGCCGATTTCCTCGCCGGGCTGCAGCGTCATGATGACCAGCTGGCTGCGCTGGGTCGTGTAGAGGACTTCCCGGAAATTATTCCCGGCAAGCGTTTTTGCTTCGATGTTGATGCTGTAACCCGCCATGACGTTCTCCATGAAGTTGTCGTCCGCATTGTAGCGGATAGCGTGATCCGATACCCAATGTTGTCAGCGCGGCCACAAACGTTTCATTGCGTGCATGAGTGTTTCCACAATGTTATAATGAGATCATGAACGTTTGACCTTTCCGACATGACTTCCGACTTCACCACGCAGCGCCGCATGCAATTGTTGATCGAGCGGGTCGCCGATTACGCGATCTACATGCTGAATCCCGACGGCACGGTCGCAACCTGGAACGCCGGCGCGCGGCGCTTCAAGGGGTACACGGAGGCGGAAATCCTGGGCCAGCATTTCTCGCGCTTCTACACGCCGGCGGACCGCGCCGCCGGCCTGCCGGAACGCGCGCTCGCCACGGCGCTGGACAAAGGACGGTTCGAGGCGGAGGGCTGGCGCGTGCGCAAGGACGGCAGCCATTTCTGGGCATCCGTCGTCATCGACCCGATCCTCGACGACGACGGCCAGTTGCTCGGCTTTGCCAAGATCACGCGCGACATCAGCGACAAGAAGCTGGCGCGCGAAGCGCTGCGCCGCAGCGAGGAGCAATTCCGCCTGCTCGTCGACAGCGTGATCGACTACGCCATCTACATGCTGTCGCCGGAAGGCCTCGTGACGACGTGGAACGCGGGCGCCCGCAACATCAAGGGGTATGCGGCGGACGAAGTCATCGGCACGCACTTCGGCCGCTTCTACACGGACGAAGACCGGGACAACGGCCTGCCGGACCGCGTGCTGGCGACGGCGCGCGAACAGGGCCGCTACCACGGCGAGGGCGTGCGGGTGCGCAAGGATGGCTCGTGCTTCCGCGCCGACGTCGTCGTGGACGCCATCCGCGACGCGGACGGCCGCCTCGTCGGCTTCGCCAAGATCACCCGCGACGTCACGCAGCGCGTGCAGCTGGAAGAGGCGCGCCAGGCCCTGCAGCATGCCCAGCGCCTGGAAGCGGTCGGCAAGTTGACGGGCGGCGTCGCGCACGACTTCAACAACATCCTGCAGGTGATCGGCGGCAGCCTGCAACTGCTGGGCGGGACCGTGACCGGGCTGCCGGCCGCGCAGCGGCATCTGCAGATGGCGCTGGCCGCCGTCGACCGCGGCGCCAAGCTGTCGTCGCAACTGCTCGCGTTCGCGCGCCGCCAGCCGCTGCAGCCTTATGTGCTGAACCCGGGCCGCGTCGTGCGCAACATGGAAGACCTCGTGCGCCGCGCCGTCGGCGAGCACGTGGAAGTCGAGACCGTCGTCTCGGCGTCGCTGTGGAATACGACGCTCGACCCGCACCAGCTGGAAAACGTCGTGCTGAACCTCGCCATCAATGCGCGCGACGCGATGCCCGGAGGCGGCAAGCTGACGGTCGAACTGTCCAACACGATGCTCGACGACACCTACGTCAGCGCCGCGCACGAGGTGCCGCCGGGGCAGTACGTGCTGCTGGCGATCTCCGACACGGGCACCGGTATGGCGCCCGAGGTGCGCGAGCGCGCCATCGAGCCGTTCTTCACGACCAAGGGCGAAGGGCAGGGGACGGGCCTGGGCCTGTCGATGGCCTTCGGCTTCGTCAAGCAGAGCGGCGGCCACTTCCGCATCTACAGCGAAGTGGGCCACGGCACGACGATCAAGGCCTATTTCCCGCGCGCGCTCGAGGCGGAGCAGACGCTGCCGGAGCCGGTCGCGAACGAGGTGCGCGGCGGCACCGAGACGATCCTGGTCGTCGAGGACGATCCGAACGTCCAGGCGACCGTCGTCGGCATGCTGTCCGAATTGGGCTACCAGGTGCTGCGCGCCGACAATGCCGAATCGGCGTTGGCCGTGCTGAAGGCCGGCGTGCGCTGCGACCTGCTGTTCACCGACGTCGTCATGCCGGGCAAGCTGAAGAGTACCGAGATGGTGCGCCAGGCGCGCGCGCTGCTGCCGGACATGAAGGTCCTGTACACGTCCGGCTACACGCAGAACGCGATCATCCACGGCGGCCGCCTCGACCCGGGCGTGGAGCTGCTGTCCAAGCCCTACCGCCGCGAGAAGCTGGCGTCCAAGGTGCGCCAGCTGCTGGGCGCGAAGGAGTCGATGCCCGAGCCGGCACCGGTCGCGCCGGCGCCGCGCCAGGTAGCGTCCGCGGGCCTGCGCGTGCTGTTGATCGAAGACGATGCCCAGGCCCGCGAGCTGTACCGCGACATCCTGCTGGCGGCGGGTTTCCAGGCCGACGAGGCGGCCACGGCCCAGGACGCCCTGGCGCTGCTGGCGCGCGACCGCTATCACGCGGCGGTCGTCGACTACAGCCTGCCCGACCTGGACGGCCTCACGCTCGCCCGGCGCATCGTGGAACGCCATCCTGGTGTCGCGATCGTGTTCGCGTCCGGCTACGGCAGCCTGGTCGCGGGCGCAGCGGACGTCACGGCGCGCGTGCTGACGAAACCGTTCACGGATCTGCAGCTGAAACAGGCGTTGCTGGCCGCGGTGGCCGAGCGGCGTGACGCGTCACGCCGCGCCTGAGCGGTCGTCTCAAACGCGGATATCGCCAAAAAAGCCCAGTTGCAGGCTCGATGCGATGCGCTGGGCGACTTCCAGGACCTCGGTCGCGCCGTCGATGCCGAACACGTCGATTGCCGTCAGCCGGAACAGCGTGAGCCAGCGGACGAAGTGTTCCGTCTCGATGCCCGCAAGGGCCATATGCTTGCCGAAGACATTCCCCTGGAATTCGCCGGTGCCGAGCAGGACCTTGGTCCAGAACGCGACCATGCGCGGCATGTGCTCGTGCCACCGTCCGGCGAGTTTCGCTTCGAATACGGGGGATAGCACGGCATCGTCGCGCACGCGCGCGTAAAACGTGTCGACCAGGCGGATGATCGACGATTCGGTGATGGCGGGAGAGGGCATGGCTTGCTCGGGAACGACGTGATGTGGATGATTCTAGCAAATATGCATCCAATATGCACCTTCAACGTCCCCGGCCATGCCCCCTTCGGACTTACTTGCTGGCGGTCTTCACGTCGGCCTCGGGCAGCAGGACGACCTGGACATAGTTGTCCTTGTCGAAGTAGCGCTGCGCGGCCGTGCGCACGTCCGCCACCGTCAGTGCGTCGACTTCGTCCATGACCGTCAGCAGGTGCGACAGCGGCGTGCCGTCGAGCAGGGACACTTTCACGCTCTGCAGCCAGTACCCGTTCTCGTGCTGCGAACGCTCGTGGACGACGCGCCAGTTGGCCTTGACCTTGTCGAGTTCCGCCTGCGTCGGGCCGTTGGCCTTGACGCTGTCGATCTCCGCGAACAGCGCGGCGACGAGCTGGTCGACCTTTTCGGGGCCGGTCGGCAGCTGCGTGCTGATTTCATAGTGCTGGTACGGGATACGCTGCACCGCGCCGGCCATCTGGCCCGAATAGATCAGGCCGAGCTTCTCGCGCAACACCGCGTTCACCCGCAGATTCATCACCTCGATGAGCGCGCTCATGCGCAGCGCCTCGGCCGGCGACCAGGCCGCCGGACCGGAAAACGTCAGCGACACGACGCTCTTGGGCTCCGTGCCCGCGTGGACTTCCTTCTTGACGACGCCTTGCGCGATGCGCAGGCCGACGTCGCGGTAGGCGAGCGGCAGGTCGGGCGTCGGCAACGTGCCGAGGTAGGCGGTCACGAGCGGCTTGATGGTCGCCGGATCGAAGTCGCCGACGACGACGAACGTCAGGCCCTTCGCGCTGGCGAAGCGCTGGCGGTACACGGCGAGACTGCGGTCGAGGTCGATCTTGCCGAGGTCTTCCTGCGTGGGCATGCGCCCTTCGTACGGATGACGGCCATAGAGCGTGTCGGCGACCGCTTCGGCGAAGCGCTGCTCGGGGGCGGCCGCGCGGTTGCGCACCATGTCGCCGAGCGCACCCATATACGCCTTGTACAGGGATTCGTCGCGCCGCACGCCGTCGAAACGCAGCCACAGCATCTGGAACATCGTCTCCAGGTCTTCCGCACCGCTGGCCGACTGGCCGCCGATCTCATCCGTGTAGTCGGACATCCCGAGCGTCACCGCCGCGCGCCGGCCCGCGAGCATCTTCATCAGGTCCGTGGGCGCGAAGTCCTTGATGCCCATCGACATGGCCAGCCCCGTGGCGGCGCGCGCGTTCGGCAGGTCCTTCTCGTCGACCAGCGTCTGGCCGCCGTAGCGCACCGCGCCCAGCAGCACCTCGTCCTTGCGGAAGGCGGTCGGCTTGAGGACGACCTGCACGCCGTTCGACAACGTCAGCCGGGTCAGGCCGAGCGTCTCGTCGCGCGTTTCGGTCACGATGCGGCCGGGCGCGGCGGGACGGTCCATCAGGCGCTGCGCAACCTTCTTTTCGGCGCGGTCGGTGACCGTGGCGTGCGCGGCCGCCGCGTCGGCGGCCAGCAATTGATCCGTCGTGGGCGCGGGGCCGGCCTTCGTATTGCCGGCGAACACGACGAGCTTGCCGGCATCCGCCGGGAACGCGTTGCGGGCAGCCGCATTGAGGTCGGCGACCGTGATCCCCGGCAGCAATTCCTGCATGACATGGAACTCGGCCTCGATGCCCGGGATGCTTTCGCCGGCGAGGAAATTGCGCTGGTATTCGGCAACGTACCGCCCGGAATCCGTCGTGTCCCGTTGCTTGACCGCGCTTTCCATCCCATTCAGGACGACTTTGCGGACACGCGCCAGCTCCGCTTCGCTGAATCCGAACTGGCGGACCCGGTGCATTTCCTGCTCGACGGCCGCGACGGCCGGGACCACGCCGCCCGCACCCACGGCGGCGCTGATGGAGAACGCCTTGTGGCGCGCGGTCACCGGGATGGTGCGGCCGCCCGCGCCGAGGAACGGCGGATTCGCCTGCTGCGTCAGCTCGCCCAGCCGCAGGCTCAGCAGGATGGCCGCGAGGTTGTCCACGACCTTGGCGCGGTAGCTCCCGTATGTCCCGAGGTCCGGCTCGAGCCGGACGGGGTAGTTCAGCTCGACGGCACTGCCGGACATTTCCTCGTCGGCGAACACGAGCGCTTCCGTCCGCGTTCGTGCGGGAATGTCGGCGTAGGTCCGGGGGCGCGGCTGCGGCGGATTGGCCAGCCCGGCGAAGTGCGCCTTGACCAGGCGCTCGGCCTCGGCCGGTTCGATGTCGCCGACGACGATCACGGCCATCAGGTCCGGCCGGTACCAGTCGCGGTAGAAGCGGCGCAGCGCCTCCGGCTGCGCGGTGCGGATCACGTCTTCCTTGCCGATCGGCTCGCGCAGCGCATAGCGCGAGCCGTTGTACAGCTTCGGCGCGAGCGCCTTGCGCAGGCGCTCCTGCGCGCCCTTGTGCAGGCGCGCTTCCTCGAGCACGATCGCGCGCTCCTTGTCGATGTCGTCCGCAGCCAGCGTGACGCCGTGCGCCCAGTCTTCCAGCACCGTGAAGGCGGTCTCCACGTTCTCCTTGCGGTCGGTCGGTACGGGCAGCATGTAGACCGTCTCGTCCAGGCCCGTGTAGGCGTTCAGGTCGGCGCCGAACTTCACGCCGATCGATTGCAGGTACGAGACCAGTTCCTGTTTCTTGAAGTGCGTGGAACCGTTGAAGGCGAGGTGTTCGACCATGTGGGCGAGACCCTGCTGGTCATCGTCCTCGAGCGCGGAGCCGGCCTTCACCACGAGCCGCAGCTCGACCCGGTGCTCGGGCTTGCCGTTCTTCTGGATGTAATAGGTCAGGCCGTTCGCCAGCTTGCCGACCTTGACCTGCGGCCCGACGGGAACGCGGGCATTGAGGTCGACGGCGGCTGTGGCGGGCAGCAGCGTGGCCAGGGCGGCGGCGAGCACCGTGGCGCGAAACAGGAAGGGCATCCGTACATCCTTTGGGATCGTTATCAAGAGCAGCGAGCTTAGCAAAGGAACATGTCCTATAAATACACGGATTGTCACGTGGACATGGTATTTGCCCTGACGAACCCCATAGGCCACGCCGGCACGCCGAATGTCTTGCGGGAACGCACCCTACCCGGTTAAGGTAGGGGCCGGTTCAATCCGACGCCACGCGCCGGATTGTTGTGTTAGCCTTTCTCGGCGGCAATCTCACTGAAAGGAGCGGCGTGGAATCCCAAGTCAAATCGTCTGTGATGGACGCGATCGGCAACACGCCCGTCGTCAGGCTGGGGCGCCTGTTCCCCGGCTACGACGTGGTTGCGAAGCTGGAATACATGAATCCGGGCGGCAGCATCAAGGACCGCATGGTCCGGCACATGCTCAGGAGCCTGCCGGCCGGCACCGACCGCGTCGTCGAGAGCTCGTCCGGCAACACGGGCGCCGCGCTCGCGATGGCCAGTGCCGTGCTCGGCCTGCAATGCGACGTGACCGTGCCGCAGACCACGAGCATCGAAAAGATCAAGCGCATCCGCGCCTACGGGGCCGAGGTGCACCTGTGCGCGCCGGACGACGGCGTCGACCCCGCGGCCGGCTACCAGGCCGTGGCGGAGCGCCTCGCGCAGGGCGACAACGTCCACCACCTCGACCAGTACCGCTCCGCGCTGAACCGGGAAGCCCATTACCGCGACACGGGGCCGGAACTGTGGCGCCAGCTCGCGGGCGAGATCGACGTGTTCGTGTGCGGCATCGGCTCGGGCGGGACCATCTCCGGCATCGGCCGCTACCTGAAGGAACAGAAGCGCGACCTCGTCGTGCTCGGCGTGGAGCCCCGCAACTCGGCGTACCGCAAGCTCGTCACGGACACGCCCGCCGACGGGGCGTTCGCCAGCGTCGTCGAAGGCGTGGGCAAACGCCAGCCGTCCAGCAGCTTCGACCCGGCGATCGTCGACGACGTCGTGCAGGTGGCCGACGACGACGCGCTCGACTGGTGCCGCCGGCTGGCGGCGGAGGAGGGCATCCTGGCGGGCGGGTCCAGCGGCTGCGTCACGGCCGGCATCGCCCGGCTGCTGCCGCGCCTCGCCGGCAAGCGTGTGGCGACCGTGTTCCCGGACTCCGGCGTGTACTATCTCTCAAAATACTTTTGACTAGCTGATTACGGATCCGGACCGTGTCCGACCTCCTCGCCCTGCTCGGTGCCCGCATCCCGGCCAACCTGGCGCCGTTCATGCTGGCCAGCGTCACGGCACCCGCCGTGCGCGGGGTGCCGCACGGCCCGGATGTCCTCGCGCGCCGGCTCGGCTGCCCCTGCGGCAGTTGGGAACTGAAATTGCGCACGGCGCGGCGGCGCGAGCGGCGCGGGCTGTTCGGCCGCAAGACGGTCGCGGCGCCCGTCGCGCCCGTGCATGCCGCCTGCCCCGTGTGCGGGCGCGAGGTACTGTTGTTCGATCCGGCGCAGCACGGCTGGCATGGCCGGCATGGCGACGGCGTGCGGCTGCGCGCGGACGACGAGGCGTGGTTCGCCAATGCGGCCGGCGAAGTCGTCGTCGCGTATGCCTACCGCGCGGAAGACGCGTACCGCGCGATGCTGGCCGACGGATGTCCCGACCCGCAGGACTGGTTCGACTGCTTCGCCATCGTGTTCCGCGCGGCCGGCGCGCAGCCCTTGCTGGTCTTGTCCGAAGAGCCCTACCGCCGGCTGGACAGATAGGCCACGCCGTCGGGCCCGTAACTCTCGCGATGCGGCTCGTCGCGGCGCAGGTGGAACACGTCGCCGGGCCGATAGATCTTGATCTCGCCGCCCGCGTGAAGGCGGATCTCGCCTTTCAGGACCAGCGCCTTCGCTTCGAACGGGTGCGCGTGATCGGCCAGCGTGCCGTTCGGCGCGCGCTCGACGAGGACCGGGTCCGCATAACCTTCCGCTTTCAGCGCATCGAGGAATTCCTGTTGTTCCATGCTGGGCTCGCAAGTGTTCGGAGTTCGTGAAGGCGGAGTGTATCACTGGTCCATGTCCACACTCATCCCTGTACGACGTTGCCAGACCGGGCCGGCGCCCGGGATCACGACGTCGCGCGGGCGATGCGCGCGCGCCGGCCCTCGGCCGCGCGGTACCCGATCGCCAGCACGACGAGCCACGCCGGGATCATCCACACCGAGACGCGCAGTTCCGGCGTGGCGTACATGATCGCGACAATCCCCGCGAGATACAGCAGGCACGCCCAGTTCGTGAGCGGATAGAGGGGGCTCGGGAACGCCGTGCGCTCGCCCGCGGCCAGCTTCGCGGCGCGGAAGCGCAGGTGCGACCAGCTGATCATCGCCCAGTTGATCAGCATGCCGGCGACGGCGAGACCCATCAGGAGGCCCAGCGCCTTGCCCGGCACGGCATAGTTGACGCCCACGCACAGCGCGGTGGCGACGGCCGACACGGCCAGCGACGCCAGCGGCACGCCCCGTTCGTTCACGCGCAGCAGCGCGCGCGGCGCGTGGCCCTGCACGGCGAGGCCGTACAGCATGCGGCTGTTCGAGTACACGCAGCTGTTGTAGACGGACAGCGCGGCCGTCAGCACGACGACGTTCAGCACGTGCGCGACGACACCGGCGTCCAGCGCCTTGAAGATCAGCACGAACGGGCTGGCGCCCGGCACGATCTGGTCCCACGGGTACAGCGACAGCAACACGGCCAGCGCGCCGACGTAGAACACGAGGATGCGCCACAGGGTCTGGTTCGTCGCGCGCGGGATCGAGCGGGACGGATCGGCCGCCTCGGCCGCCGTGATGCCGATGACCTCCAGGCCGCCGAACGAGAACATGATGATCGCCATCGACATCACGAGACCCTGGATGCCGTGGGCGAAGAAGCCGCCGTGCGTCCACAGGTTGCTGACGCTGGCCTGCGGTCCGGCCCCGCCGCTCGCGAGCAGGAACACGCCATAGACGATCATCGCGATGATGGCCGCCACCTTGATGACGGAAAACCAGAACTCGCTCTCGCCGAACGCGCGCACGTTGATCAGGCTGATGCCGTTCGCGAGCACGAAGCAGCCCAGCGCCGACACCCACGGCGGCACATTGGGAAACCAGTACTGCACGTAGATGCCGACGGCGGACAGCTCGGCCATGCTGACGAGCACGTACAGCACCCAGTAATTCCAGCCGGAGACGAAGCCGGCGAAGCGGCCGCAGTATTTGTCGGCGAAGTGGCCGAACGAGCCGGCGACCGGTTCGTCGACCATCATCTCGGACAGCTGGCGCATGATCAAAAAGGCGACCAGGCCCGCGACCGCGTAGCCGAGCAGGACGGACGGACCGGCCAGCTTGACGGTTTCCGCGACGCCGAGGAACAGGCCGGTGCCGATGGCGCCGCCGAGGGCCATCAACTGGATGTGCCGGCTCTTGAGGCCGCGGTGGAGTGTCGTGTCGTCGGAAGCCATGGTGTCCGCTTGCTAAAAGACAAGGATTTTAAAGCAAACGGTGGCGGCTGTGA
The DNA here is from genome assembly GCF_030411975.2 of Massilia orientalis. Lineage (NCBI taxonomy): Bacteria > Pseudomonadati > Pseudomonadota > Betaproteobacteria > Burkholderiales > Oxalobacteraceae > Massilia > Massilia orientalis. The sequence continues at coordinate 195,487 of NZ_JASNRB020000003.1, read as the reverse complement.
CCACACGATCGCGAACTCGTACGCGAATATCGGGGCGGCATTTTGTCGTAAAAAGAGGGACTTGCAAAAACACGGCGGTTCGATCAATCTTGAACCGGACTCGTCACGGGACGGCGGACGTCTTCCCGCCTGTATTTGCAAGCAGCTGATCAGGAATATCATGATTCAACCATCAGACGCCGGATTTTCCGCGCTGTTTCACGCGCATCCGGTACCGATGTGGGTGTATGACCTCGAGACGTTCCGCTTCGTGGCGGTCAATGCCGCGGCCATCGTCCATTACGGTTATTCGGAAGCGGAATTCCTGGCCATGACGCTCCGCGATATCCGTTTGCGGGAAGATCTCGAGCGGCTGGACGACAACCTGCGGCAGCCGCAGGTACCGAGTATCGAGAAGTCCGGCATCTGGCGGCATGTCAGGAAGGACGGCTCTGTCATTCATGTGGAAATCACGTCGCATCCCTTGTGGTTCGGCGAGCGCGCGTGCAGGTTCGTCCTGGCCCACGACGTCACCGAGCGCCTGCTCGCGCAGGACAAGATCATGCGCCTCAGCCGGATCTACGCCGTGTCGAGCGGTGTCAATGCGGCGATCGCCCGGATCCATACGCGTGACGCGCTGTTCGACGAGGTCTGCCGGATCGCGGTGCACGTCGGCGCGTTCAAGACGGCATGGATCGGCGCGTTCGAGCCTGACGTCCTCGAGGGGCGTGTCGTGGCATGGTGCGGCGGCGAACGGCACTACGTCGACCGGGTGCGCTTGACCTTGCGTGCCGACAGTATCGATAGCGCGAGGCCGGCTTGCGTAGCGGCGCGCGAAGCACGGGCAGTGATTTGCAATGACGTCGCGACGGATCCCGGGCTGGCGCCGCTGGCAAGGGACATGCTCGAGGAAGGGCAGCGTGCCGTTGCCGCGTTGCCGCTGGCGCCGGCCGGTCGCGTCGACGCCGTGATGGTGTTCATAGCCGATACCGCCGGGTTCTTCGACGCGGAGGAACTCAAGCTCCTCGATGACCTGGTCGGCGACATCAACTTTGCCTTGCAGTTCATCGACAACAAGGAGCGGCTCAGTTATCTGGCGTATTACGACGTGTTGACCGGACTGCCGAATGCCAGGCTGTTCGAGGACAGGCTTGGACAATTCATCCACTCTGCGCAGGCGGGACAGGATGTCGGCACGATCCTGGTGAATATCGATCGATTCACGCAATTGAACGATGCATTCGGCCGCCACATGGGCGACGCCCTGCTCAAACAGGTCGCACAGCGGCTGGACGAGGCGCTGCCGGGCGGTGTCAGCGTGGCGCGGATCGGCGGCGCCACGTTTGCGATCGCCGTCGCCGAACTGGCGCAGGACGCGGACCTCGAACATATCGTCGATGAGTTCATCCTGGCGACCATCAACCAGCATTTCCGGCTGGGGCCGCACGAAGCACGTGTCCAGGCGCGGGCCGGACTGGCGCTGTTTCCCCGCGATGGCAGCGATGCCGAAACCCTGCTCAAGCATGCGGAAGCGGCGCTGCAGAGTGCCAAGCGCCTGGGCGAACCTTATCTGTATTACTCGCCGGCGATGAACGCCTCCCACGCCGCCAGGCTTGCACTGGAATCGGAGCTGCTGCACGCGCTCGATGCGCAGCAATTTGTCGTGTACTACCAGCCACGGGTCGACCTGGTGAGTGGACGCATCGTCAGCGCGGAAGCCCTGATTCGCTGGCGGCATCCACAGCGCGGGCTGGTGTTTCCCGGCACTTTCATTCCACTCGCGGAAGAGGTTGGACTGATCGAGCCGATCAGCGACTGGGTTCTCGATGCCGTCTGCGCCCAGCAGGCGCGCTGGCTGCAGGGGAAGATCGACGTCGTGCCGGTCGCGGTCAACCTGTCGGCGGCGCAGCTCAGGAACGGAAAATTCGTACAGGACGTGACGGATGCGCTGTCCCGGTACCGGCTGCCGGCCCACCATATCGAATTCGAGCTGACGGAATCGATGGTGATGAATGACGTGGAGCTGGCCGCGGCGAATCTCCAGGCCTTGAAGGCGCTGGGTATCCAGTTGTCCCTGGACGATTTCGGCACCGGGCATTCTTCGCTCGCCCACCTGCAGCGTTTCCCGTTCGACGCCGTCAAGATCGATCGCGCGTTCATCCGCGACGTCAATGCCAATGCCGGGAATGCGGCGATCGCGACGGCGGTCATTGCGATGGCCCACAGCCTGCATTTACGCGTGGTCGCGGAAGGAGTCGAAACGGAAGGGCAACTGCAATTCCTCCGCCGGCACCGTTGCGACGAACTGCAGGGGTTTTACTTCAGCGAGGCGGTGCCGGCCGCGCAATTCGAAACCATGCTCGTCGAAAAACCGCTGCTGACGCTCGGACCACAGGTCGATGAAGATACCCTCCTGATCGTCGACGACGAACCCAACAACCTGTCGACGCTGAGGCGATTGCTGCGGCGCGAGGGATACCGCGTGTTGACGGCGAGCGGAGGGCAGGAGGGTCTCAACCTGCTTGCCTTGAACAAGGTACAGGTCATCATTTCCGACCAGCGCATGCCCAACATGTCGGGGACCCAGTTCATGCGCGTCGTCAGGGAGCTCTATCCGGATACGATACGCATCGTCCTGTCTGGATTTACCGATCTCGCGGCGGTCACGGACAGCGTCAACCAGGGGGAACTCTTCAAGTTCATGACCAAGCCGTGGGACGATGGCGAACTGGTCAGGAATATTCGAGACGCGTTCCGGCTCCACCGGCAACGCAACGGCTAGGGCGCCGGTTTTACTCAACCCCGCCGCAGCGCCGCTTGCTGATCGGTTTCTGCACGCGAACTTGGGCCCCCGCCTGCGCGGGGGCGACGTTATTGCGCGGAGGCGACGTTATTGCGCGGGGGCGGCGTCATACGCCGTGCGGCAGTCCCAGGTTGCGATTCGCCGGCACGGCGATGTCGATCAGCTTCGGCTGCGGCAGGTTCAACCCGTTCATCAGCGTCACGAAATCCTCGCGCGACCGCCCCGACACACGCGCGTTGTGCGCCTTCTCCCAGCCGATGGTCGACGCCGACTGGCCCTTGTAGTCATGCCCCGGCCACACGCGCGTCGCATCCGGCAGCGCGAACAGCTTATGCGTGATGCTGTCGTACAGCGCGGCCGCGCTGCCGCCCTGGAAATCGGTGCGGCCGCAGCCGTCGATCAGCAGCGTGTCGCCCGTGAACACGTTGCCGCGCCAGACGTAGCACATGCTGCCCGCCGTGTGGCCGGGCGTGTGGATCACGACGATCGTCTCGCCGGCGCCGAAGCGGACGATGTCGCCGTCCTGCAGCTGCACTTCGGCGGGCGGGATGCCGCAGCCGCTCGGCACGGCGGCGCGGGCGCCCGTCAGCTGGCGCAGGCGGCCGGCGGAGGTCACGTGGTCGGCGTGGGCGTGCGTCTCGAGGATGTATTCGAGGCGCAGGCCCAGGCGCTTCAGGTGGGCGAGGTCGCGCTCGACGTGCTGGTCGACGGGGTCGATGATGACCGCGGCGTCACTGCCGGGCGCGGCGAGGATGTACGTGAAGGTCGACGACACGGCGTCGAACAACTGGATCGGATTGTTGTGCATTCATTCTCCCGAAGGGCCGGCCGCGGCGCGGGTACCGCCGCGTTGGGCCTCGATGCCGGCGCGGATACGCTCGGCCACTTCGAATATTGCCATGCCGGCCACCATCGCCGCAACGAACAGGAGGGTGGAGCGTCCGCCGACGGCCAGCGCCGTCAGAGCCGGACCGGGGCAATAACCGACAAGGCCCCAACCGACGCCAAACGTGATGCTGCCCAGGACGAGGGGCGCGTCGATGCGGCCCGCGCCCGGTACGCGGATCTGGCTCCCGAACAGCGGCCGCACGCGCGTGCGCGCGAACCGGAAGGCGAGGGCGGCGACGAGGATGGCCCCGAGCATCACGAACAGCAACGACGGGTCCCAGGCGCCGGTCACGTCGAGGAAGGCGAGCACCTTGGCGGGATTGCTCATGCCGGACAGGATCAGGCCCCCGCCGAACAGCAGGCCGGCGAGGAAGGCGGTAACGAGGTTCATGACTTGGTTCCTTGTAATGCCTCAGCGCCCGAGCACGTGGCGCACGATGAAGACGGTGACGAAACCGGCCGCAAGGAAGCAGGCCGTGGCCAGCAGCGAGCGGGGCGACAGGCGCGCGATGCCGCACACGCCGTGGCCGCTCGTGCAGCCGTTGCCGAAGCGGGTGCCGATCCCCACGAGCAGGCCGCCCACGGCGAGCAGCGCCGGGGAATGGTCGATCTGCGCCGGCGGCATCGCGCGCATGCTCAGCCACACGAGCGGCGCGACGAACAGGCCGAGAATAAACGTGACGCGCCACGCAATATCGCCGCGGGTCGGGCGCAGCAGGCCGCCGAGGATGCCGCTGATGCCGGCGACCCGGCCATTGGCCAGCAGGAGCAGGGCCGTGGCCAGGCCGATGAGAATGCCGCCCGCGAGCGATGCCCACGGGGTGAAATGGAGCAAGTCGATTTGCATGATCAGTCCTCCTTCGGACAATACAGTTGGTACAACAACTGCAGCACGGCCAGCGCTTCCGGGCTCGCCACGCTGTAGAAAATCTGCTTGCCGTCGCGCCGCGTGGCGACGAGGCCCTCCTGGCGCAGCACGGCCAGTTGCTGCGACAGCGTGGGTTGGCGGATGTCGAGCGCCGCTTCCAGCGCGCCGACGGGCTGCTCGCCCTGCGCGAGCTGGCACAGCAGCAGCAGGCGGTCCGGATTCGCGAGCGCTTTCAGCAGGCCGCCGGCCTGGGCCGCGGCGACGCGCATGGCGTCCGGCGGGAGAGTCGTGACGGTGTCCATGCGGTCATTCTATAAAACTACAATCTATAACTCAATAGATTATTTGCTCGGCGGCTGGGGCTGGCTGTCGACGACGCCCGGCATGTCCTGCGTCTGGCGCGGGAACTTGCCCTTCAGCGCGTCGACGCCGCCCTGCGGATGCGCGAGGGCCTTCAGGTCGGCGCGCGACTTGCGCCGGTCTCCGGTGTGGATCTTCATACGGGTATCGCGCTCCTCGAGCATGTTGGGCAGCAGCTCGCCGTCCCGGTTGAACGACCACGCGAGCATCGGCGCGCCCAGCGGCAGGGCGTCGCCGGGCTTGCCGTTGGCGCCCGTGTTCCACACATGCCACGTCTTGCCGTAGCTGTTCATCTTCTTCTTCATCAGCGCGTGCTCGGCCGCCTCGGGCAGGCCGGGCGCGATCAGCTGGCCACCGAGGATCTCGCCGTTGTGCGGATGCCAGTACTGACGCTCGTCCGGCGGCAGCCTGCCGTACAGCTTTTCCGAGATGATGTATTCGATGCCGTTCAGGTTGGCCGTGCGCGTATTGCCGTCGAACAGGGCGCATTGCGCAAAGTCCTCGTTGACCTGGCGGCAGAAGTGGTGGGCCTCGACCTGCATCTCCGGATGGTCCTTCATCGGATGAAAGCCGTTCAGGTAGATGTCGAACCCGGCCAGCGGCGCATTGCCCTGCAAGAGTTTCGCGCCCGCTTCGAGCGCGCGCGTGTCGCCGGCCTTCGGGGCGCCGGCCGGTTGCGGATGCTGCCCGGCGGCAGCGGCGGAGATCAGGCAGCCGGTCAGGCCGGCCACGGTACGCAGCTTCATTTGAACCTCCCTGGTGGATAGATCGCGAAACAGGCCGCCGGTTCCGTCCGAATCAGGTGCGCGCCAGCGGCCCAGGCAGCCGCAAAGCCAGCAGCCGGTCGATGCGGTTGCCGTCCATGTCGACGACTTCGAACCGCCAGCCTTCCCAGTCCAGCCGGTCGCCCGCGCGGGGGATCACGGCGAGCTGGTACAGCATGAAGCCGGCCAGCGTGTGGTAGGCGCCGCTGTCCTCGTCGGGAAAGTCGATGTCGGCGCCCGTGAGGTAGCGGAAACGATCGAGCACCATGCCACCGTCGACGTACCAGCTGCCGTCGTCGCGCCGGACGGCGTCCGGCTGGCCGTGGTCGCTCGACGGCGTGACGTCGCCCACGAGCGCGCTCATCACGTCGGTCAGCGTGATCATGCCCTGGATGTCGCCGTATTCGTCCACGATCATCGCCAGCTCGGCGCGGTGCTGCTTCAGTTGTTCCAGCAGGTCGATGGCGCTGCTCGATTCGGGCAGGTACAGGATCGTCTCCAGGGCGGCCTCGATGTCGATGCCGGCCAGCGACTGCGTGCGGATCGCCTGGCCGAACAGGTTGCGCGCACGCACGATGCCGAGCACCTGGGAGCGGTCGCCGCGGTACACGGGGAAGCGGCTGTACGGCGATTCCGCGATGCGCGCGAGGTTGCGTTCCAGCGGCTGGTCGAGGTCGAGGAATTCCAGGTCGACCCGCGGCGTCATCAGCGCGCGCAGGTGCCAGTCGTCGAGCCGCAGGGCGCGCGCGGCGATGTCGTACTCCGCCTTCTCGAACACGCCCGCGTCCGCGCTTTCCTTGATCATGCCCGTGACGTCTTCCTCGGTCGGCGTCTCGTCCTTGTGGTGGTGCATGCCGAGCAGGCGCATGATCCCGTCCGTCGTCAGCGCGAGCAGCCGCACGAACGGATGCGCGAGACGGGCCATGAATTGCAGCGGGCGCGCGATCATGGCCGCCATCGTTTCCGGATACAGGATCGCGATGCGCTTGGGCACCAGCTCGCCCAGCACGATGGAAAAGAACGTGATGCCGGCCACGACGATCGCGAGCGCGACGAGCCGTGCATGCCCGTCCGGCACGCCCATGCCGGCGAGCGCCGGCGTCAGGCGCGCCGTCAGCGACGCTTCGCCGAACGCGCCGTTGAAGATGCCGATGAGGGTGATGCCCACCTGCACGGTGGAGAGGAAGCGGCTCGGATCGTCATGCAAGTCGAGCGCGGTACCGGCGCCGCGCCGGCCTTCGTCGGCCATCTTTTCCAGGCGCAGGCGCTTGGCGGACACCACGGCGAGCTCCGACATGGAGAACACGCCGTTGAGCAGGATGAGGGCGAGGATGATGACGATGTCGACCATGCGGGTCCCGGGTGAGATGACGGATTAATCATCGCACGAGGGAATTGAAGAAGGTCGCACAGAAGCGAGCGTCGTTCCCGTGGAAACGGGAACCCATGCTGAGCAACCGAAGTTGGACATGCAGACTTGGTGAACACACTGCAGAATTCTGCGACCTAGCATGGATTCCCGCTTTCGCGGGAACGACGGGTTATCGCTTTGCCGGATTGAAATGTTTCGCAATCCCCGCCCAGCAGTCCTGGTAATTGCCCTGCAACTGGGGCGACTGCAGCGCATACGGCGTCGCCACGAGCGGATGACGCGTCTCGAACATGAACGCCATCGTGTCCGTGACCTTGTGCGGCCGGCTCGTGTCCGCGCTGCTCGCCTTGTCGAACGTGGCCGCATCCGGACCGTGCCCGCTCATGCAGTTGTGCAGGCTCGCGCCGCCGGGGACGAAACCTTCCGCCTTCGCATCGTAGGCGCCGTGCACGAGGCCCATGAATTCGCTGGCGACATTGCGGTGGAACCAGGGCGGGCGGAATGTGTCCTCGCCAGCCAGCCAGCGTGGCGGAAAGATCACGAAGTCCAGCGTGTCGACGCCCGGCGTGTCGGAGGGCGCCTGCAGCACGAGGAAGATCGACGGGTCCGGATGGTCGTAGCTGATCGAGCCGATCGTGTTGAAGTGGCGCAGGTCGTATTTATACGGCGCATAATTGCCGTGCCAGGCGACGACGTCCAGCGGCGAATGGCCGATGCCGGCGCGCCACAGGTGGCCGCCGAATTTCGCGACGAGCTCGAAATCGCCTTCGACGTCTTCGTAGCGGGCGACCGGCGTCAGGAAATCGCGCGGATTGGCGAGGCCGTTCGAGCCGATCGGGCCGAGGTCCGGCAGGCGCAGCAGGGCGCCGAAGTTTTCGCAGACATAGCCCCGTGCCTCGCCGTCCGGCAGGTCGATCGCAAAACGCACGCCGCGCGGGATGACGGCGATTTCCTGCGGCTCGACGTCGACCAGGCCGAACTCCGTGGCGATGGCGAGGCGCCCCTGCTGCGGCACGACCAGCAGCTCGCCGTCGGCCGAATAGAAATAACGCCCGCGCATCGAGCGGTTCGCGGCGTACAGGTAGATCGCGCAGCCGGACATGGCGGCCGGCGCGCCGTTGCCCGCCATCGTCACGAGGCCGTCGACGAAGTCGGTCGGCGCGTCCGGCATCGGCAGCGGGCTCCAGCGCATCTGGTTCGGCGACGCCGCCACGCCGTCGAAGCCGGCGGCGATGCGGCCATTGCCCATCGCCTCGAACGGCCCGTGCATCGCGGCCGGGCGGATGCGGTACAGCCACGAGCGGCGGTTGTGGCTGCGCGGCGCCGTGAAAGCCGTGCCAGACAATTGTTCCGCGTACAGGCCATAAGCAACGCGCTGCGGCGAATTGCGGTGCGCCGGCAGGGCGCCGGGCAGGGCCTCCGTCGCGAATTCGTTGGCGAAGCCGGACATGTAGCGGTCGGTTGAAGCAGTCAAGGGTGTCTCCGGATGCGTGGCGTTTATGACACTGTAAGGGAGTGCGGCCAGTTTTACGAGATGAATACAAAAATGTAGACTATTCAGATCATCAATAAGACTATCGAGCGCATGATCGAACCCTCTAGCATCGACCTGAATCTGTTATCGGTATTTCAGGAGGTCTACCGCGAACGCCAGATCTCGGCCGCCGCAAGGCGTCTGGGCCTGACGCAATCGGCCGTGAGCAATGCGCTGGCCCGACTGCGGCGCACGTTCGGCGACGAGCTGTTCGTACGCACGGCGTACGGCATGCAGCCCACGCCGCTCGCGCAGCAGATGGCCGAGCCGATCGGCGCCGCGATGGCCCAGGTGGCACTGGCCCTGTCGCAGCGCAGCCGCTTCGACCCGGCCACGAGCGCCCGCCGCTTCACGCTGGCGATGACGGACGTGGGCGAGGTGTATTTCATGCCGGTCCTGATCGAGCGTTGCCGCACGGTCGCGCCGAACGTGGAGATCGCGTCGCTGCGGGCGAACGGGCTGACCCTGAAGGACGATATGGAGACGGGCAGGGTGGACCTGGCGATCGGCGCGTTCGAGGACGTATCGGAAGCGCTGTACCACCGCGCGCTGTTCCGCCAGCCATTCGTGAGCATGTTCCGCAAGGACCATCCGCTGGCGAAGGGCAAGGTGGACCTGGAACGGTTCGTCGCGGCGCCGCATCTGATCGTCGATGCGGCCCAGAGTCCTTACGACCGCATCAATGGATTGCTGGAAAAGGCCGGGGTGACGGCCGGGGCCCGGTTCCGGGTGCCGCATTTCACCGCGGTACCGTACATCGTCAGCACGAGCGAGCTGGTGGTGACGGTGCCGCAAAAACTGGCCGAAAGCGCGGCAAGCCCGTTCGGCCTGAAGTGGATCGAGCCGCCGCTCGCCCTGCCGGCGTTGCAGACCAACGTCTTCTGGCACCGGCGCTTCAACCACGATCCCGGCATCCAGTGGCTGCGGGGTTTGATCGCCGACGTGTTCGCGGAATGAGGGGCGAACGCGCCGGTAGGCGCGAATATTTTAATGCTAATCGATAGAGGAATAGACAATGGCCGACCTGTTTGACAATCCGATGGGGCTGATGGGCTTCGAGTTCGTGGAATTCGCGTCGCCCACCCCGGGCGTGCTGGAGCCCGTGTTCGAAGCGCTGGGTTTCACCAAAGTGGCCGTGCACCGCTCGAAGGACGTCGTGCTGTACCGCCAGGGCGACATCAACTTCATCGTCAACAACGAGCCGAAGAGCGCCGCCTATTACTTCGCGGCCGAGCACGGCCCGTCGGCCTGCGGCATGGCCTTCCGCGTCCAGAACGCCCATAAAGCCTACGCGCGCGCGCTCGAGCTGGGCGCGCAGCCGCTGGACATCCCGACCGGCCCGATGGAGCTGCGCCTGCCCGCCATCAAGGGCATTGGCGGCGCGCCGCTGTACCTGATCGACCGCTTCGAAGACGGCAAGTCCATCTACGACATCGACTTCGAATGGATCGAAGGCACGGAACGCCACCCGGCCGGCCACGGCCTCAAGCTCATCGACCACCTCACGCACAACGTCTACCGCGGCCGGATGAGCTACTGGGCCGGCTTCTACGAGAAGCTGTTCAACTTCCGCGAGATCCGCTACTTCGACATCAAGGGCGAGTACACGGGCCTGACGTCGAAGGCGATGACGGCGCCGGACGGCATGATCCGCATCCCGCTGAACGAGGAAGGCAAGGCGGGCGGCGGCCAGATCGAGGAATTCCTGCTCAAGTACAACGGCGAAGGCATCCAGCACATCGCGCTGCTCACGGACGATATCTTCTCCACCGTCGATGGCCTGCGCGCCGCGGGCGTGCCGCTGATGACCGCGCCGCCGGCGACGTATTACGAGATGCTGGAAACCCGCCTGCCCGGCCATGGCCAGGACGTCGAGGCGCTGAAGGCCCGAGGCCTGCTGGTCGACGGCACGACCGAAGGGGGCACGCAACGCTTGTTGCTGCAGATCTTCTCGGAGACGCAGCTGGGTCCCGTGTTCTTCGAATTCATCCAGCGCAAGGGCGACGAGGGCTTCGGCGAAGGTAACTTCAAGGCGTTGTTCGAGTCGATCGAGCGCGATCAGTTGCGCCGTGGGGCGCTGAAGACCGCGGCATAACGCCCGCCACTGCCAGGCAGGCGTCCCGCGCCTGCCTGTTTGCAAGCTTTCCTCATGTTTTCAGGGTGTTAAGCGTTTTTGCGAACACCTGTGCGCTTCATTTCCAGACAAATATCGGACTGTTGCGCGCATGTCTCATTCTCGGGTTTCCCACAAATATTCCGGCTGATTTGTAACCAAAAGCCACAGAGTCGGCACTAGAATTTCCGTACGGCATCAATGCCTACCGATATTCAACAACGGCGACGACCGCCGACCACAACCGACTCCCGAGATCATGAGCACCCGACACCGCCCGGCCGCGCTGCCGACCCGTCGCCTTGCCCCGTTGTCCTTCCTGCTGCTGGCCGCCGCGTCGTGCGCGCACGCCGGCGAATCCGCCGCGCCGCTGACGGCGGAAGTGCCCGCCGACGACCCGCTGAGCGCCACCGTCTCCGTCAGCTCGCAGTACGTCTCGCGCGGCATCCGCCAGACGTGGGGCGGGCCGGCCGCGATGGCCAGCGTCGACTATGCACATCCGAGCGGCTGGTCGGCCGGCACGTCCGTCATCAACGTCAGCGACAAGTTCATCGAAAGCGGCACCGTCGAATGGGACCTGTACGGCGGCTACAGCGGCAGCGCGGGCGCCGTCGGCTGGTCCGCGATGGTGTACTGGTACAAATACCCGGGCGCGCGCATCAGCGCGACGAACACGTCGTTCGACTACGGCGAACTGTCGGCCGGCGTGATCTGGAAATCGCTGTACGCCCGCTACAACTACACGTTCAGCCGCGACTTCTTCGGCATCGCGAATGCCCGCGGCACCGGCTACCTGGACGTCGGCGCCGACCAGGCGCTGACCAGGTCGCTGACCCTGAACCTGCACGCCGGCGACGGCCGCGTGGCCGGCAGCGGCAACGGCATCTGGGACTGGCGCGACCTGAAGGCCGGCCTGACGCACAAGCTCGAAGACGGCTGGACCGTCGCCCTGAACTACACCCGCGCCATCGGTGGCACCGGCATCTACAACAGCTACACGACGGGCGTGCCGCGCCCCGACGGCCGCCTGGCCGTGGCGAACGTCGCGCGCCGCGCCGTCGTGCTGTCGCTGACCCGCAAATTCTGAAATCGAGGAAAAACAATGCGTCGCAACCCCCTGTCGTCTCTCTCGCTGACCGCGAAGATCTGCGCGACGGCCACCACGCTCGTCGTGCTGAGCCTCGCGGTCACGTCGGCCGTCATCGCCGTGCGCAGCAGCGGCACCGCCGAGGACGCGAGCATGCACCAGGCCCGCACGTCCGCGCGCGAAGCCGCCGCCGCCGTGCAGGCGCAGATCGGTACCAAGCTGGGCGCCGTCACCAACCTTGCCGCCGGCACGAGCGCGCTGCGCGAAGCGGACATCGCGCCGTCGCGGCCGCAGGTCGGCGCCATGACGCAAGGCATGCTGCGCAGCTTTGGCGACCTGATCGGCGGTGCCGTCACGTTCGAACCGGACGCGCTGGACGGCAAGGACGCCGACTTCGCGGGCAAGGCGCCGGAATATGACGCGACCGGCCGCTACATGCCGTACTACACGCGCAACCCGGACGGCACGCTGCACGTGGAACCGATCGTGTTCCCGACCACCCCGGGCGCGAACGACTGGTACGACATCCCCAAGGCCACGCGCAAGGTGTTCTTCACCGAGCCGTATGCGTATGCCGTCAACGGCAAGGACATCATGATGGCGTCGCTGGTCGCGCCGATCCTCGTCAAGGGCGAGTTCCGCGGCGTGGCCAGCGCCGACTTCCAGCTGATGCACCTGGGCGAGATCCTCGGCAAGATCAAGGTCATCGACGGCGGCCGCCTGGCGCTCGTATCGAACGGCGGCCTGTATGCGAGCCATCCGGATGCGACCAGGAACGGCAAGAAAGCCGACGACCTGCCGCCCGCCGCGCTGGCGGCCGTGCGCGCCGGCGAGACCTATGAATATATCGACGCAGCCGGCATCGTGCACCTGCTGCAGCCGCTGCGCCTTCACCCGGACCTCGCGCCGTGGGCCGTCAAGCTGTCGTTCCCGCACGCCGTCGCCACGGCCAGCGCGCGCCAGTTGATGGGATATTCGCTGTTCGCGTCGCTGGTCTGCGCCGTCGTGGCGGCCATCGTGATGGTCACCGTGCAGCGCCGCCTGACCCGTCCGCTGCGCGTCCTCGGCGCCACCATGACGGACCTCGCCAGCGGCGACGCCGACCTGAACGCCCGCCTGGACGCGAAGGGCACCGACGAACTGGCACGGATCGCCGCCGGTTTCAACGGCTTCGTCACCAAGATCCAGGAAGTGCTGGTGCAGGTGCGCGCGAGCGCCGGCAGCGTCGCGGCCGCGAGCGTCGAGATCAGCCAGGGCAATATGGACCTGTCCGGCCGCACCGAGCAGCAGGCCGGCGCGCTGGAAGAGACGGCGGCATCGATGGAGCAGCTGACGTCGACCGTCAGGCAGAACGCCGACAATGCGCGCCAGGCCAACCAGCTTGCTTGTTCCGCGTCGGAGACGGCCCGCCGCGGCGGCGCCGTCGTGGCGGAAGTGGTGGAGACGATGGCCGCGATCGACACCGCGTCGCGCAAGGTCGTCGACATCATCGGCGTGATCGACAGCATCGCGTTCCAGACCAATATCCTCGCGCTCAATGCGGCCGTCGAGGCGGCACGTGCGGGCGAGCAGGGACGCGGCTTCGCCGTCGTCGCCTCGGAAGTGCGGGGGCTGGCCCAGCGCAGCGCGGCCGCCGCGAAGGAGATCAAGGCCCTGATCGGCGATGCGTCCGGCAAGGTGGAAGCGGGCAGCGCGCTCGTGCGGGACGCGGGCCGCACGATGGACGACGTCGTGTCCAGCGTGCGCCGCGTGAGCGACATCGTGGCCGAGATCTCGGCCGCCAGCGCGGAGCAGAGCACGGGCATCGGCCAGGTCAACCAGGCCATCGTGCAGATGGACGGCACGACGCAGCAGAACGCCGCGCTCGTCGAAGAGGCGGCCGCCGCGGCGGACAGCCTGCAGCGGCAGGCCGACCTGCTGGTCGCGCTGGTGGGCCAGTTCAAGCTCGAGGGCGCGGCGCCGGCGCCGGTGCGTCCGGCCGTCTCCACGCGGGCCCCGCTGAAGGCGCTGGCCGCCGCGTAAACTTCGGGCTGGGCTACACTGCCGGATCCACGATCCGGAGGAGACCCATGCATACGAAAGCAGCGCACAACGCCGCACGTCATCTTCTGGCCGCCATCGCCTGCGGCCTCGCCATCCCGGGCGGCGCCGCCGCGGCCCAGCCGGCCATGTCAAAAGCCGGTATCCCCGCCTTCGACGAGGCGATGCTGGCCCCGGACTACTGGATCGGGCGGCTGCCTGCGCCCGACGCCGTGTTGCTGGACGCGCCCGCGACCGCCGCGCAGCGGGCCGCCGCGTACGCGCCCGGCGGCGGCTTCGTCGACGTCCGCAAGCTGCCCGCGACCCTCACGCGCGACCAGGTGCTCGACTGGATCCGCGGCGCGCAACAGCAGACACCCGTCAAGCTCGCGGTCGACGACGCCGGCCATCCCGTCGGGCCGGACACCTTGCAAGTCCTCCGTGACGCCACGGCCGCCGGCCAGGTTGCGGCGACGGCGCCGGCCCGCTACGGCCTCGCGGTGCGCCGCGCGGCGCTGCGCACCTACCCGAGCGACCGCGTGTTCTACGCGAGCCTCGACCAACCCGATTTCGAAAGCCTCACGGCCGGCACCCTGTTCCCGGGCGAGCCCGCGCTCGTCGCGCACATGAGCGCGGACGGCCGCTGGCTGCTCGTGGTGACGACGCAGGGCCCGGCGTGGGTGCGCGCGGACGACATCGCGATCGGCACGGCGGATGCGGTGTTCGGTTACGCGGCGCTGCCGCCTGGCCGCGTGGTCACGGGCGACCATGTGGTCACGGTCCACACGCGCGAGCTGCCTGCCTTGTCGCAGCTGGACCTCGACATGGGCGTGGCCCTGCCGCGCGCCGACGTGCCGCCCGACCAGCCGGTCAACGGCGCCAGTCCGTACGCATCGTGGCCCGTGCGGCTGCCAGTGCGCCAGGCCGACGGTTCGCTCGCGATCCGGCCGGCGCTGATCCGCCGCAGCGCCGACACCGCGCCGGGCTATCTGCCGCTCACGCGCGCGAACATCATCCGGCAGTCGTTCAAGCTGCTCGGCGAGCGTTACGGGTGGGGCCACCAGTTCGACGCGCGCGATTGCAGCGGCCTGGTCGCGGAAGCCTACCGCAGCATGGGCCTGCTGTTGCAGCACAGCTCCGGCCTGCAAGGGACGTCGACGGCGCTGAAGCATCGCGTGTTCACGGCGGCGGACACCCACGCGGCGCGTGTAAGAGCGGTGCGGGAGGCGGAGGTGGGCGACCTCGTCGTCGTGCCGGGCCACGTGCTGATGATCATCGGCCACGTGAACGGCGAGCCGTATGTGATCCAGGACGTGCCGTATGCCGTCTTCAAGGATCCGGCGACCGGTGCGTTGCGCAGGACGAAGCTGAACCAGGTGTCGGTCACGCCGCTGCTGCCGCTGTACGCCGACGACGAGAAGACGTATGTGGATGCGATGACGAGCCTCGTGCAGCCGACGCGGCGCTGAGCCGGATGCTATCCTTCGGGGAACCCACATCGAAGGAGGTCGCTTGCTGATCGCGTTTGCCGTACTGCTCGTTTTCCAGTGCCTGGGAGAGGGGCTCGTTTTCCTGCTCCGGCTCCCGGTCCCGGGGCCCGTGGCCGGCATGCTGCTGTTGCTGGTGGCGCTCGTCGCGTTCCCGCGCCTGCACGAGATCGTGGAGGCGGGCGCGAACGAGCTGCTGCGCCATCTGTCGCTGCTGTTCGTGCCGGCGGGCGTGGGCATCATCGTCGCCGCGGCGAGCGGCAGCGGGCACTGGCTCGCGATCTGCGCGGCCGTCGTCGGCAGCACCCTGCTGACGCTGGCCGTGACGGCGCTCGTGCTGCGCGCGCTCACGCCCGCCCACAAGAACGGGGAGGGAAGCGATGTTTAATTTCGAGGAATTCACCCACTTCTGGGTCTATTTGTCCGCGTCGCCGCTGCTGGGCCTCACCGTTACCCTGTGCGCCTACGTGTTCGCGCAATGGGTCTATGCGCGCTGCGGTTTTTCGCCGCTCGCCAATCCCGTCGCCATCGCGATCGCCCTCGTGAGCCTCGTGCTGGCGGCCAGCGGCATGTCGTACCAGCGTTATTTCGCCGGAGCGCAGTTCGTCCACTTCCTGCTCGGTCCCGCCACGGTCGCCCTGGCCGTGCCGCTCGCGCGCCAGATGCCGCGGCTGCGCCGCAGCCTGTTCCCGCTCGCGTGCGCGCTGGTGTCCGGGTGCGTGACGGCCATCGTCAGCGCGGTCGGCATCGCCGTGCTGATGGGCGCCTCGCCCGAGCTGGCGCGCTCGCTGGGTCCGAAGTCGGCGACGACGCCCATCGCGATGGCCGTGTCCGAGCACCTCGGGGGCGTGCCGGCGCTGACGGCCGTCCTCGTGATCGGCACGGGCATCTTCGGCGCGGTGACGGCGCGCTTCCTGATGAACGCCCTGCGCATCGATTCGCATGCGGCGCGCGGCCTCGCGCTGGGTGTCGCGTCACACGGCATCGGGACGGCGCGGGCGTTCCAGGTCAGCCCGGAGATGGGCGCGTACGCGGGCCTCGGCATGGGGATCAACGGCGTGTTGACGGCGTTGCTGGCGCCTTGGCTCGTGCCCTTGCTGCTGCGCTGGATGGGTCAGTAAACGAAGAAGCCCGCAACCACGCGCGGACGCGATTGCGGGCGAGGCAGGCGCGCGGACGCCATGCCGGGGGAGCGCAGGCGGCTTGCGCCGCTGCGGAAAAGGGTCAGGCGTGCGTCGGCTTGCGGGTAAAGGCGCGGGCCGCGAACAGGGCGCTGGCCACGCCGACGACGATCGCGGCCGTGCTGCCCGAGAAGCCGACGGCCGTGTTGGCCGCGATCTTGCCGGCCTTCGGCGTCACCAGTTCCAGGCGGCGCTTCGTCATCTGCGCGCCCAGCTCGGACAGGCGGTCCTTGCTCAGCGTCTGCTCGGCTTCCGGCAGCAGCACGGTTTCCTCGTCGGCCACGTGGTGCTGCACGTCGCGCATCAGTTCGAACACGAGTTCGTCGTGGCGCGGCGACTTCGGATCCGTGCGGCGCAGCTCCGCAATGACGGCGCGCATCTCGTCATGTTCCGGCTCGCTTTTGTCCATGACCTTCTGGTCGTGGGCGCGCGGGCGCATGACGGGATAGAAGATTTCCTCTTCCAGGGTCGCGTGGATTTCCAGCGCGTCGCAGATCGTTTCCGCCAGCGCCTTCTTGACGCTGGGGCGCTTGTCGCGGGTGTACTGGTGGAACGTGACCATCACGTGCGAGTGATCGAAGCGGATCATGTCGGTGATGGAAGGACTCAGTTTATTCAGGGAAAACATGATCGTCTCCTGTTAGCGTGGGGTAGCGATAGATCCATGTTAGTGCCGACGCTAGAGCTGTCGCGTAGGAGGGCGCCGCACGGTCTTGTCGGCCGAGGACGCATGGGCCGTCCGGCCCGGACTGGCAAGCACGCGACTGTTTCCACGTGTTCAGAATCTTGCGGAGCTCGGCAGGATGTCGCCTCCAATCCTACACAGACACGGCTTCGTTTCTGATTACTCGGCGCCGCAACGCTGCCAAGATGGCATCGACCGGTCGCGCTACGGCGCTTCCGTTTGTCCGCGCGGCGACGCAGGACGCGTCCCGCGCGGCCATCCAATCACACAACGGAGGAATCGGAATGTTTGCACATAACAAACGCCTGCAGTACACCGTGCGGGTCAGTGAACCGAATCCGGGGCTGGCCAACCTGATGCTCGAACAGTTCGGCGGCCCGCAGGGCGAACTGGCCGCGGCCATGCGTTATTTCACGCAGGCCGTCAGCGAAGACGATCCGGGCCGCAAGGACATGCTGTTCGACATCGCAACGGAAGAGCTGAGCCACCTCGAGGTGATCGGCCACATCGTCGCCATGCTCAACAAGGGCGCCAAGGGCGACCTGGCCGAGGCCGTCGACAGCGAAGCGGATCTGTACAAGAAGATCCAGGGTGCGGGCAACGACAGCCACGTGACCCAGGTTCTGTACGGCGCCGGCACGCCGCTGGTCAATTCGGCCGGCGTGCCGTGGACGGCCGCGTACATCGACACGATCGGCGAACCGACCGCCGACCTCCGCTCCAACATCGCCGCCGAGGCGCGCGCCAAGATCGTCTACGAGCGCCTCATCGCGCTGACGGACGACCCGGGCGTGAAGGAAGCGCTGGGTTTCCTGATGACGCGCGAGATCGCGCACCAGAAGTCGTTCGAGAAGGCGCTGTACTCGATCCAGCCGAACTTCCCGTCCGGGAAGATGCCGGGCGACCCGCGCTTCGCCAACACGTACTACAACATGTCGCAGGGGCCGGGCGAGATGCGTGGCTCCTGGAACCAGGGCGAGAACTGGGACTTCGTCACGGACCGCGAGAAGCAGATGGCCGTCGACGGCGGCACGGGCGAGGCCGAAGTCCGGCTGCCGGCCAAGGACGTCGACGTGCTCAAGCAGATGGCCGAGCGCACCACGTCCGATCCGAATGTCGATCCGACCACCGGGGCCGAACTCGGGATGGGCAACCAGACGCTGGCCGACGGCATGACCGTGCAGCCGGGTGCGCAGCCGAGCCCGGGGGCGCCGAAGCTTCACTAGGCCGTCGTCCCCGCGAAAGCGGGGACCCATGCTGAGCCGGCTAAGACGCTCAGCATGGGTTCCCGCCTGCGCGGGAACGACGTGGCTATACACGTTCCTGGGCCCTGCATGGATTCCCCTCTGATCAAACAACCCGCACTCTCCTGGATGCTGCGCCCCCGCCGCCTCGCCGGCTGCGCCGTCTGCCTCCTCGGCTGCGCCGTCCTGATCTTCACGGGCTTCGGCTACCTCGCCAACGTCCTGCAGGATGTGCCCCATGTGCGCGGCGCGCTGGTCGGCGGCGCAACGGCCGCCGCCGCGACGGCGCTCGGCACCTTGCCCATCCTGCTGTCACAGAATTTTTCGAACCGCACCTACGACTGCTTCCTCGGCTTCGGCGGCGGCGTCATGCTCGGCGCGACCGCGTTCTCGCTCGTGATCCCCGCGCTGGCCGCCGCCAGGACGGGCGGTGCGGGCAACTGGGGCGCGAGCCTGTCCGTCGGCGCCGGTATCATGGCGGGGGCGGCGCTGCTGCTCGTGCTCGACCGCTGCATGTCGACCGACGGGATCCTCGCCCACGACGATCCGCGCACCGCCCACTCCCTCAAACGCGCCTGGATGTTCGTGTGGGCCGTCGCGCTGCACAACCTGCCGGAAGGCCTGGCGATCGGCGTCGCGTATGCGGGCGTCGACGTCGACAAGGCGAACTCGCTGGCGACCGGCATCTCGATCCAGGACGTGCCGGAAGGCCTCGTCGTCGCGCTGGCCCTGCGCACCGTCGGCTATGGACGGGGTTTGTCGGCGGCGCTCGGCGTCGCGTCCGGCCTGATCGAGCCGGTGGCCGCGGTCGCCGGCGCCATCCTGATCGGCGTTTCCGCCGGCCTGCTGCCGTTCGCGCTGGCCGCCGCGGCGGGCGCGATGCTGTTCGTGATCGTCAACGACGTCGTGCCGGAAGCGCAGCAGAACGGCAACGGCACCTGGGCCAGCGTGGCCCTCGTGTTCGGCTTCATCCTCATGACGGTGCTGGACACGGCACTCGGCTGATACCGAAATCGCAATCGCACCCCTGTTTTATTTCATTGGTGGCGCCGAACCGCATTGCCTAAGCTGGTGGCGGGTTTGACCCATATGTATAAATAAAACAGGAGACTCCATGTTCAAGAAACTGCTGGCAGCATGCTGCCTCGCGCTCGGCTGCGCCTCGGCCGGGGCCATCGACCTGCTCGGCGTGAACAATGCCCACGATCCGGGCACCATCACCAGGGACGGCGACACGTATTTCAATTTCACGACCGGCACCGGCATCTGGTATTCCACGTCGAAGGACCTCAAGACATGGGCGGCGGGGCCGGCGCCCGTGTTCGCGACGCCGCCCGCCTGGGTCACGCAAAAGATCCCGAATTTCTCCGGCTCGTACTGGGCGCCGGACGTGATCCAGATGAACGGCTATTACTACCTGTACTACTCGGTGTCGTCGTTCGGCACGTCCTCGTCCGCGATCGGCGTGGCGCGCAGTCTCTCGCTGAAAAACCCGAGCTGGCAGGACCTCGGCATCGTCGTGCAGTCGTACGGCAGCAGCGCCGAGGTCAATGCCATCGACCCCGCGCTGTTCCGCGACCATGACGGCAAGGTCTACCTGAGCTACGGCTCGTTCTTCGGCGGGATCGGCCTGGCCGAGATCGACCAGGCCACGGGCAAGCTGGCCGGCAGCGTGACGACGATCTGGGGCGGGGGTGGCCGCGACATCGAGGCGCCGTACATCACGCGCGACGGCGGATATTACTACCTGTTCGTGAACCGCGGCAGCTGCTGCAAGGGCGTCGACTCCACGTATTACGTCGAAGTGCAGCGCGCGACGAACATCCGCGGCCCGTATTCCGGCACGCGCACGATCCTGCCGGTCACCGACGGCAAGTACCGCGGCCCCGGCCACATCGCCGACCTGCGCCAGGACGGCTGCCACTTCGTCTCCACGCATTACTACGACCTGACCGACAACGGCAACGCGAAACTGGACATCCAGCGCATGACATACAGCGCCGGCTGGCCTGTCCTGACCCGCAACTTCACGGACTTCGCCGGCTGCGGTGGCATCAGCGACGGCGTCTACGCGTTCAAGTCGCGCCTGTCGGGCAAGGTGTTCGGCGTGGCGGGCGGTTCGACCGCGGACGGCGCACTGGTGCAGCAGTCGACCGATGCGAACGCGCGCTACCAGCAGTGGTACGTGATCGGCCATGGCGACGGATACTACAGTGTCATCAACGCCAACAGCCTGAAGAGCCTGGACGACTACAACAACTCCACGACCGCCGGCACGAACATCGCGCAGTGGGGCTACTGGGCGGGGCAGGGCCAGCAGTGGCGCTTCGCCAGCCCGGCAGCGGGTTACTACACGGTCGCGAACCAGCTCTCCGGCATGGTGCTGGACGTGCAGAACAAGAGCACGGCCGACGGCGCGCAGATCATCCAGTATCCGTCCAACGGGGGCACCAACCAGCAGTGGTCGCTGATCCGGAAGTGAGGCGGCAGGGCGCACGCGTGCGAGGTGCGCCCACATCGCCTTGGTACATTGTCGCCAATCCGCACGGCATCACTTCATGGCCACGGCACAACCCCTTTGCTCCTGTCCGAGGCGCCCCGCCTGGCCGCGCTCGATCGTTACGGCATTCTGATGACCCTGGTGGCACTGCGCCGCACCCGCGCGGAACCGGACGAGACCCACCACGGAAATTCGGGGTCAGAGCACATTTTTTTGCAAAATCTCGCGAGCACATTTTCAGCGCGGCCAACCTGGTATCGCCGCTCCTTGCGAGGGAAGCGACGCGTGCATGGGGCGGCCTGCTAACGCGGGACCATTGTTCCGAAAAGTGCGCTGACCCCGAATTTTCCCTGAAATGGGGTCTGCCCCCGAAGTTTGGCAACAAAAAAGCCCCGGGGGTACCGGGGCTCGGGCGCTGCTCTATATATATGTCGCTCAGTTGCGGATCTCGAGCGCGCGGTTCAGGCTCAACGCGGCCAGCGAGCCGACGGCGCCGGACAGCAGGTACAGGCTGACGTAGCCGAGGCCGAAGTTGGCGGCCAGGCCCAGTGCCACGAGCGGGGCGAACGCGGCGCCGACGAGCCACGCGAGATCCGACGTCAGGGCGGCGCCCGTGTAGCGGTATTGCGGCAGGAAGTTCGACGTCACGGCGCCGGAGGCCTGCCCGTACGACAGGCCCAGCAGCAGGAAGCCCACCAGGATGAATGTGTTCTGGCCGGTCACGCCGCCATCCATCAGGGTCGGGATGAAGCCGGAGAACAGGGCGATCAGCGCGGCCAGCGTGCCCAGCGTGTTGCGGCGGCCGAACTTGTCGGCGATGATGCCCGACGCCAGCACGCCGACGATGCCGAGACCGGCGCCCATCATCTGGACCTGCAGGAATTCGGCCATCGAACGGGTGTCGTACAGCTGGATCCACGACAGCGGGAACACGGTGACGAGGTGGAACAGCGCATAGCTGGCCAGGGCGGCGAGGGCGCCGATGACGATGTTCGTGCCCTGGTTGCCGATCACTTCGCGGGCCGGGGCCGGATCCAGCTCATGCTCGTCGAGCAGGTGGGTATAGTCCGGCGTCGAGACGAGGCGCAGGCGGGCGAACAGCGCGACGACGTTGATCGCGAAGGCGACGTAGAACGGATAACGCCAGCCCCAGACGAGGAAATCGTCCTGCGACAACTCGGCCATCAGGTAGGAGAACAGGCCGGCCGCGATGATGAAACCCGTTGGTGCGCCAAGTTGTCCCAACATGGCGTACCATCCACGCTTGTTCTGCGGCGCATTGAGCGCGAGCAGCGACGGCAAGCCGTCCCACGACCCGCCCTGGGCAACGCCCTGGCCGATGCGCAGGATGGCCAGGGCGACGATGGACCACTCGCCCCAGCGGGAATAGGTGGGCAGCATCGAGATGGCGACCGTAGCTGAGCCCATCAGGAAGAGGGCGATGGTCAGCTTGATCTCGCGGCTGTAATGACGCTGGATGACCATGAAGAACAGCGACGCGAGCGGTCTAGCCACATAGGCCAGCGCGAAGATGGCAAACGAGTAAAGCGTACCTTCGAGCCGGTCCGCGAACGGGAAGAACACGGCGGGGAACACGAGCACCGAAGCGATCGCATAAACGAAGAAGTCGAAGTATTCGGAAGCGCGGCCGATGACGACGCCGACCGCGATCTCTCCAGGCGCGATTTTCGTGTCGCGGCTGTTGATGTTCCGGGCCCCGGAGTGGGGTGCTGTGATGGGAGCGGCTCCTGCGCCGCCGTACGTGTTCGGGGTGCTCTGCATGTCTTCGTCTCCTTTTTCAGCCGACGGCTTCTGGACCCTCTGAAATGCTGCAATACGGTAAAGGGTAGGACAAAACGTCCAATCGCCAAACGCACGCCGTTGGCGTTACATTAGCATGTTATTTTTCCCATGTAACGTAAAACACAAGCATGATTCCAAAGACCCTCCGTCGCGGAATGTTCCTCTCTCCCCTGTTAGCGCTGCTTTCCGGCTGTAACACGGTGGTGATGAACCCTTCCGGCGACATCGCCAAGCAAGAGGCGCAACTGATCATCGTTTCGGTGATCCTGATGCTGCTGATCATCGTTCCCGTCATGTTCCTGATCATCTGGTTCGCGTACAAGTACCGCGCCAGCAACAAGGAAGCAGCCTATGAACCGGACTGGGACCACTCGACCAAGCTGGAACTCGTCATCTGGGGCGCGCCCCTCTTGATCATCATCGTGCTGGGTCTCGTGACCTGGATCTCGACGCACAAGCTGGATCCGTATCGTCCGCTGGACCGCATCGCCGATGGGCGTCCGATCCCGGCGTCCGCGAAGCCGCTGGTCATCCAGGCCGTGGCGATGGACTGGAAATGGCTGTTCATCTATCCGGAGCAGGGCATCGCGACGGTCAATGAACTGGTCGTGCCGGTCGACGTGCCCGTGCGCTTCAAGATCAGCGCGACCTCCGTCATGAATGCGTTCTACGTGCCGGAACTGGCGGGCATGATCTACGCGATGCCGGGCATGGAAACGACCTTGAACGCGGTCCAGAACAAGGCGATCCAGTCGATCGGCTTCTCGTCGAACTACAGCGGCGCCGGCTATTCCGACATGCGCTTCTCGTACCGTGGCGTGCCCCAGGGCGACTTCGACGGCTGGGTCCAGTCGGTCAAGTCCGCCGGCGCCAACCTCGACCGCGCAGGGTACCTGACGCTCGAAAAGCCGAGCATCAAGGAGCCGGTGCGCCACTACGCGGCGGTCGACAACGACCTGTTCTATCGCGTCCTGAACCGCTGCGTCGCCGACGGCGCCGTATGCATGGACAAGATGATGAACGACGACGCGAAGAAGGCCCGTGAAATGGCCATGCTGCGCCACGCGCCCCAACAAGCGGCAGCGACCCGCCTGGCCCAGGCCAATGGCGAGGTCTGCACCACGCCCAATGATCCTGTGAAGAAGAAGTAATCATGCACGAGCAATTTGACTTAGCGAAGTTGATCTTCGGTCGGCTCAGCTGGGAAGCGATTCCCTACCACGAGCCGATCCTGATCGGTACCTTTATCATGGTGGCGCTGGGCGGTATCGTCCTCCTGGCCGCGCTCACCAAGTTCAAGCTGTGGGGCTATCTCTGGAACGAGTGGTTCACCAGCATCGACCACAAGAAGATCGGCATCATGTACATGATCCTCGGTCTCGTGATGTTCCTGCGCGGCTTCGCGGACGCGCTGATGATGCGCGCCCAGCAGGCGTTCTCGTTCGGCGATTCGCACGGCTTCCTGCCGCCGCACCACTACGACCAGGTCTTCACCGCCCACGGCGTGATCATGATCTTCTTCGTGGCGATGCCTTTCGTGACGGGCCTGATGAACTACGTCGTGCCGCTGCAGATCGGCGCCCGTGACGTGGCCTTCCCGTTCCTGAACAACTTCTCGTTCTGGATGACGACCGCGGGCGCGATCCTCGTGATGGCGTCGCTGTTCGTCGGTGAATTCGCCCGTACCGGCTGGCTGGCGTACCCGCCGCTGTCCGGCATCCTGGCGAGTCCGGACGTGGGCGTCGACTACTACATCTGGTCATTGCAGGTGGCGGGTGTCGGCACATTGCTGTCAGGCGTGAACCTGGTCGTCACCATCATCAAGATGCGCGCCCCGGGCATGGACCTGATGAAGATGCCGGTGTTCACCTGGACCGCCCTGTGCACCAACATCCTGATCGTGATGGCCTTCCCGATCCTGACCGCGACCCTGGCCATGCTCGGCCTGGACCGCCTGTTCGACACGCACTTCTTCACGAACGAACTGGGCGGCAACGCCATGATGTACGTGAACCTGATCTGGATCTGGGGCCACCCCGAGGTCTACATCCTGGTGCTGCCGGCCTTCGGCATCTACTCGGAAGTCGTCGCGACGTTCTGCAACAAGCGCCTGTTCGGCTACACCTCGATGGTGTACGCGACGGTCGTGATCATGGTCCTCTCGTACCTCGTGTGGCTGCACCACTTCTTCACGATGGGTTCGGGCGCGAGCGTGAACTCGTTCTTCGGCATCACCACGATGATCATCTCGATCCCGACGGGCGCGAAGATCTTCAACTGGCTGTTCACCATGTACAAGGGCCGCATCCGCTATGAACTGCCGATGATGTGGACCGTGTCGTTCATGATCACCTTCATCATCGGCGGCATGACCGGCGTGATGCTGGCGGTGCCGTCGGCCGACTTCGTGCTGCACAACTCGCTGTTCCTGATCGCCCACTTCCACAACGTCATCATCGGCGGCGTGCTGTTCGGCCTGTTCGCGGGCGTGAACTACTGGTGGCCGAAGATGTTCGGCTTCAAGCTGGACCGTAAATGGGGCGTGTACTCGTTCTGGCTGTGGTCGATCGGCTTCTGGGTCGCGTTCACGCCGCCGTACATCCTGGGCTTCATGGGCGTGACCCGCCGCATGAGCCACTTCGACGATCCCTCGATCCACTGGCTGTTCAATATCTCGCTGCTGGGCACCCTGATGATCGCCGCCGGTATCGGCTGCCTGCTGATGCAGATCGTCGTGTCGATCCTGAACCGCAAGGAACTGGCCGACGTGACGGGCGACCCGTGGGGCGGCCGTACGCTGGAATGGTCGACGTCGTCGCCGCCGCCGGACTACAACTTCGCATTCACCCCGGTCGTGCACGACAACGATTCGTGGGCCGACATGAAGAAGAACGGCTACCTGCGTCCGCTGAAGGACTTCGTGGCGATCCACATGCCGAAGAACACCTGGGCCGGTCCGGTCATCCCGGGCATCACGTTCGTGATGGCGTTCGGCATCATCTGGCACATGTGGCTGCTGGTCGGCGTGACGTTCTTCGCCATGCTCGCCGCAGCCATCTACCACACCTTCGATTACAAACGCGACTTCTACATCCCGGCGGACGAAGTGACCCGTACGGAAGAAGAACGCACCCGTTTGCTGGAAGCCCATGTCTGAGATTAACGTAACCCACGCCGGCGCCGCGAGCGCCGACCCGAGCTCGCGCTATTACGTGCGCGAGCACCATCCGGAGAACGGCACGCTGCTGGGCTTCTGGATCTACCTGATGAGCGACTGCCTCATCTTCGCCTGCCTGTTCGCGACCTATGCCGTCCTGGGCCGCAATTACGCGGGCGGCCCGTCGGGCGCCGAGATCTTCGAGCTGCCGACCGTCGCACTGAACACGGCGTTCCTGCTGTTCTCGTCGATCACGTATGGCTTCGCCATGCTGACCGCGCAGAAGAAGAACGTCAAAGGCACGCTCCTCTGGCTCGCCGTCACCGGCGTGCTGGGCGCCTGCTTCCTGTACCTCGAACTGGACGAGTTCGCGCACCTGATCCACGAAGGCTTCGGCCCGTGGCGCTCGGGCTTCCTGACCGCGTTCTTCTCGCTGGTCGGCACGCACGGCCTGCACGTGACCTTCGGTATCGTCTGGCTCGTCACGCTGATGTTCCAGGTCGGTAAGCACGGCATCAACGGTGCCAACTACCGCCGCCTCGCCTGCCTGTCGATGTTCTGGCACTTCCTGGACGTCATCTGGATCGGCGTGTTCACCTATGTTTATCTGATGGGAGTACTGCCATGAGCGATCTGCATCATCACGATCATGGCCACGGTCATGGTCACCACGACGACGACCACCTGCACGCCCACGGCAGCTTCAAGGATTACACGATCGGTTTCATCCTGTCCGTGATCCTGACGGCGATCCCGTTCTGGCTGGTGATGACCCACCAGCTGGCGCCGGGCACCACGAAGTTCGTGATCCTCGGCTTCGCCGCGGTCCAGGTCGTCGTGCACATGGTCTACTTCCTGCACATGAACTCGAAGTCGGAAGGCGGCTGGAACATGATGGCGCTGATCCTCACGGCCATCCTGCTGTTCATCGTCCTGACCGGTTCTGTCTGGGTCATGTACCACATGAACGCCAACATGATGCCCAACATGGGCAATGACGGCAGTTCGGTACACGGCATGCACGACATGCAGTAATGGCGAGGGACGATCGCGCAGCGCCGGCGGGCCGGCGCCGGGGGTTCTCCCTGTTGCTGGCAGTGTTGGCGCTGCTGCTGATCGTCCTCTTCGCGGGTCTGGGCACCTGGCAGGTCTATCGCCTGCAATGGAAACTGGACCTCATCGCGCGCGTGGAAGCACGCGTGCACGCCGCCCCGGCGCCGGTGCCATCGCGCACACGCTGGGCCGGCATCACCCCCGAATCCGACGAGTACCGCCGCGTGACACTGCACGGTACTTATCTCTACGATCTCACCACCCCCGTCCAGGCGCTGACCGAAGCCGGCAGCGGCTACTGGCTGCTCACGCCCATGTGCACGGCGGACGGGACCATCGTCCTCGTCAACCGCGGCTTCATTCCCGCCGAACTGGGCGCACGCACGCGCTACACGCCGCAACGCGCCGCGGGAAATCCGTGCGCGAACGCGGGACCGGCGGCCGACGTCACGGGTCTCCTGAGGACGAGCGAACGGAATGGCGCGTTCACGCGCACGAACGATCCGGCGCAGAACCGCTGGTACACCCGCGACCTGGCCGCGATCGCGGCGGCGCGCGGGCTCGCTGGATTTCACCCCGCGCCGTTCTTCGTCGACGCCGCCGCCAGGCAGAACCCACCGGACAGCCCCGACCAGCCCGTCGGCGGCCTCACCGTCGTCAAATTTCCAAACAGTCACCTCGTGTACGCGTTCACTTGGTATGCTCTCGCCTTGATGGTGGCCGCCGCCTGGTGGTGGGTCGCCCGCCGCGGCAACGACAGCGAGAATGATGAACGACACGACTGACCTGCTGAAACGCATGTTCGAACGGGGCGCGGACAACGCCGCCGCCGTCGAATACGTCGCCGGCCACAAGAACATGCTGCAGCTGATCGAGCTGCGCTGGATCGCCGTCATCGGCCAGATCACGACGATCGCCGGCGCGATCCTCGTCTTCGACGTGCGTCTGCCGCTCGTGCAGATGCTCGAGGTGCTCGCGTGCCTCATCGCCTTCAACATCGCCAGCCACCTGCGCTGGCACGAACACCGCCCCGTCACGAACAACGAGCTGTTCCTCGCACTGCTCGTCGACGTGGCCAGCCTCACGATGCAGCTGTACCTGGCCGGCGGCACGACGAATCCGTTCGCGTTCCTGTACCTGCTGCAGGTGATCCTGTCGGCCGTGCTGCTGGAAGCGTGGTCGACATGGACCATCGTCGCCATCACGCTCGCATGCCTTGCCGGCCTGTCCGTGTTCGCGAAACCGCTCGCGCTGCCGTTCGATCACGCGCGCGGCATCTCCAGCCTGTACGTGCAGGGCATGCTGATCTGCTTCACCCTGAACGCGGCGCTGCTCGTCGTGTTCATCTCGCGCATCACGAACACGCTGAAAGCGAAGGCGGCGCAGCTGGCGGACCTGAGACAGCGCGCGGCCGAGGAAGACCACATCGTGCGCATGGGCCTCCTCGCGTCCGGCGCCGCGCACGAACTGGGCACGCCGCTCGCCACGTTGTCCGTGATCCTCGGCGACTGGAAGCGCATGCGCGAATTCAAGGCGAACCCCGACCTGCTGGAAGAGATCACGGAGATGGAGACGCAGCTGAAGCGCTGCAAATCCATCGTCAGCGGCATCCTGCTGTCGGCCGGCGAGACGCGCGGGGAATCGGCCGCGCGCACGACCATCCGCGGCTTCCTCGACAAGCTCGTCGCGGACTGGCAGCACAGCCGCCCCGTGCGCGACTTCGACTACCGCAACCGGATCGAACACGACCTGCCGGTCGCCTTCGACTCCGCCCTGAAACAAACGATCGACAACGTGCTGGACAACGCGCTCGAAGCCTCGCCCGACTGGATCGGCGTGGAAGCGGGCGTCGCCGACGGCACGCTCGTACTGACCGTGCTCGATCGCGGCCCCGGCTTCGCGCCGGCGATGCTGGCGCAGTTCGGCAAGCCTTACCAGTCCAGCAAGGGCCGTCCCGGCGGCGGCCTGGGCCTGTTCCTCGTCGTGAACGTGGCCCGCACCCTGGGCGGCACCGTGCAGGCCGTGAACCGGCCGGAAGGCGGCGCCGCCGTCACGCTGACATTGCCGCTGTCCGCGATCGCGCTCGACAAGGAACCCGTACATGTCCATTGATGACGACAACGAAGAAGACCGCCTGCTCTTGATCATCGAGGACGACGACGCGTTCGCGCGCACCCTCGGCCGTTCGTTCGAACGGCGCGGCTACCGGGTGCTGCAGGCGCCGGGCCTCGACGAAGCGCAGGAACTGCTGAAGGAACATTCGCCGGACTATGCCGTCGTCGACCTCAAGCTGAAGGGCAACAGTTCCGGCCTCGCGTGCGTGCAGATGCTGCATGCGCACGATCCGGACATGCAGATCGTCGTGCTGACGGGTTTTGCCAGCATCGGCACGGCCGTCGAGGCGATCAAGCTCGGTGCGCGGCAGTATCTCGCGAAACCGTCGAACACGGACGACATCGAAGCCGCCTTCGGCCACGTCGCCGGCAACACGGAGCTGGAACTGACGAACCGCACCACGTCGATCAAGACGCTGGAATGGGAGCGCATCCACGCCGTGCTGGCCGAGACGGACTTCAATATTTCGGAAGCGGCGCGCCGGCTCGGCATGCACCGCCGCACATTGGCGCGCAAGCTGGAAAAGCAGCGCGTCAAGTAAGCACTTTCAAGGCAAACGCATACGGCAGGGCGGGTGCCGCGGCGGGCAGCGTCACCGTCAGCCCGCCCGCCGCCTGGCGGAACGCGAGCGGCGCGCCGGTGCCGACGAGTTCGACCCGCGCGACCGGCTTCTTCAGGTGCCCGGCCGCCGTGCCCATCGCGGCGATCCCGAGCTCGCGCCCGGCGGGCCAGCCCATCACGAACGCATAGACCGCATCGCCCTTCGCCGTGAAGCGGATGTCGGCGGCCGTGAGCGGCGCGTTCTTCCCCTCGTTCATGCCCTGGTCCGTCAGCGGCGCCGTCCGGTGCTGCGCGGGACCTTCGCCGAACACGGCCCACGGCCGCGTGTCGTAAATCGCTTCGCCGTGCACGGCCATCCAGCGGCCGATCTCCTCGACGATCGCCTGTTCCTTTTCGTCGATGGTGCCGTTGCCCCGCACGGGCACGCTGAGCAGGAGATTGCCGTTCTTGCTGACGATGTCGACCAGCATGTGCACGACCGTCTGCGCGCTCTTGTACTCGTTGCGCTCGTAGCCCGGGCGCGAATAATGCCAGCCGCCGATGCAGGTGCACGTCTGCCAGGGCAGCGGTTCGATCGCGTTGCTCTGGCCGCGCTCGATGTCCCACACGAGGGAACGGCGCTGGCGCTCGTCGAGCATCTTGCCGTTGATGACCGCTTCCAGCCGGCCGCGCGTGGCGATGCTGCGGTTGTACATGTGCGCGGCGATGCGCAGGCCCGCGTCGCTGAACGGCCAGAAGGGCAGGGCGGTGTCGTCGAAGTAGACCAGGTCCGGGTCGTACTTGTCGATCAGGTCGATGGTGCGGTCATGGAAGTTGTCGACGTAGCGCCGCGACGGCAGCGTGGCCCCGCCGCCCCAGTCCCACTGCGCGCCCCATTCGGCCGGCTTCGTGGTCTTGCGGCTGAGCGGATGCGCCTGCGCGTACAACGCCTGCGGATCCAGGCCTTCCCACCACTGGCCCTTGCCGGCGGCCGCCGTGAGCACGCCGTCGTACGGGACGCCGGCGTACGGCCCCGCCTTGTCCGCGCCCTGGGCCACTTCGTACCAGGTCCACGCGTGGGCCGCGTGGACGCTGACGCCGAAGCGCAGGCCCTGCGCGCGCGCCGCCTTCGCCCAGCCGGCGATCAGGTCCTTCTTCGGCCCGATGCGTGTCGAATTCCAGTCGGGCTGGAAGCGGCTGTCGTACAGGTCGAAATTGTCGTGGTGGTTCGCGAGCGCGACGAAGTAGCGGGCGCCCGCCTTGCGGTACAGGGCGAGCAGGGCGTCCGGGTCCCATTGCGCCGCCTGCCATTGCCGGATCACGTCCTTGAAGCCGAACTTCGACGGGTGGCCATATTCCTGCAGGTGGTGGCGGTACGCGCCGCTGCCTTCCTTGTACATATTGCGCGCGTACCAGTCGCCGAATTCCGGCTCGCACTGAGGACCCCAGTGGGCCCAGGTGCCGAACTTCGCATTCCGGAACCAGTCCGGCGTGCGGTACGCGGCCAGCGAATCCCAGTCCGGCCTGAAAGGGCCGGGGGCGTTCGCCGCCAGCGCGGACCGCGGCAGGAGGGCGCTTGCGGCAAAGCCCGGCACAGTGGCGGCCAACCCGGCCAGGACCTGGCGTCGTTTCATGATGTCTCCGTGATGGTATGGTTATCGATAACAGACCGCACAAGTGTACGTTATAGGTTCCAAACAATCAACGGCTCAGACGTTCATGCTGACAGGCGCGTCGCCGGCGCGGGCGCGGGCGTCCAGCACGCTGACGTTCGCGCCGCGCGCTAGTTTCACGACGCCGCCGACGAAGCCGGATGCGTCGACGGCCACCTTGCCCAGCAGGGGGATCGTACCTTCACGGGCAGGATGCGCACGAGTTCGACGGGGTGATGCCGGCCTGCTGCACGAGTGCCTGGCCATGTTTGCCCAGTTCGATCGCCTGCAGGCTCCCGATGGCGAAGTTCAGCAGGGCCTGGCCGATCAGCTTTCCCTTGTCGCTGTCCAGTGGCGCCGAGCGTTTTTCCATCTCGCCGGAACCGAATGGACGGCACGATAACCACGCTTGATTTCCGAGTAAACATATTGCCCTGCGAAACGTCAACTTTCGCCCATGCATGGGGCCGGCGTTATGGCGGCTGACTGCCCATGTCCCCCTTACGCTCGGGATCGACCTCGGGCGGCGAGCCGCGTGTCCTGTGCCGCATCACACGCCAGCACACTTCCGGCTGGATCAGCGTGCTGCGAAAAAAGCTCCATCCTTTGTCATTGCCGAAGACCCGCATGAAAAGTAGACCAATCTCGACAATGTCTGCCGTGGCATGATCCTTCCTGCGATTGACGCCAAGAAAATGCCTTAGCTCGTCTTCGGCGCGGCTCATGCTGGAGTGCTTTCGGGCTCTGGATCGGCGCCATGCACTGTCCGCCGAAACCGTCCTGCGATGATTCTGCGGTAGACGGTGGGTACGATGTCGGCCGTGAGGAAGAAAGCGTCCGCGTTGCCCCGGCCGTAGACGTTCATGAAGATAATGCCGACCTGGATGACGTCCGCAGTGACGGCATCGACGCGGCGTTCGATGCCGCCGCGCGCCGGGTGAACCGTGTCGCGATACGTCATGACGTCTGCTGCCCGAATCCGAACCCATGAGCTGGCGAGGGCCGAGCCGGCAACCAACGCGATTTTGCGCAAGCGTCCATACCGCCGCCCGCTCATCGGGTGATGCCCGGCGTGGGTACGCGAAGTGCAAGGCGGCAAGGAATCTTGATGGTAACCATTAGTTAACCCCGGCTCCTGCATCATCACCAAAATCTGGCTCGACGGAAGGCGATCGTACCGTTTCGCCGGCAATAATTCTCACAAGGTCTTGCATAGCAGCATCTGCGAGCATCAGGACGAGTGCAGAATAGTGGCGCCGCCGGCTGGGATCGAGCGTCACCTCGAGACCAATGGCGATGATTTCTGGGTGCATGCTCGCCGATGCAATAAGCTTTTTTCTTGACATGGCGCAATAGATTGCGTTTAAGTTATTGAAAATGAACAAGGTAAAGCTTACGACCTGATGCGATGCAGCATTTGACTTTAGTCAAACCTATCAACGGCTATCGCATATGCATGGGAAACTTCGCCGCACTGCAGCAATTTCGCGACAGTGAATATCGGTGAGAATCAATTTCAAAACGGTAAATTGACCTACGGTGACAATTGGTTAATCATGGATGTGTTTACTTAAACATTTCTACCCATTAACCATACGGAGGCCACATGATACAGATGCTGGTGGCTGATCGAAGCGAGACGATGCGGCTCGGCGTGTGTACGCTGTTTGCCAAGGAGTCGCGGGATACAGTGGTCCGCGAGGCAACAAGTCGTTCCGACCTGATCAGTAAATTGCAAATGGAGCAATATCACATCGTCCTCGTCGATCCGGTACTCGCAGCTGGAAGCGAGGAGACGTTCCTGCGTCAGATCCGCGCTGTCGCGCCGCGTGCCCACGTCCTCGTCTATACCGAGCTCGACGAGCTGCACTTCGGCATGCGCGCCATCCGCTGTGGCGCGAAGGGATATGTGATGAAAAGCCGACCCGCAGTCGAACTCCTGACGGCCGCAAGCCGGGTGAGCGCGGGAAAGATCCACATGAGCGAGCGACTCGCTGAAGAAGTCGCATTGCACATGTGGGAAGGAAAAGAGGCCGCGCCGCACGAGTCGCTCAGCGACCGTGAATATCTCGTGTTTGCCATGCTCGTCTGCGGCCGACGCGTGAGCCGCATCGCTGCGGCGCTCAACCTCAGCGTGAAGACGATCAGTACTCACAAGGCCCGGGCGATGGCCAAGCTGCACTGCGAGAGCCTGAGCGACATGATCCAGTACAGTATCGCGCACAACCTGACCGCCGCGTGCAGGGAACGGAGCGCAGATCGATAGCGTGCCGGCAGGTCAACCTCCCAGCTTGCCGAGCGCAAACGCCGCCAGGAAGCCGGCGACCGTGATGAGGCCCGCGAAGTCATGGGCGACCTCGAAGGCTTCCGGGATCATCGTGTCGACCAGCATGGCGAGAATCGCGCCCTTGCGCGACAGCATCCAGTTGGCCACCGTGTAGACGGCCGCGCCGCCGAGGAAGCGGACCGCCATCGAATTGAAGCCGCCCCGGTCGTAGGCTTCCGCGATCAGTTCGAAGGACAGGGCCGAGATCAGGACGCCGCTGCCGAAGGCCATGATCGCGGTGATCAGCCGGCGCGGCACATCGAACTTGTAGCCGGCCACGAGTCCCCAGAACCCGGCCTGCGCCCACATCGGTATGCGCTGCATCCTCGTCCTCCGTCACGCATCGATACGACGATGATAGCGGGACGAAGGGAAGGGACGGCGTACGCTACCGCGCGGCATGACCTGGCGTAGGCGGCCTTCACGTAGTAGAGCCGGCCATTGATGCCGTTCAGGTACAGATTGCCGGCCGCCCATACCGATTTCGCCTATGGTAGATTGCCGACTTTGCCCGGACCATTCATGATCCATCCGATCCTCCGGCCGCTCGCCGTCGCCGCCGTCCTGGCTGGCTGCGCGAGCCTGCCGTCCGAACCGCGGCCGGATGCCGCCTTCGTCGTGCTGGGCGCAGAGGGCGCCCCGATCGCCCGCGCCGTCACCACCGCTGCCACCTGCCCCGCGATCACGATCGACGGCCGCACGGCGACGATGGCCGTGCGTGCCCCGCATGGCCCGATCCCGCTGCGCGGCAAGGACCACAGCGCGAGTCATCACGCGGATGCCGTGTCGACCCCGGTGCTGTCGTGCGAGACCCCGCTTCCAGCCGGCGTCAAACAGGTGAGCGTGGCGGGCCAGCCGCTGCCGCTGCCCGCGGCGGAGCCGACACGCATCGTCGTGATCGGGGACACGGGCTGCCGCCTGAAGGGCAAGGAATTCCAGGACTGTAACGACCCGCGGGCGTACCCGTTCGCGCGCGTGGCCGCGAGTGCGGCCGCGTGGAAGCCGGACCTCGTCGTGCACGTGGGCGATTTTCATTATCGCGAAGACCCGTGTCCGGCGGACCGTCCCGGCTGCGCGGGCAGTCCGTACGGCTATGGCTGGGACGCGTGGAACGCGGATTTCTTCGCGCCCGCGCGCACGTTGCTGGCCGCGGCGCCGTGGGTGATCGCGCGCGGCAACCATGAGTCGTGCGCGCGCGGCGGGCAGGGATGGTGGCGCTTCCTCGACACCCACGCCTACGACCCGGCCGCGAACTGCGACGACCCGGCGACGGACGAACGGGCAGACTACGCGGACCCGTATGCGGTGCCTTTGGGCGGCGGCGCGCAACTGATCGTGTTCGACAGCGCGAACACGAACTGGCGCGGATTCAAGCCGGGCGACCCGGCCATCGCCCGCTACACGGACACGTGGCGCAAGATCGCGGGGCTGGCCCGCCGCCAGCGCTACAACATCGCCGTCGACCACCATCCGCTGTACGCCTACGGCGCGTCGCGCGATGCGCGCACGGGTGCCGTCACGCTGTTCGGCGGCGACGCCGGGCTCACGCAGGTGTTCGGCGCGCTCGATCCACGCCTGCTGCCGGCGACCATCGACGTCCTGCTGTCCGGCCACGTGCACCTGTGGGAGCAGACGAGTTTTACCAGCGATCACCCGACCCAGTTCGTGGCGGGTTTCGCCGGCACGGCGGAAGACATCGTCCCGCTGCCGAAGACGCCGCCCGCCGGGCAGCCGCCGGCGCCGGGTGCGGTGCTCGAGGCG
Source organism: Massilia orientalis (assembly GCF_030411975.2). Lineage (NCBI taxonomy): Bacteria > Pseudomonadati > Pseudomonadota > Betaproteobacteria > Burkholderiales > Oxalobacteraceae > Massilia > Massilia orientalis. The sequence continues at coordinate 160,196 of NZ_JASNRB020000003.1, read as the reverse complement.
ATGAGTTCCTGGATCGACGGCTTCGGTTTCATGACAATGGAGAGGACGGGGCCGGAGGCGTGGCGCGTGATCGTCCATGACCGCGACGGCAAGGAACGTAATACCTGCACGGTGGAGGGCCGGCGTTCCCGCTGCGCCGTACCGCAGGTCTGATGTATTGCCACAAATGTGATTGCCTTCAATACACGTTTTATGTGACAATGGACCTGTGAGCGGGGTTGCTGTTGCAGCCTTCGCGATCAGCGATGAGGAAACAATGTATCTCTTGGAGCCCGTGGCTTGCCGCGGGCTTCTTTTTTACATTTGCGACAACATCACGTTCGCACTGGTTTCATCCGCCTCGAGCAGGGCGATCAGCTTGGACAGGTCGTGTTCCAGCCGCGCCAGCGTGTCGGCATCGAGCGCGGACAGGGCGTCCGGCAGCACGCCGGTGAAGGGCAGGGGCGCGCTGCGCAGCACGTCCGCGCCCGCCGGCTGGATGCGCAGCGACACGCTGCGACGGTCCGTGCCTTCGCGGCTCGTGGCCACGAGGCGGCGCTCGACGAGGCTCTTGATCAGGTTGCTGGCGGTGGACTGGTGGATGTCCAGCTCGCGCGCCAGGTCCGTCACCCCGATGCCGGGACGGCGGTCGATGACGGACAGTGCCCACAGCTGGGCGCCGCCGACGCCCGCTTCGCGCTCGACCTGGCGGAAATGGGTTTTGACGGAATTGAAGACGACGCGGAACTGGCGCAGCACGCGGGTGGACGGCGCCGCGGACGGCTCGGAAGCCGCATTGGTTTCGAAAGACGAGGACATGCAAGAATGATAGCGGAAAACCCGAAGGGCCGCCGGAATATGATATCCAGGCAACCATATCGAAAGCGGGTCAAACCATGAACACGGCGCCGGACCTGCGCCGTGAACTGGGCGACTGGCGCCTGTGGACCGTGCGCGGCATCGTCGTCCTGCTGTCCGCCGCGGCGGGCCTCACGGTCGTCGGTTTCACCTGGCTGGCCGAGGCGGCCTACGGCGGGTTCGCCGCGTTGCGCGCGTTCGCATGGTGGAGCCCGCTCGTCTGGACCCCGCTGTGCACCGCCGCCGTCGTCTGGTGCACGCACCGCTTCGCGCCCGGCGCGGGCGGCTCCGGCATCCCGCAGGTGATGGCCACGCTCGACACGAAGGTCGGCGAGGCCGAGCGCGGCCTGTTCGTCTCGCTGCGGCTGTCCGTGGCCAAGATCCTGCTGACGGCCGGCGGCCTGCTGGGCGGCCTGTCGCTCGGACGCGAAGGGCCGTCCGTGCAGATCGCGGCCGGCGTCATGCTGCAGGCGCGCCGCCTGATCCCCGCCGGCAGCGCCGTCGGCGTCCACGGGCTGCTCGTGGCCGGCGGCGCGGCGGGCATCGCCGCTGCGTTCAACACGCCGCTGGGCGGCGTCATGTTCGCCATCGAGGAACTGGCGCGGGCGCCGGAACAGCGCTCCAGCGGCCTGATCATCGCGGGCATCGTGCTGGCGGGCCTCGTCGCCGTTTCGGCGCACGGCAACGGCGCGTATTTCGGCGTCATCCACGCGCCCGCCATCGGCATGGACCTCCTGCTGCCGGGCCTGCTCGTCGCCGTGCTGTCCGGCCTGGCCGGCGGGCTGTTCTCGCGCCTGATGATCGCGTCGCTGTCCGGCGCCAGTCCCGACCGCGTCAGCCGCTGGCGCGCGCGCCGGCCCGTGCTGTTCGCGGCCGCGTGCGGCCTCGGTGTCGCCCTGATCGGCATCGCGACGGGCGGCGCCGCGTTCGGTTCCGGCTACGCCACCACGCGCACCATGGTGGAGGGCAGCGCGGCAATGCCGTTCGCCTATGCGCCCTTCAAATTCCTCGCGACGTGGCTGACGACATGGTCCGGCGCCCCGGCCGGCATCTTCGCGCCGTCGCTCGCGATCGGCGCCGCGTTCGGCAACGACGTCGCGCTGCTGTTGTACGGCATGCAGGTGCCGGCGCTGATCGCGCTGGGCATGGTCGGCTTTCTCGCGGCCGCCACGCAGGCGCCGCTGACGGCGTTCATCATCGTGATGGAAATGGTGGACGGCCACGCCATGGTTTTGAGCCTGATGGCGTGCGCGCTGATCGCATTCGCCGTCGCACGCCTGATCAGTCCGCCTCTTTATCCGACGCTCGCGCGGCTCCAGCTGGGCCGCATCCCGGCCCCGCACGTGGAGCCGGCACAGCCGCCGAAGGCAGACTGAAGCGGCACGGAAATAACCCACGCCCGCATGTCCAAATGCGCTAGGATGGGGCATGCTGACACGGAAAGTGCGCCCCGGCCGCGCCCGCGCGCGGCCCCCGACTCCTGCCGCGGTGCTGACACTGCTGGCGGGACTGGGTCTTACTGCCGTGCTGGTCGTCGGGATGGTCAACGCGGAACGCGAACGGGCCCGCTCCGAATTCCTGCAGCGCGCGGAAATCCGCAACGCCACCGTGACGCGCAGTTTCGGCGATGCGCTCGACGTGCTGCGGGCAGCCAACGCCCTGTTTGCCTCCGTCGGCGTCGCCAGCCGCGACGAGTTCAGCGCCTTCACCCGGCCGCTGCTGGCCAGCCACCCGTACCTGCAGGCCGTCGTGTTCCACCGCATGGTGGCGAACCACGAGCGCGCCGCGTTCGAGGCGGAGAACCAGCGCTTCCGGCCCGGCTTCGAGATCCGCGAACGCCGCGTGAACGGGAACAAGGTCACGCTCGTGCGCGCGGCGCCGCGCCCGCGCTACCTCGTCGTCGACTACATCGAGCCGGTGGCGGGCAACGAGGTCACGCTCGGCTACGACGCCTTTTCGTTCGCCCAGCAGGGCTCCACGTTCATGCGCGCCATCGACACGGGCCAGCCGGCGTCCAGCCTCATGCTGCCGTTGCTGCAGCGCGGCGACCATCTCGGCTTCCTCTTGATGATGCCCGTTTACCGGCGCGGGGCGCCGCTCACGAATGCGGCCGCGCGCAGCGCTGCGGCGCTGGGCGACACGGCCGTGGTAATCGACGTCGCCACGCTGGTCGGCACGACGCTCGCGAACTCGAACATGTTGGTGCGCAATGGCCTCCGAATCGAGTTGACGGGCCGCGGCCTCGACGGCCCGCAACGCGCGTACCTCCATGATGCGCTCGACCGCACCAACCGCCCCGCCTGGCACGCGTGGCTCGGCGAGGCCGTCTTCACGAACCGCCACACGTTCGAGGTGGCCGGCATGCCATGGGAGCTGCGCGTCACCGGGCGCTCCAGCGAGATGGCGGGCAGCGCCGGCGCCCTCATCGCGCTCGTCCTCGGCTGCCTCGTGAGCATCGCCACGTCCGCGTACGTGCAAAGCCGGGTCAAGCGCACGCGCCGCATCGAGGCGCTCGTCGAAACCCGCACGGCCGACCTGCACGACGCCCTCGACGCGTTGCGGCTGTACCGGCGCGCCATCGACGCCAGCGCGAACGCCATCATCCTCGTGAGCGCGACGCGGCCCGGCTACCCCATCGAGTACGTGAACCCGGCGTTCGAACGCATGCGCGGCGTGACGGCGTCCGAGGTGGCCGGGCGGGGCCTGCTCGACATGGGGAACCGCGAACCCGACCAGGCGGGCGTGGCCGAACTGCGCGCCGCCATCCGCGAGCGGCGCGAGGGCCACGTGTCGATGCGCCTGCTGCGGCGCGGCCGCGAGGACATGTATGCCGAGGTGTATATCGCGCCCGTCAACAACGAGGACGGCGTGACGACGCACTTCGTGATGGCGCAGTACGACGTGACGATGGCCAAGCGCTACGAGGCCGAACTGGAGGCGCGCGCCCGCTTCGACACGCTGACGGGCCTCGCCAACCGCGCGCTGCTGCACGACCGCATCGACAACGCGATCAACCTCGCGGCCGGGCGCGCCACGGTGTGGGTGGCGGCGCTGGACCTCGACCACTTCAAGTTCGTCAACGATACGCTGGGCCACGACGCCGGCGACGAATTGCTGAAGGCCGCCGCACAGCGCATCAGCGCGGCCGTCGGGCGCACGGACACCGTGGCCCGCACGGGCGGCGACGAATTCGTGCTCGTGCTGCCGGGCCGCGACAACGAGTCCGACGCGGCGGCCACCGTCAACGCCGTGCTGCACGCGCTCGCCCACCCGCTCGAGCTGCATGGGCAGGACCTCGTCCTCACGGGCAGCGCCGGCCTGGCCGCGTTCCCGGCCGACGGCACCGACGCCGCCACCCTGATCCAGCACGCGGAAGTGGCCATGTACCGGTCCAAGGAACTGGGCCGCAACATGGTGCAGTTCTACATGCCGACGATGAATGCCCGCGCCCGCGAACGTCTCGCGCTGGAAGGCGCGCTGCGCAGCGCGCTCGTGCACGACGAATTCGAGCTGTACTACCAGCCGCAGGTCGACCTGGTGACCGGCGCCGTCGTCGGACTGGAGGCGCTGATCCGCTGGCGCCATCCGAGCATGGGCATGGTGCGGCCCGACCGCTTCATCAACCTGGCCGAGGAGACCGGCCTGATCGTCCCCATCGGCGCCTGGGTGCTGCGCACGGCGTGCCGCCAGAGCCGGGCGTGGCAGCACGCCGGACTGGGCCACCTGCGCATCGCGGTGAACCTGTCCGCGCGCCAGTTCGCCGACCCGAATCTCGTGCGCGAGATCGCCCGCGTGCTGGACGAGACGGGGCTGTCCGCCGCCTGCCTCGAAGTGGAGATCACGGAAAGCCTCGTGATGGGCGACGTGGAAAGCGCGATCCGCACGATGCGCGAACTGAAGCAGATGGGCGTGCAGCTGTCGATCGACGATTTCGGCACCGGCTATTCGAGCCTGTCGTACCTGCGCCGCTTTCCCGTGGACGTGCTCAAGATCGACCGCAGCTTCGTGCGCGACATCCCGTTCAGCGAGGACGACGCGGCGATGGTCGCGGCCATCATCGAGCTCGCGCGCGGCCTGCGCATGCGCGTGATCGCCGAGGGCGTGGAAACGGAAGCGCAACTGGACTACCTGCGCCGGCGCGGCTGCGACGAGGTGCAGGGGCACGTGTATGCACAGGCGGCGTCCGGCGCCGAGGTCGAGCGGCTGCTGCGCACGGGGCGCCACATGATACCGCACGACGCGAACGGTATGAGCGTGCGCTAACCGAAAGTCGGCGGGCCGTCGGCTATACTTGTGCCGCCATTGACAAGCTAGCTGACAGGAAGAAACGAGAGTGGAAGACCATAACGACGGCAAGGGCTGGAACGGACGTGAACGCAGGATGATCGACCGCGCCGGGGCCCGCGCCAGGGAAGCCTATGCGCGGGCGCACGGGCACCTGATGACCAAACCGCCGCATCTGCGCTGGCTGTACATCGCCGCCGGGCTCGCGCTGCTGCTCGCGACGCTGTTCGCGGTCTGGATCGCGCTGCTGTTTCCGCTCACGCCCGGCATCGAGGACGTCAAGCAGGCCCGCGTGGCGCGGCCCACCGTCGTCGTCTCGGCCGACGGCCGCCAGCTGGCCAGTTTCGAGCAGGGCATCCAGATGAAGGTGCCGCTGTCGGCCGTGTCGCCGAACGTCGTCAATGCCCTCATCGCGACGGAAGACCACCGCTTCTACGACCACCACGGCGTCGACTTCACCCGCATCGCCGGCGCCTTCGTCGCCAACCTGAAGGGCGATGCGCAGGGTGGCTCGACGATCACCCAGCAGCTTGCGCGCAACCTGTTCCGCGACGAGATCGGCCGCGCGCGCAACATCAACCGCAAGCTGAAGGAACTCATCACCGCCTTCAAGATCGAGAACACATACAGCAAGACGGAAATCCTCGAAGCCTACCTGAACACCGTCCCGTTCCTGTACAACACTTACGGCATCGAGGCGGCCGCGCACACGTACTTCAACAAGACGGCCGCCCAGCTGAACGAGACGGAAGCGGCCACGCTCGTCGGCATGCTGAAGGGCACGGCCTACTACAACCCCGTCACGAACCCGGAACGTTCGCTCGCGCGCCGCAACGTCGTGCTGGGGCAGATGCTGAAGGCGGGCGCGTTCGACGAGGCCAAGTACCGCCAGCTCGTGAAACGGCCGCTGCGCCTGCATTTCGCGCGCATGGCGGAGCGCAACGGCAAGGACGACCATTTCACGGCCTATGTGCGGCGCTGGCTCGTCGACTGGGCCGAGAAGCACGACGCCGACCTGCAGCAGGACGGCCTCGTCGTGCAGACGACGCTCGACTACGACCTGCAGCAGGCCGCGCAGCGCGCCGTCGAACGCCAGGCCGGCGCGCTGCAGGCCATCGCGGACGTCGACTGGGCCCATTCCTGGCCGATCAACGCGACGTCCACGCAGACCTATGTCGACATGCGCGACGGCGTCAACCCGTTCGAATACTACTGGCAGTCGCACGGCGAACTGCTGGAGACGTTCATCCGCGAGTCGCCCGACTACCGCAAGGCCGTGGACGGCGGCGAGAATCCGGTCGCGGTCCTGAAGAAGCTGAAGGCCGACCGCAACTTCATGCGCCAGCTGAAGGCGTCGAAATCGCGCCTGGAGGCGGGCTTCCTCGCGATGGACCCGACGACGGGCGAGATCAAGGCGTGGGTGGGCAGCCGCGACTTCGAGAAGGAGCAATACGACCACGTGGCCCAGGCCGCGCGCCAGCCCGGCTCCACGTTCAAGCCGATCGTCTACGCCGCCGCGCTGGAGAAGGGGATCGCGCCGGAGCACGCCTACCTGGACGCCGTCACGACGATCCGCTTCGACGACGGCACCGTGTGGCGCCCGACGGACAACAGCGGCACGACGGGCCGCCAGCTGACCATGCGCGATGGCCTCGTCTATTCGAAGAACACGATCACGGCGCAGGTCGTGCGCGACATCGGCGTGGCGCCCGTCGTCAAGCTGGCGCAGGACCTGGGCGTCCGCACGAGCAAGCTGGCGCCCGTGCCGTCGATCGCGCTGGGCTCCAGCCCGGTCACCCTGCTGGAGATGGTCAACGCGTATTCGACGATCGCCGCGCAGGGCGAGTACCGCAAGCCGGTGTTCGTGCGCCGCATCACGGACCGCAACGGCCAGGTGATCGCCGATTTCGCGTCGCAGACGCCGCAGCGGGTGCTGTCGCAGGAGTCGGCCATCACCCTGATCGACATGATGCGCGGCGTGATCAACCGCGGCACGGGCACCGGCATTCGCTACCGCTTCGGCATCACGGCCGACGTGGCCGGCAAGACGGGCACCACGCAGAACAACGCGGATGGCTGGTTCATCATGATGCACCCGAACCTCGTCGCGGGCGCGTGGGTCGGCTTCAACGACAATCGCGTGACGATGCGGTCGAATTACTGGGGGCAGGGAGGGCACAGCGCGATCCTGCTCGTGGGCGACTTCTTCAAGTCCGCGCTCGACAGCGGCAAGGTCAGCGCCGACGCGCTGTTCCCGGGCGGGCGCAAACCCGAACCCGTGACGCGTCACGCGGAGCCGCCGCCCGAGGAAGACGTGGAAGAGGGCGGCGACATGCAGCAGGAAGGCGGCCCGCCGCCCGACACGCCGCAGCCGCCCGAGAATGAACCGCCGGCGCCGCCGCAGCCGGAACTGCAGCAGGAAGGCATCACGCTGCCGCCGCCGAACGATGCGTGATCACAGGATAGGGGGGGCGCCCGTGACCGGGATGCGCGCCCCGGAAATGTAGCTGGCTTCGCCGGACGCCAGCATCACGTACACGGGTGCCACTTCCACCGGCTGGCCCGGCCGCTTCATCGGCACCTGCTGGCCGAAGCTTTCCACCTGGTCCGGCGGCATCGTCGACGGGATCAGCGGCGTCCAGATCGGCCCCGGCGCGACGGAATTCACGCGTATCCCTTGTTCCGCCAGCAGCTGCGCGAGGCCGGCCGTGAAGTTGGCGATCGCGCCCTTCGTCGTCGCATACGGCAGCAGGGTCGGCTTCGGATTGTCCGAGTTGATCGACGTCGTGTTGATGATCGACGACCCGGGCTTCATGTGCTGCACGGCCGCCTTGCAGACGTGGAAGGCGGCGTCCGGTTCCGGCGATCAATGCATGGGCCGGGCCTGCGGCGTCGTCCGACCGTCAGGACGGCGTGCGCCGCCGTCGTTGGCGGCCGGTTGCTGCAGCAGCAGTTCCTGCGCGCGCGGCGCGGTCGAGATGTCCAGGTCGCGCAGCAGTTGCATCGTCTCCAGCAGCACGGCCTGCTGGGTCTGCAGGTACAGGCCGTAGTTGGCGTTGGTCAGGTTGTAGACGATGTCGTATTCCAGGTAGTTCTGGTCCATCGTCGTCAGGTTGACGTGGTCGAGTTTCACCTTGTCCCTGGCCGAGATGATGGCGCTCACCCGCTCCGGCAGCTGCGCCGCCAGCTCGTGCGGCGTGGCGGGATTGATGCGCAGGGTGTATTGCACGCGCCGCGTGTTCTGGCGCTTGAAGTTGTGGACCGTCTTGCGCAGGAGCTCCGCGTTGGCGATCACGATCTGCTCGCCCGACAGCGCGCGGATCCGGGTCGTCTTGAGCCCCACGTGCTCGATGGTGCCGAAGAATTCGGGCACCGAAATCGCGTCGCCCACTTCGAACGGCTTGTCGGTCGCGATCGCCAGGGAGGCGAACAGGTCGCCGAGGACGTTCTGCACGGCCAGCGCGATGGCCACGCCGCCGATGCCCAGGCTCGCGACGAACGTCGTCACGTTGATGCCGAGGTTGGACAGCATCGCCAGCAGGAACACGGTCCACACGCTCCATTGCAGCGCCCAGATCATCAAGGTGTGCGCGACGGTGACCTGGTCGTTTTCCAGGCCCTTGCCGTGCACGCGGAAGTAGCGCCGCGCCGTCACGGCGATCGCGTGGTGCAGGTACAGGGCAAGTTGCGCGCCGAGCGTGATGAACCACAGGTGGCCGATGCGCTGGTTCCACGGCGGCGGCAGGTCGAGCATCGACACGCCGATCAGGATCGAGGTCGCGAGGATGGCGAGGTTGCTGGTGCGCGCGAGCGTGTGGCGCAGGACGTCGACGATGGGTTTATGGGCCCGCTCGTCGTCGACCTGGTCGAGACGGCGGCGGAACAGGCGCACGGCGCCGTGGATGGCGATGAAGCTGACGACGGCCGCGGCAAGTGCCACGGCCGCATTGGTCCAGCTGATGTCGAGATTGGAGAAATAGCCGCGGATAGTCATCGGGCTCCTTTCGAAAGGACGGGTTACGCGGGAGCACGCGCGAAGAAGAGCGCCCGGCCGGCGGGGCCGGGCGGGCGTCGGGCAAAGTGCTTACAGGATCAGTGCCGCGTGCCGCGCAGGTGCTGGCGAACCGCCTCGGCGCTGCTGCTGCCGGCTTCCTCGACGGCCTTCGCCAGCTCTTCCTCGGTCACGCCCAGCTCCTTGGTCCAATACTGGACTTCCCATTTTTCATGCAGGTTGATGCGCGAGCGGTCCTGCTGGCCGCGGTTTTGCAGGTTATCGGACATGATGGCCTCCTTGGTCGATACAAGTGCAGGATGCCACCGGTCCCGGCCATATTCCGTTCGGTGTTTCACGTTGTGGCCGCCATAAAAGCGGTCCAGACTCACTCCAATGGCATGTTTTGTTGTAGGCTAGCGTGATCGACAACATGGAGACATGCATGAGCAAACCCTATGACACGGCGCAGCCCGAGCGCAGCGCCATCGACGCGCTGCCCGGCGTGGTCGCCCTCGACTTCGGCACGAACTGGTGCGGCTATTGCCAGGCGGCGGCCAGCCACATCGACGACGCGCTCGCACCTTACCCCGGCGTCCGGCACATCAAGGTCGAGGATGGCCCCGGACGCAAGCTGGGCCGTTCGTTCAAGGTGAAGCTGTGGCCCACCGTCGTCGTACTCAAGGATGGCCAGGAAGTCGCGCGCGTCGTGCGCCCGGTCGCGAGCAGCGAGCTCGCCGACGCGTTGTCGCAGGCCGGTGCCGCATGACCGGTACCGCGACGCACACCCCACGGAACCGCCCGGCGACCGTCCTGTTCGCCAGCCTCATCGGCACCACCATCGAGTTCTTCGACTTTTATATCTACGCCACGGCCGCCGTGCTCGTGTTCCCGAAGCTGTTCTTCCCGGCCGGGGATGCCGCGGCGGCCACGCTCCAGTCGCTGGCCACGTTCGCCATCGCCTTTTTCGCGCGCCCCGTCGGCTCGGCCGTGTTCGGCCACTTCGGCGACCGCGTCGGACGCAAGGCCACGCTCGTGGCCGCGCTGCTGACCATGGGCCTGTCCACCGTCTTCATCGGCCTGTTGCCGACCTATGCCACCATCGGCACGGCGGCGCCGCTGCTGCTCGCGCTGTGCCGCTTCGGCCAGGGCCTCGGCCTGGGTGGCGAGTGGGGCGGGGCCGTGCTGCTGGCGACGGAAAACGCGCCGCCGGGCAAGCGCGCGTGGTACGGCATGTTCCCGCAGCTCGGCGCACCGATCGGCTTCTTCCTGTCCAGCGGCGTGTTCCTGCTGCTGTCGCAGACCCTGTCCGATGCCGATTTCCTGCGTTACGGCTGGCGGATCCCGTTCCTGGCGAGCGCGCTGCTCGTCCTGGTCGGCCTGTACGTGCGCCTGAAGATCACGGAAACGCCCGATTTCCAGGCCGTGCTCGACCGCAACGAGCGTGTGAAGCTGCCTGTCGCGGCCGTGTTCGCGAACCACACGCGCGCCCTCGTACTGGGCACGCTCGCCGCGCTGGCCACGTTCGTCGTGTTCTACCTGATGACCGTGTTCGCGCTGAGCTGGGGCACGTCCGCGCTGGGCTACTCGCGCCAGACCTTCCTGCTGCTGCAGCTGGGCGCCATTGTCTTCTTCGGCCTCACGATCCCCATCGCGGCGGTGCTTGCCGACCGCCACGGCCGGCGCGCGGCGATGATCCTCGTGTCCGTCGGTCTCGCACTGTTCGGCCTGCTGTTCGCCCCCCTGTTCGGCTCCGGCCAGCTGACGCTCGTGGCGTTGTTCCTCGTGCTGGGCCAATGCCTGATCGGCCTGACCTATGGCCCGCTGGGCACCTTGCTTTCGGAAATGTTCCCGCCCGAGGTGCGCTACACGGGCGCATCGCTGACGTTCAACCTGGCGGGCATCCTGGGCGCCTCGCTCGCGCCGTACGTGGCAACATGGCTCGCGACCAACTACGGCCTGCAGACCGTAGGCTGGTATTTGAGCGCGGCGTCCGTCATCAGCCTCGTCGCGTTGCTGCTGACGGCGCCGGCAAGCAGCGGGACGCCGGCCACGGCGCGCTGACACGACGACCGGAGAGGGCGATGGGCTTGCAGGGCGGATGCATGTGCGGCGCGGTGCGTTACGAGGCGTCGGGAGAACCTTTCAACGCCACGCTGTGCCACTGCGTCGATTGCCGCCGCGCGAGCGGTGCGCCCGCGCTCGCGTGGTTCAGCGTGCGCCGCGACGCGCTGCGCTGGACGCGCGGCAGCCCGTCCCGCAACGTATCGAGCCCCGGCGTCGAACGCCTGTTCTGCGGCCAGTGCGGCACGCAGTTGACGTGGCACGGCGCGGGCGCCGCCGACGAGATCGATGTCACCACCTGCAGCCTGGACGATCCGGACGCGGTACCGCCGGCCGACCATACCTTCGCATCCCAGCAAGTGCGCTGGCTGCATCTCGCAGACGTGCTGCCACGTTACGCCAAGACACGTTCCGATGGGCTATTGTGTTGAAACATAGACACAGAAAGTGTCGTATTTACCAAAGTAGTTACAATAAAATACACGATTGTCCACCCGAAACGATAGCAGATCGTTAAAATTCGGGTTCAACAATTTATTTGGAGAACTTCATGCTCAAGTCTGTCCTGCGTTTCGCCACCGGCGCCGTCCTCATGTCTGCCGCGTTCTGCGCTTCCGCCGCTCCGGCCACGTACAAGGACTTCAAGGTGTCCGGTGTGCTGCAGGAAATCCCGGGCCCGTCGGCCCGCTGTGCATCGAATTTCGGCGGCACCATTCTCGGTTTCGGCACCAGCAGCCTGGTCGGCAACAAGGTCACGTTCCTGGCCACCGACTGCATCACGCCGAACGGCACGTCGTACACCTTCAGCGAAGGCAAATTCCTGATCACCACGCTGACCGGCGAACTGATCTTCGCTAACTACAGCGGCCAGTTCGTGCCGACGGGCGTGGGCACCAAATTCGTGTTCAGCAACGCGACGTTCCAGGTCACGGGCGGCACCGGCCGTTACGCCAAGGCGACGGGCGGCGGCGACATCACGGGCGGGGAAGATATGGCGACGGGGCAGGGCACGATCCAGCTGAGCGGGCGTATCCTGGCCAAATAAGCCACAGGGGAAGAAAAAAGTAACGGCCGGGAAATCCCGGCCGTTTGTGTTTTCAGAACGAATACACGAGCGTCAGCGACGTCTGCGTATCCGTATTCTTCTTGTTGTCGGGCACGTTCGTATCGCTGCGCGCGCTGAACGCGGCCTTCATCTGCATCGTGCCGTTGATCTTGGTGGACAGCGCCGTCTCGGCGATCGAGTGCATGTTCGACGTGCCCCGTTCCACGCTGACGCTCTGCGAAAACGCCGCGGACGGACTCACGCGCCAGCGCAACTGGGCCGCGCCACGTACGGTCATGCCGGATTCGACGCCGCCGGCCGCGTTCTCGCCGTGGAAATAACCCGGACCCACTTCGACGTCGACGGTTTCATTGTCGCGCTTGAGGAGCTGGGTGCCGTAGCCGACGCCGACCGACGAATAGCGGGTATAGGCGCCGAACTTGTCGTTCACGTGCGAGCCGAGCAGGAAGGCGCGGTTGCCGTCTTCCAGCAGCTTGAACGCCGCCTTCGCCGACACCTGGTAGCGCTCGGCCGAGCGGGTGCGCGTCGTGGAGCCGTCGTCGTTGTGCGTGACGTCTTCCTTGAAGTAGCCGCTGACGATGTATTCGTTGCTCCAGTTGGCCATCTCGTGGCGCGCATCGATCTTGCCGGTCACGGACGTGCCTTCGGTATTGCCCGAGGTCGTGATCGCGCCCAGCTCCGCCGACGTGTACCAGTTGCTGCCTTCCGGTATCGCCATCGTCGGCGCCTGGGTGAAGTAACTGGACGACGGCACGCTGCTGTCGAGGTCGTCCGGAGCGGCCATCGCCGCCCCCGCGCCGGTCAGTGCCAGCACACAAAGCATCAGAGATTTCATAGGCATCGGGTTGGCTGCCTTCCGTCGCCATCGGGAGCGATGCGCAGCCTGTCGTTCACGGATCATCTGCGGCAGGCCGAGCCTGCCGGCGGAGGCGCCATTGTAGCCCAAACCGCCGAACGAAATACTTTCGCGTAGAAAATTTACATATTTGCTTTGGGAAATGCCTCAAAATCTGGTGCAATTGTTAACTGATCAAAGATTATGTTTGCAATTGTGCGTAAACGTTGCCTAGAATGCTTTCTTTGCCGACATACCGGCGTGCATGTATGAAGGAAGCATTTTGATCAGGCTAGTCATCGCCGACGATCACGAACTGATCCGCGAAGGAATCAAGAAGATCGTACGGCCCTGCGTCGACCTAAAAATCGTCGGCGAAGCCGCAGACTTGAAGCAAGCGATCGCCCTCATCGCCCAGGTTCACCCCGACGTCGTGATCCTGGACCTGACACTGCCCGATTACGACGGGCTGGACGGCCTCGCCGAACTGCGGCGCCATTTTCCCGACCTGCGGGTCGTGATCCTCAGCATGCACGCTGAGGAAAAGTTCGCGCTCGCCTCCCTGCGGGCGGGGGCGCTCGGCTACGTCTCCAAGGCGATGGCATCCGCCGAGCTCGTGGAAGCGGTGCGCCGCGCGGCCACGGGCGGCACTTGGCTGGGACCGCGGGTGGGCGAGCTGCTCGCGCTCGAAGCGCGGCCCGGCGGACGTCCGCCACACCACAGCCTGACGCCGCGCGAGTCGGAAATCGTCGCGCTGATCGGTTCCGGACTGCAGATCAAGCAGGTCGCGGCCGAGCTGGGCATCAGCATCAGCTCCGTCAACACCTATCGCACCCGCATCTTCCGCAAGATGGGGCTGTCGACGAACGCGGCCCTCATCCGCTACGCGCTCCAGCACGGGCTCGCCGGCTGATCCGTATCGTTGCCGGAAGGCAACAATGTGTCCGAGCAATTGTCATAGAATTCGCGACAGACTTCTTCGCGTTTTCCTACCCGGAATTGTGTCGCGCCGGAGTGGAACCCTGCCAGGCGGCGCCAAACCGGCGCCGAACCGGGTCGCTCGTAATGACGTTCGTTGTCATGGACAGACCTACTACGAATGTTAATGCTTAGCCATCTTAGCTAATATCAATGCAAGTTCTGACGGCCGGGGTGTGCGGTGCACCGGCCACCGACTGTATGACATGACGGCACGACCGCCCAAAAAACGCGGCGCGAACAAGATGACAACAACGCACAAGAGAGAGAACGCCCGGGGACCCTATGAAATCCTGGTGGCGGAGGACAGCCCGACACAGGCCGAACACCTGGCCCGGGTGCTGGCGCACGACCCGGACTGCCCGGCGCGCGTGCGCGTGGCCGCCGATGGCGAGGCCGCGCTGCGCATGGCGCGTGAGATGGCGCCCGACCTGGTCGTCAGCGACATCGCCATGCCGCGCATGGACGGCTATGCGCTGTGCCGCGCCCTGAAGGACGATGGGGCGCTGGCAGCCGTGCCTGTCCTGCTGCTGACGCGCCTGACCACGTTGCAGGACATCGTGCGCAGCCTGGAAGCGGGCGCCGACGGCTTCCTGCCCAAGCCCTACGACGCCGGCCAGCTGCGCGAGCGCGTGCGCCGCATCCTGCAAGGGCGCGACGCGGGCGACCCGGCGCGGCCGCTGGAAGTGATGGCGGACGAGCGGCGCCGCATCTACGACCTGCTCGTCGCCACCCACGAGGACACCCAGCGCCTGAACACGGACCTCGCGCGCATGGTCGATTCGCTCGCGCTGCTGAGCCGGATCGCCGGCGCCCTGAACGAGGCGGCCGGCGAGACCGACGTGGCGCGCGCCGCGCTGGATCACCTGATCAGGCTCCCGGCGCTCGCGGGCGCCGCCATCTGCACCGCCGCGCCCGACGGCGCCGCGCGCGTGCTCGCGCAACGGGGCGAGGGGCCCGTGCCGGGCGCCCGCACGTGCGCGGACGGCGGCGCGGGAGAGGAGCCGGGGCAGCTTTGCCTGCCGCTGCTCGCAGGGACACGCCGGCTCGGCGAATTGCACGCGCGCGCCCGGCACGACGCATTCAGTGTCGAAGATCGCGAGCTGCTGGCCGGCGTGGCGCAGCAGGTCGCACTCGCGCTCGAGCGCGCGCGCCTGTACACGCGGGCCGAGGCGCTCGTCGTCGAACGGACGAACGCGCTGCGCTCGGAGCGCAACCGCCTGTCCGCCATCGTCGAGACGGCCGGCACGCTCGTGCTCATGACGGATCCGGAAGGCCGCATCGTGACGTTCAACCGGGCCTGCGAGGAATCGCTGGGCTGGCGCGCGGCGCAGGCCATGGGGCGGCACTACTGGGAGGTGGTGCGCGGCGCCGCCGACCCGGAGGTCGTCCGGCACATGTTCGCGGGCCTGGCCGGGGACGCGCAGCCGCCGCGGCTGCAGGGCGAATGGGTGACGCCCGACGGGCGCTCGCGCAGCATCGTCTGGACGCACACGCTGCTGCGGCGCGAGGACGGCAGCGTCGAATTCGTCCTCGGCACCGGCATCGACGTCACCGCATTGCGCGGCGCCGAACAGCGGCTGCACTATGCCAGCAACTACGACGCCGTCACGGGGCTGCCGAACCGCGAGCTGCTGCGCGACCGCCTGCGCCAACTCAAGGCCCAGGTGCAGGCCCAGCCCGGCCGCCGCGTGCTCGGCTTCATGCTCGTGCGCTTCGGACGCATGGCCCTGATCCGCGAGGCGCTGGGACCCGGCGCGGAACAGGCCCTTCTGCAGGAAGCGGCCGCGCGCCTGCGCGAGGTGGGCAGCCAGGACATGACCGCCAGCTTTTCGGAAGGCGCGTTCGCGCTGGCCCTGCTGCGCGCCGACGCCGACGAGCTTGCCGCGAGCGCACGCCGCGTGCTGGCCGCGCTGGGACAACCATACAGGTACCAGCACGACGAATTCCACCTCGCCCCGAGCGTCGGCATCGCGATCTATCCGAACGACGGCGTCGCCTACGATACGCTGGCGCGGGGCGCCGAAACGGCGCTACGCCAGGCGGCCGACGGCGTCGGCCAGCGTTACGCCTTCTACCGACCGGAACTGAACCGCGACGCGAACGAGCGCTTCAAGCTGGAAAACGCGCTGCGCCGTGCGCTCGAACGCGAGGAGCTGGAGATCCATTACCAGCCGCAGATCGCCGTCGACGGCAAATCGATCGTCAGCGCGGAGGCGCTGCTGCGCTGGCGCCATCCGGAGCGCGGCCTCGTGCCGCCGAACGACTTCATCCCGCTGGCCGAGGAAACGGGCCTGATCGTCGAGATGGGGGAATGGGTGCTGCACAAGGTCTGCTGCCAGTTGCAGGCCTGGCGGCGCGCGGGCCTGGCCGTCGTGCCGGTGGCAGTGAACCTGTCGGCGCACCAGTTCGACGAGCGCATCGTCGGCACGGTGCGGCGCGTACTGGACGACTGCGGGCTCGAACCCGGCCTGCTCGAACTGGAGCTGACCGAGAGCGCGTCGATGGCCGACGCGGACAAGAGCGTCGCGCTGCTGGCGCGGCTGAAGGGGATGGGCATCCGGCTCGCCATCGACGATTTCGGCACCGGCTATTCGAACCTGAACTACCTGAAGCGGTTCCCGGTCGACCGCCTCAAGCTGGACCGCTCGTTCGTGCGCGACCTGGAGACGGATGCCGACGACCTAGCGATCGCGCGCGCCGTCGTCGCGATGGCGCATGGCCTGCGGCTGTCGGTGGTGGCGGAAGGGGTGGAGACGGCCGGCCAGCTGGCTTTGCTGGCCGACCTCGGATGCGACCTCGTGCAGGGCTGGCTGTTCAGCCGCGCCGTGCCGGCGGAAGAATTCGCCCGGCTGCTGGCGGCCGGGCAGATGCCGGCCGCCGCGTGATCAGCTGCCGATATAGACTATCTTGAAGGCGAAGAGGGCGGCGATCACCCAGATCACGGGCTTGACTTCGCGCGCGCGGCCCGTCGTCAGCTTGAGCAGC
Source organism: Massilia orientalis (assembly GCF_030411975.2). NCBI lineage: Bacteria > Pseudomonadati > Pseudomonadota > Betaproteobacteria > Burkholderiales > Oxalobacteraceae > Massilia > Massilia orientalis. Next base: position 143,153 of record NZ_JASNRB020000003.1, on the reverse strand, counting down.
GCGTAGGTGATGAAGCCGAACGCGATGCCTTCCGCGATCGAGTAGGTGAACGGGATCACGAGCGCCGTGATCGCGGCCGGAACCGCTTCCGTCGTGTCGTTCCACTCGATGTCGCCCAGGTCGCGCAGCATCAGGCACGCGACGAACAGCAGCGCGGGCGCCGTCGCGTACGCGGGCACGACGCCTGCCAGCGGGGCGATGAACAGACAGGCCAGGAACAGCACGGCCACGGTCAACGCCGTGAGACCCGTGCGGCCGCCGGCCTGCACGCCCGACGCGCTTTCGATATACGCGGTCGTGCTCGACGTGCCCAGCACGGAGCCGGCGACGATCGCCGCGCTGTCGGCCAGCAGGGCCTTGTTCAGGCGCTCCATCTTGCCTTCCACGAGCAGGCCCGCGCGGCTGGCGACGCCCATCAGCGTGCCGGTCGCATCGAACAGTTCGACGAGGAAGAACACGAGCACCACGTTGAGGATGCCGGCGCCGAGGGCGCCCTTGATGTCCAGCTGGCCGAAGGTCGGCGCGATCGACGGCGGGGCCGAGACGAGGCCGTGGAACGTGTTCCCGCCGAAGAAGAACGAGAGGATCGTCACGACGACGATGCCGATCAGGATCGCGCCGCGCACCTTCAGGCGGTCGAGGGTGACGATCAGCAGGAAGCCGACGACGGCCATGATGGCCTCCGGCTTGTGCAGGTCGCCCGCCTGCACGAGCGTCGCCGGGCTGGCCACGACGATGCCGGCGCTCTTCAGCGCGATCAGCGCGAGGAACATGCCGAGACCCACCGTGATCGCCACGCGCAGCGAACGCGAGATGCCGTTCACGATCATCGCGCGCAGCCCGAACACGGAGACGAGGATGAACAAACAGCCCGACACGAACACGGCGCCCAGCGCCGCCTGCCAGGGCACCTTCATGCCCAGCACGACGGCGTAGGCGAAATAGGCGTTCAGGCCCATGCCGGGCGCCATCGCGATCGGGTAGTTGGCGTACAGGCCCATCACGAGACTGCCCAGTGCCGCGACGAGGCACGTCGCGACGAACACCGCGTCCTTCGGCATCCCGGCGTCGCCCAGGATCGTGGGATTGACGAAGATGATGTAAGCCATCGTCAGGAACGTGGTGACGCCGGCGAGGATTTCGGTCCGCGTGTCGGTGCCGCTCTGGCGCAATTTAAAAAATGAGTCGAGCATTCTTGGATCCATGTTTGTAGTGATGGCCGTGGCCGTTGTATCCAGGCATCACGAGCCGATGACCGAAGCATAACATCCGCACCAACGGCCGCGAAGGCACAAAGTCCTTGCACTGGTAATATATTAGGCCTACCATCCTGATATATCAGATTTAGCCACCAAGGAGCTACACGCTATGACCGCCTTCATGGACCAGGATTTCCTCCTCACCACCGACGTCGCCCGCAAGCTTTATCATGAAGTTGCCGCCGACCTGCCGGTCATCGACTACCACTCGCACCTGCAGCAGGGCGAGATCGCCGAGCGCAAGACCTTCCGCAACATCGCCGAGCTGTGGCTGGGCGGCGACCATTACAAATGGCGTCTGATGCGCACGGCGGGCGTGCCGGAGGAATACTGCACGGGCGACCGCCCGGACAAGGAAAAATTCCTGGCCTTCTGCAAGGTGCTGCCGCTCGCCATCGGCAACCCGATCTATCACTGGAGCCACCTGGAACTGCGCCGCATCTTCGGCATCGACCTCGTCATCAACGAGAAGAACGCGGAAGCGATCTGGGAGCAGGCGAACGCGAAGCTGGCCGGCATGGACACGTGGACGTTCCTGGAGCAGGCCAAGGTGGAAATCGCCTGCACGACGGACGACCCGGCCGACGACCTGCTGCAGCACGCCGAGATCGCGCAATCGGCGCTGAAGACCCGCGTGCTGCCGGCCTACCGTCCGGACAAGGCCATGCGCATCAATAACCCGGGCTTCGAACAATACGTGGCCCGCCTTTCCGACGTGGCCGGCGTGAAGATCGATTCGTTCACGTCGTTGATCGCCGCGCTGGCCAACCGTGTGGAATACTTCCATGCGCGCGGCGGCCGTATTTCCGACCACGCGATCGACATCCCGCTGCCGACCGTCGCCGCGACGGCCGACCAGCTGGACGGCCTGTTCGCCAAGCGCATGCGCGGCGAGCTGCTGGGCGACCTCGAACAGGCGCAATACCTGCGCGGGCTGCTGGAGGCGATCGGGGGAGTCTATGCGAAATACGACTGGACGATGTGCTTCCACATCGGTGCCATGCGCAACAACAACCAGCGTATGCTGGAGACTTTGGGTCCGGATACCGGCTTCGATTCGATCTCGGACATGACGACCAGTAACGGCCTCGTGGCGCTGCTGTCGGCGCTCGACTCCCGTAAACAGCTGCCGAAGACGATGCTGTTCAACCTGAACCCGGCGATGAATGAAGTGCTTTCGACGATGATCGGCAATTTCCAGGACGGCAGCGTGGCCGGCAAGGTGCAGTTCGGCCCGGCCTGGTGGTTCAACGACCACAAGCTGGGCAACCTGAACCAGATCCTCGCGTTCGGCAACCACTCCGTGCTGGGCATCTTCGTGGGCATGGTGACGGACTCGCGCAGCTTCGCGTCGTACCCGCGCCACGACTATTTCCGCCGCCTCGTGTGCCGCCAGCTGGGCGAATGGGTCGCCAGCGGCGAGTATCCGGAAGACTACGATGCGCTGGCGACCATCGTGCGCGGTATCTGCTACGAAAACGCCAAGAACTACTTCAAGCTCTGATTGGGCAACCATGCAAAAAGTAATCTGCATTCACCCGGACGACAGCATGCTGGTCGCCCTGACCGACCTGGCGCCGGGTGATGTCGTGACGTGGAACGGGGAGAACATCCTCGTCGCAACAAAGATCAAGACCAAGCACAAGCTGGCGCGCCGCGCCTTCGCCGAGGGCGAGCTGCTGACCATGTACGGCGTCGTCGTCGGCAAGGCCACGCAGCCGATCCGCAAAGGGGAGGCCGTCACGACGGACAACCTCGCGCATTACGCGTCCGAGGTCGAGATCGGGGAATCGAAGCCGTATACGTGGACGCCTCCGGACGTCGCCGACGTGAAGGACGCCACGTTCGACGGCGTCGTGCGCGCGGATGGCCGCGTGGGCACCGCCAACTACTGGCTGATCTTCCCGCTCGTGTTCTGCGAGAACCGCAACGTGGAGCACCTGCGCAATGCGCTGGAAGGCCCGCTGGGCTATGCGACCAATGATCTTGCCTCGCTCACCTTCCAGCTGCTGGGCGAGGACATGGAAGCGCCGAAGCCCGTCGTGCGCCCATTCCCGAACGTGGACGGCGTGCGCATCATCACCCACAACGGCGGCTGCGGCGGCACGCGCGCGGACGCGCGCTCGCTGTGCAAGATCCTGGCCGCGTATGCCGACCACCCGAACGTGGCCGGCATCACCGTATTCTCGCTGGGCTGCCAGAACGCGCAGATCGGCATGTTCAAGGATGCCCTCGCGAAGCAGAACCCCGACTTCGCCAAGCCCGTGCTGATCTACGAACAGCAGCAATGGGACAGCGAAGAAAAGATGATGAAGGCGGTGCTGCAGGACACCCTGACGCACCTGAAGGACGCGAACAAGGTGCAGCGCCGGCCGATGCCGCTGTCGCACCTGAAGATCGGCGTCAAATGCGGCGGCTCGGACGGCTTTTCCGGCATCTCCGCCAACCCGGCGATGGGCTATGTGTCGGACATGGTCGTCGCCGTCGGCGGTTCGTCGATCCTCGCGGAATTCCCGGAACTGTGCGGCGTGGAGTCGTCGCTGATCGAACGCTGCGTGGAAGACGACGACAAGCGCCGCTTCCTCGGCATGATGCGCGACTTCGAACAGCGCGCGCTGGCCGTCGGCACACACTTCGCCGACAACCCGAGCCCCGGCAATATCCGCGACGGCCTGATCACCGATGCGATGAAATCGGCCGGCGCGGCGAAGAAGGGCGGCACGTCGCCGATCGTCTCCGTGCTGGACTACGGCGAGCAGACGGACAAGCAAGGCCTGGCACTGCTGTGCACCCCGGGGGGCGACGTCGAATCCGTCACGGGCATCGTGGCGTCCGGCGCGAACGTCGTGCTGTTCTCGACGGGCCTCGGCACCCCGACCGGCAATCCGATCGTGCCCGTGCTGAAAATCTCAAGCAACAGCCGCGTGGCCGCGAAACTGTCCGACCTGATCGACTACGACTGCGGTCCGATCATCGAAGGCAAGCCGCTGCCCGACGTGGCGAAAGGCCTGTTCGACATGGTCGTGGCGACGGCGGGCGGGCAATACAAGTGCAAGGCCGACCGGCTGCAGCAATACGACTTCATTTTCTGGAAACGCGATATTTCGCTGTAAGGGCAGACCCATGACTCAACTTCGTCGTACCACTCCGTTCGCACTGCCGGTCAAGATCCTGCAGTTCGGGCAGGGGAATTTCATGCGCGGTTTCTTCGACTGGCAAATCGACCTGCTCAACGAGCGCACGGGCCTGAACGCCGGCGTCGTCGTCGTGCGCCCGCGCGGCGGTAGCTCGGCCCCGCTACTGGACGTGCAGGACGGCCTGTTCACCGTGCTCGTGCGCGGCCTGGACGAGGCCGGGCTGCCGGTCAAGCAGTACCGCAAGGTCGAATGCGTGCAGCGCGAGATCGATCCGGCCACGATGTACGCCGACTACCTGGCCCAGGCGTCGAACCCCGACCTGCGCTTCATCGTCTCCAACACGACGGAGGCGGGCATCGTCGTCAACGACACCGATGGCCAGGCCGACGCGCCGCCGGTGACGTTCCCCGCCAAGCTCACGCAACTGCTGTTCGCCCGCTACCAGGCGTTCGGCGGCGCCCAGGACAAGGGCCTCGTCCTGCTGCCCTGCGAACTGATCGACAAGAACGGCGAAGCGCTGAAGAACGCCGTGCTGCACTACGCGCGCCTGTGGGACCTGCCGGCCGGCTTCGCCGCGTGGATCGGCGACGCCTGCACGTTCTGCAACACGCTCGTCGACCGCATCGTCACCGGCTACCCGGCCGCGGACGCCGCGCAGGTCGAGCAGGAACTGGGCTACGCGGACCCGTTCCTCGTGGCGGCCGAGTACTACTACCTGTTCGTGATCCAGGGCCCGGCGTCGGTCGGCGAAGAGCTGAAGCTGGCGGGCGCGGATCTCAACGTGAAACTCGTCGACGACATCACGCCGTACAAGAAGCGCAAGGTCGGCATCCTGAACGGCGGCCACACGACCCTCGTGCCGGTCGCGCTGCTGGCGGGCCTGGAAGCGGTCGGTCCGGCCGTCGACGACGCCCAGGTGGGCGCGTTCCTGCGTGCGGCCATCGACGACGAGATCATCCCGGCGCTGGAGATGGACCGCGCGCAACTGGAAGCGTTCGCCGCCGACGTGCTGCGCCGCTTCCGCAATCCGGCCATCCACCACCGGCTCGCGGCGATCGCCCTGAACAGCTGGAGCAAGTTCGCCGCGCGCGTGCTGCCGCAACTGCTGCGCTACGCCGAACTGCACGACGGCCGCCTGCCGCGCCGCCTCGTGCTCGCCATGGCCGCGACGATGGTGCTGTACCGCGGCGGCATCATCGACCTCGCGGACGATGCGGTCACGCTGGCATGGTTCAAGGCAGGCTGGGACAAGGTCGGCAGCGGTGAATGGACGCTGGACGACCTGGCGCACGGCTGGCTCGGCCACGCCGCGCTGTGGGGCAGGGACCTGAACGCCGTGCCGGGACTGGCCGCGCAACTGGCCGCGAACCTGCGCGCCATCGAACAGCAGGGCATCCGCGCACTGCTGGCTTAAAACACGACGACAACCGATCGAGAGAGACCGCCGGCGCCTCCGCGCCGAGCGGTCCGGGATCTTGCGCGCCCAAAAAACGGCGCCGGAGGAGACAACATGAGCAAAATGAGGGGCATGCGCTGGTGGATGGTAGGGCTGGTCACGCTGGGCCTGATCGTCAACTACCTGGCGCGCAACACGCTGTCGGTCGCGGCGCCGACGATGATGGCGGAACTGCATATCGACACGAAGCAGTATTCGTACATCGTCGTCGCGTGGCAGGTCTGCTACGCCGTCATGCAGCCCGTGGCCGGCTTCGTGCTGGACGCGATCGGCACCAAGATCGGCTTCGCCGTGTTCGCGTTCGCCTGGTCGCTGGCCTGCGCCTGCGCCGCGCTGGCCTCGGGCTGGCAGAGCATGGCGTTCTTCCGCGGCCTGCTCGGGCTGACGGAGGCGGCGGGCATCCCGGCCGGCGTCAAGGCGACGACGGAGTGGTTCCCGGCGAAGGAACGGTCGGTCGCCATCGGCTGGTTCAACATCGGCTCGTCGATCGGCGCCCTGTGCGCGCCGCCGCTCGTCGTGTGGGCGATCCTGCACGCGGGCTGGAAGTCGGCGTTCGTCATCGTGGGCGGGCTGGGCATCGCGTGGACCCTGCTGTGGGTCGTGTTCTACAAGCACCCGCGCGACCAGAAACTGCTGTCCGATGCGGAGCGCGACCACATCCTGTCGGGCCAGGAGGCAAAGCACCAGGACAGCGCGGCGAGGGCGTCGTGGCGCGAGATCGTCAGGAACCGGAACTTCTGGTCGATCGCGATCCCGCGCTTCCTGTCCGAGCCGGCGTGGCAGACGTTCAACGCGTGGATCCCGCTGTACATGGCGACGGAGCGCCACATGGACCTGAAGGAGATCGCGGTGTTCGCGTGGCTGCCGTTCCTCGCCGCGGACATCGGCTGCGTGCTGGGCGGCTATCTGTCGCCGTTCGTGCACCGGCATTTCAATGTCTCCCTGTTCGCGTCACGCAAATGGGTCGTCGCGTTCGGCGCGCTGTGCATGATCGCCCCGGGCTGCATCGGCCTCGTGGCCAGCCCGTACACCGCGATCTTCCTGCTGTGTATCGGCGGCTTCGCGCACCAGACGCTGTCAGGCGCGCTGTACGCGATCACGTCCGACGTGTTCGGCAAGAACGAAGTGGCGACCGCCACCGGGCTGGCCGGCATGTCCGGCTACCTGGGCGCGACCCTGTTCACGCTGGTGTTCGGCGTGGTGGTCACGCACGTGGGCTACAGCCCGCTGTTCGTCGTGCTGGCCGTGTTCGACGTGCTGGCGGCGGTCGTCGTCTGGACCCTGGTCCGTGATGGCGGTCCGCGCACGCCCCGCAAAACAGATGCCCCGGCCGTCGCCGGCATCCGGTAAACTCTCGCCGACACTCAACACAAGGACCCACGATGGCAGCACACACCGTCTACGCGATCGGCGAATGCATGATCGAACTGCAGAAGCACGGCGAACAGGGCACGCTCGACTACCGCTTCGGCGGCGACACGCTGAACACGGCCGTGTACATGGCCCGCCTGCTCGACCCGGCCGTCGCCGACGTGGCCTATGTGACGGGCCTGGGCCAGGACGGCATGTCCGCCGAGATGCTGGCCGCGTGGGAGCGCGAAGGCATCGCCACCGCCAGCGTGCTGCGCCTGGCCGACCGGCTGCCCGGCATCTACATGATCGAGACCGACCCGGATGGCGAGCGCCGCTTCCACTACTGGCGCAAGGATTCCGCCGCGCGCCACTGGATGGCGGCGCCGGGCGCCGACCGGGTACTCGCGCAACTGGCCGAGGCGCGCATGGTGTACCTGTCCGGCATCAGCCTCGCGATCCTGTCCCCGGGCGACCGCGACGTGCTGATCGCGACGCTGGCGCGGTGCCGAGCGGCGGGCGGCAAGGTCGTCTTCGACAACAACTACCGGCCGCGCCTGTGGGAGAGCGCGGACGCGGCGCGCGACGTCTACGGCCGCGTGCTGGCCCATGCAGACATCGCGCTGCTCACGCTGGACGACGAGGTCGCGCTGCATGGTCCGGGCGACGCGTCCGGCGCGATCGAGCGCACGCGCTCGCTGGGCGTGGGCGAGATCGTCGTCAAGCGCGGCGGCGATCCGGCGGTCGTCTGGCACGACGGCACGGTGCACGCGGTGGCGCCGGAGCCCGTGTGCGACGTGATCGACACGACGGCCGCCGGCGATTCGTTCGGCGCCGCCTACATGGCCGCGCGCCTGTCGGGCAAGGGGCCGGAAGACGCCGCGCGCGCCGGGCACCGGCTGGCCGGCACGGTGATCCGCCACCGCGGCGCGATCATCCCGCGCGACGCGATGCCGAATTCGCTACACTTCCGACCATGAACCACCAGGCCCCACCCAATCCCGTGACCGAGGCGGAGAACGGCCTGTCCGCGTCGCGCCGCGTCTACCTGTGCCTGCGCCGGCGTATCGTCGAAATGGACATGCTGCCCGGCACCCGCGTCGTCGAGCGCGACATCGCCGAGGAGTTCGGCACGAGCCGCACGCCCGTGCACGAGGCCGTGCAGCGCCTCGCGGACGAGGGCCTGATCGAGATCGTGCCGCGTTCGGGCACGTTCGTGTCCCGCATCCCGCTCGACGCGCTGGACGAGGCCAACCTCGTGCGCCACGCGCTGGAGACGGCGATCATCGAAAAGGCGGCCGAGCGCGTGGGACCGGACGACGTGGCACGCCTGCGCGCGATCCTGGCCGAGCAGGAGGCTGCCATCACCGCGAACGACTTCGGCACGTTCCACCGCACGGACGAGCGCTTCCACGCACTGCTGGCCGAGCTGTCCGGCTATCCGGGCGTGTGGCCGATCATCCAGCAGGCCAAGACGCAGATGGACCGCTACCGCCAGCTCACCCTGCCGCTGGAAGGCCGCATGGCCGGGGTGCTGGAAGAGCACCGGTCCGTCGTCGACGCGATCGAGGCGCGCGACCCTGCCCGCGCGGTGGCCGCCATGCGCGAACACCTCGACCATGTGATGCCGGTGCTGGAAATCACCCGCAAGCTGCGTCCGGAATTCTTCACGACCCACCTCGACGCGCGCCCCGCACGCTGACGCGTTCTTCGCCCCGCGCGACCGATTTGTTACCATGGTGGCTCGTAAACTTTGATGAAGTCAGCCATGCCCAACAACAAGCGCCCGGCCAAGGGCCCGTCGGCCCAGCCCAACCGCAAGCCAACGAAGACGGCCAAGCCGGTGGAAGCGGATCCCGACGAGCTGGCCCAGAACCTCGTCGACCTGGCGCTCGAGATCACCGAGCGCGAAGGCCCCGACGCGGCCGCGCTCACCGCGCGCCAGGAAGAACTGACCGTGCTCGTGCGCCGCATGCTGCGCCGCAAACACGACGACGTGCTGTACGGCGCCATCGAAGTGGCGAAATACACGGATCCCGATTGCTGCCGCCTGCTGCGCGAGCGCGTGGAGGAAGAGGCCGCCACGTACCACGTCCGTGGCGACGACGAGATGGAACTCGAAATCGACGCCTTCATGATCCCGCTGTTCGTGCACAGCACGGGCGGCCTCGTGCAGGAAGACGTGTTCCGCGACGACGCCGATTTCGACGCCCTGATGGACAGTTTCCGGCAATCCGGCCTCGCCAGCGCCGCCACGCGCATCGTGCTCGTGCGCCACCTGTACGACCTGGACGCCGTCGACCGCATCCGCTACAGCCACCTGCAGGAGATGCTGCGCGAAGCCGCGCAGGCGATGCGCTCGCGCAAGCTCGTCGCCACGCCGGCCATCGAGGCCAGCATGCGGCCATGGATCGGCGGCGACTACGAACCGGAGGACGACGCGATGGAGCTGCGCTTCCTGCTCGGCTTCGCGCTGAAACCGGTCGACGATCCGTTCTACAAGGTGCCGTCCGGCGAGGCGGCGTCCGATGCGTACTTCGAAGGCCGCATGGCCCGCTACCGCATGTGGGCCGGCAGCGTGTCGCCGCTGCTGCAGCGCTGCCTGTCGCGCCACCCGGCCGAAGTCGAGCTGAATTTCCTGTACCAGGATCTGTTCTACGGTGCCAAGGAGCAGGGCGTGGGCGAGCTGTCGATGCTCGCCACCCTGGCCGAGGTCAACCAGAAACTGGAAGAGCAGCAGCGCCCGCCGGACCGCATCAAGGCCGTCGTCGCGCCGCTGGAGGCCAATGGCGAACCGGTGCTGCGCATCAACCTGTACCCGCTGGACGGCGGCGCGCCGCTGGCCACCGTCGACAAGCCGCTCGACCTGGCCGCGCACCTGGAGGCCGAGCTGGAAGACTTGTGCGATGCGCTGGGCACGGTCGGCCTCGACGGCGTGCTGCTGGCCCGCGGCTTCGATACGGCCGGCGAACCGGAAGACGCGGAACCCTATCTTTCGGCCTGAGGGCCGTTGCCTCGGCCGTTCAAACCCGGAAAAACGCATTCATGCCACGGGCGGTCCCCTTCGTCGCAGCGTCCGCCGGGTCATCAGGGCGCCGATACAATGATCCTTGTCGAACGTTACCAGGGGTCCATCATGACTGTTCCATTCCGCCTGCCGGCCGTGCCGCAGGACCACAAGCTGGCACGGCGCTATATCGTGCAAACGATCCTGCGGCATGGTGCGACCGTTATGCTGGCGTGGGTGGTCATCCTGGCCTTCGGGCTGATCCTTGCATGGCGCTTCGAAAGCCTGCGCCATCTCGACGTCTGGAACCTGCCCACCACGCTGCTGGTGTCGCTGGTTTTGCCGTTGCTGGGATGCAGCGCGACTGCCATCGGCCTGGCCCGGCAGCATCTCGATGGTTTGCGGGCGTCCGGCACGCCGTTGACCAGCGACTGGATGGCTGCGCGCGTCCGCCGCGAAGCAAGCTCGGCGTTCGACCCCATGACCACATTCGATCTCTGCGCCGAGATCCTGTCCAGTGTCGGTGCCGGTACGGCGCTGGGCTACGCGGGTCCGCCTGCATTCGACCACGACCCGTTCCACGGAACGATGGCCCTTGGCTCCCGCCGACCGCTTCGGCTCCACAACCATGTCCGCATCCGGATCAGCCGCGATGAAGGCGGGACGACCCGTATCCGTATCGAGCACCTCCCCGGACTGCAGTTATTCCTTGCGCCCGGCCAGGCGTTGCAGGCGGTGGAAACGGTGGCGGGCCTGCTGCGCGAACGCCTGCGCCAGCGCGGACTGGCGATCGAGACGGCCCGGCGCGCGCAAGAACTCGAGCGGGCGGCCCTGCATGCCCGGCTGAGCGCCCTGCAGGCCCAGGTGGAGCCGCATTTCCTGTTCAATACGCTGGCCAACCTGAAATACCTGATCCGCACTGACCCGGAACGCGCCCAGGGCATGCTCGACAGCCTGGTGGGCTATTTGCAGAGCGCGCTGCACGACATGCGCGCCGTCTCCTCGACGCTTGGACGCGAACTGGCGTTGGCACGCAACTATCTGTCGCTCATGAGCGTGCGCATGGGGCCGCGCCTGCGCTTCCGGATCGATGCGCCCGATGACCTGCTTTCGGTGCCCATGCCCCCGGCCATGCTGATCTCCCTGGTCGAGAATGCCGTCAAGCATGGGCTGGAACGCGCGACCCGTCCCGTCACGGTGACGATCGCCGCGCGGACCGAAGGCGGCGCCCTGCAGTTGCTGGTGAACGACGACGGCGTCGGTTTCACCGACCAGGCAGGGCAGGGGTTCGGACTGTCCAATATCCACGAGCGCCTCGCCTTGCTGTATGGCGGCGCCGCATCGCTGACGGTTTCCGGGGCGGCCGAAGGCGGCGTGGTAGCGGTCCTGACCCTGCCGCTGGCAGCGACCGGAGCCTGACATGCCGATCGCCCTCATCGTCGAAGACGAACCGTTGCTGCGTGCGGAACTCCGCGACCAGTTGCATGCACTGTGGCCCGAACTGGAGATCGGCGCGGAGGCCGAGAACGGCATCGAGGCCGTGGCGTTCGTCGAGTCCCTGCGGCCGGACGTCGTGTTCCTCGACATCCAGGTGCCGGGCCTGGACGGGCTGGAAGTCGCGCGCCACATCCCGGACGCCACCCAGGTCGTGTTCGTCACCGCCTATGCCGAACACGCGCTGCGGGCGTTCGAGACGGGCGCCGCCGACTATCTCGTGAAGCCCCTCGATACCGGACGGCTGATGCAAACGGTCAAGCGCCTCAAAGCGCGCGGACGTGACGGCAACAGGCCGCCCGCTGATCTCTGGCGGCAACTGTCCAGCCCGCCGGCACCCGTCACCTACCTGAAATGGCTCAGGGCTTCGGTGGGCAATATCGTGCGCCTGGTGATGGTGAGCGAAGTCCAGTTTTTCCAATCCGACGGTAAATACACGCGTGTCGCCACGGCGGGCGGGGATGCGCTGATACGGCTGCCGCTGAAGGCCTTGATCGAACAGCTCGATCCCAGCCAGTTCGTGCAGGTGCACCGCGCCGCGATCGTCAACCTGCAGGCCATCGACCACATCGTCCGGGACGGGACGGCGATGGAAATCCTGCTCAAGGGCAGGACCGAAAAGCTCGCCGTGAGCGAGGCGTACGGCCGTCAGTTCCGTCAGATGTGACCCTGTTTTTGCGGCACTGCACACGTCGTCACGCAAGCGTAGATGATGCCGCTTCGTAGTGTTTTTTCTATTGTCCGCGTAGGAGGGAACCTACAATTTTTGGCACTCTGCCGAGCTCTCCTAGGGAGACCCGGACCGCAAGGTGTCCACTAGGTTTCCCAATGCAAATATTGCAATGCATAAATGAAAATATTAAGAATCTTGCATGATACGATTCACTGGTCCGGCACCTGATCTGTCGGTGTTTTCCAGAGCATCGACGCATCAGGTTCCGGCCTTGAATCCAGATCAACTAGAACGCCCCAAGGCGAAAGGAAATCAACATGCCGACCCTGATCGTGTTTTGCCATCTGCGCTGGGACTTTGTCTTCCAGCGCCCCCAGCACCTCATGACTCGCCTGGCGGAACACTACCGAATCCTGTTTGTCGAGGAGCCGGTGTATGACGAGGGCAAGGCGCACCTGAAGAAGACGGCCGTTGCGCCGAACATCACGGTGTGCCAGCCGCATACCGGCATCCAGGCACCCGGCTTCCACGACGACCAGATCCCCACGCTGCAAACGCTGCTGGCCGACCTCGTCCCGGAAGGCGAGCGTCCCGTCGTCTGGTTCTACACCCCGATGGCCCTGCCGCTGCTGCAAGGCTTCGATCCGGCACTCGTCATCTACGACTGCATGGACGAACTGGCGGCCTTCAAGAACGCCCCGAAACAATTGCTGCAGCGCGAAAACGCACTGCTCAACATCGCCGACCTGTGCTTCACGGGCGGTCCGAGCCTGTACCAGTCCAAGCGCGAGCGCCACGCCAACGCGCACTGCTTCTCGAGCAGCGTCGACGCGAAACACTTCCAGAAGGCGCTGGACCGCGACTACAGCCACCCGGAGCAGGCGCACGTCGCCCGTCCGCGCCTGGGCTTCTACGGCGTCATCGACGAGCGCTTCGACACCGACCTCGTAAGCCAGGTCGCCCAGGCCCGTCCGGACTGGCAGATCGTCCTGGTGGGTCCGGTCGTGAAGATCGACCCGGCCAACCTGCCGCGCGCGCACAACATCCACTACATGGGCCAGCGCACGTACGAACAGCTGCCGCAATTCCTGGCCGGCTGGGACGTCTGCCTGCTGCCGTTCGCGCTGAACGAGTCGACCAAGTTCATCAGCCCGACCAAGGTGCTGGAATACATGGCGGCCGAACTGCCGTCCGTCAGCACCCCGATCACGGACGTGAAGGTGCCGTACGGCGACGTCGTCGCGATCGCGGACACGCCGGAGAAATTCATCGCCGCCTGCGAGCGCATGCTGGCCATGAACGACGAGCAGCAGGCCGCGCTGAAGGAACGCATGCGCGCCATCGTCGCCAACACGTCGTGGGACAAGACGGCCGCCAGCATGCACCACCTGATCCAGACGACCGCCCCGAGCAACAAGGCCCAGCGCTTCCTCGCCCAGGCGGAACAGCAGGACTTCGACGATGTCGTCAACGCCGAGAACGTCAATCCGCTGCCGATCGCCGCACTGGCCGCGCGCATGACGCCGAAGGACGGGATGGCAAAGGCCGCGGGCTGAGCGCAGAAATCGCTCAACCGGGCGATTAAATCGCCCAAACGCGCAAGACCGGTGACGAAGGTGAATACAATTCGCGCATGCGCATGTATTCACTCTTCATCGGTCTCCTGCTGTCGCTCGTCTGCGGCCTCGCGGGAGCGCAGGGCACGGCGACCTGGATCTGGTCCCCGGGCGATTTCGAGATCTGGCTCTCCAACCGGATGCAGGCGCAGCGCGTCGAGCGCGACGTCGCCTGGCCCCCGTTCTGGCGCCTGTACAACCACCAGCCGCAGGTGAACTTCATCCGGCAGGTCGACCTGGCCGCGCCGGAAGACATCGAGGTCACCGTCGAAGGCATCCACAACGTCGCCATCGACGGCCGGTTCGTGCATGGCGACCAGCGCCACGTGCGCGTCCCCGCCGGCAGGCACACGCTCAACCTGCAGGTCTATAACGCGGCCTCGCCGCCGGCCGTGTTCGTGCAGGGCAGGACGATCCGCTCCGACGCGTCATGGTCGGTCGGTCCGCGTCCCGGTGCGCCGACGGCCCATGCGGCGCACTGGAACCTCGCCGCGCCGGACACGCCGCCATCCGGCTACCGCCTGCCCACCCGCGAGATCCCGGCCGTCGCCGTCACGCGCGCGGAGGGCGCCATCCTCGTCGACTTCGGCCGGGAGACGACGGGCTTCGTCAAGCTGAAGAACCTCGCGGGCAGCGGCAAGATCGCCTTGTACTACGGCGAGTCGAAAGAGGAAGCGTTGTCCGTGGAGGGCGCCGAAACCCTCGACCGCTTCACCCTCGCGGACCACCGCGGCGACTTCGTCGCGCCCACGTCGCGCGCCATGCGCTACGTGAACATCCGCTTCGATGGCGGCATCCACATCGACGACGCGGCGCTGCTGTACGAATACCTGCCGGTCGCGCACCGCGGCACGTTCAAGAGTTCCGACGACGAGTTGAACCGGATCTGGGACGTCGCCCAGCGCACGCTGGAGCTGAACACGCGCGAATTCTTCATCGACGGCGTCAAGCGCGACCACTGGGTCTGGTCCGGCGATGCCGTGCAGACCTACCTGATGAACTACTACACGTTCTTCGACAGCGATACGGTCAAGCGGACGACGTGGGCGCTGCGCGGCGCGGATCCGGTCGACATGCACATCAACACGATCCTGGATTACTCCCTGTACTGGTTCATCGGCATCCGCGACTACTACCAGTACACGGGCGACGCGGACTTCGTGAAGAGCGTCTACCCGCGCATGACGACCCTGATGGACTTCGTGCTCGCGCGCCGCAACGCGAACGGCATGCTGGAAGGCTTGCCGGGCGACTGGGTGTTCGTCGACTGGGCCGACATGCCCAAGGATGGCGAGCTGGCCGTCATCCAGCTGCTGTTCGCCAGGAGTCTCGAGGCGATGGCCGATTGCGCCGCGCTCGCGCACGACGACGCGAAGGCCGCCACGTACCGCCAGCTCGCCGCGGACCTGAAGGCGGAGATCATGGCCGCGTTCTGGGACCCGCGCCGGCAGGTATTCATCCACGGCCGCAAGGACGGCAGGATCGACCCGCTCGTCACGCGCCATCCGAACATGTTCGCGCTGATGTTCGACTACCTGGACGACGCGCAGGCGGCCGCCGTGCGCCGCAACGTCCTCACGAGCGACACGGTGCCGAAGATCACGACCCCGTACATGCGCTTCTACGAACTCGCGGCGCTGGCGGAAAGCGGGCAGCAGCGCTACGTCACGGGCCAGATCAAGGATTACTGGGGCGGCATGCTGCGTGCGGGCGCGACCTGCTTCTGGGAGCAGTACGATCCGAAGGTGGAGGGCGCCGCGCGCTACGCGATGTACGGCAAGCCGTTCGGCATGAGCCTGTGCCACGCCTGGGGCGCGAGCCCGCTCTACCTGCTCGGCAAATACTACCTGGGCGTGAAGCCGACGCAGCCCGGTTACGCGGCCTATGTCGTCGAGCCGGACCTGGGCGGCCTCGCATGGATCGACGGGAAGGTGCCGACGCCGCACGGCGACATCGCCGTGTACGCGGACGCCAAGACGATCCGGGTGACGCCCGTGGCAGGGCAGGGCGTCCTGCGGTTCACGAGTGCGAGCGCACCCCGCAGCGACGGCGGGACGATCCGCAGGATCGGCGAGCGGCGCTACGAGCTGGCGCTGGAAGGAGGGAAGACGGTCACCGTTGCGCGGACAAAATAAGCTGTTGCGGGGACTCCTTGGGTGCATCTATAATCGCGGCTGTACGTTATAGATTAAAAACCAAGGAGACCGAATTGCGCCGCTCACTTCTTTCCACCCTCATCCTGTGCGGCGTGTTCGCCGGTCCGCTGGCATCCGCTGCCGACCAGGCCGTCCAGCTGACGCACGTCGCCGGCCCGTTCGCCGCCGATCCGGCCTCGCTGGACAAATACGAGACGCCGGACTGGTTCCGCGACGCCAAGTTCGGCATCTGGTCGCACTGGGGCCCGCAGGCCGTGCCGCGCGCCGGCGACTGGTACGCGCGCAATATGTACATCTACGGCACGCCGCAGTACGAACACCACCTCAAGCACTATGGCCACCCGAGCAAGTCCGGCTACAAGGACATCATCCCGCTGTGGAAAGCCGAGAAATTCGATCCCGACGCCCTGATGGCGCTGTACGCCAAGGCCGGCGCGAAGTATTTCGTCAGCATGGGCGTCCACCACGACAATTTCGACCTGTGGGATTCGAAGTACCACCGCTGGAACGCCGTCAAGATGGGCCCGCACCGCGACATCGTCGGCGCCTGGCAGAAGGCGGCCGTCAAGGCGGGCCTGCGCTTCGGCGTGTCCGAGCACCTGGGCGCGAGCTACGGCTGGTTCGGCACGAGCCATGGCCACGACGAGGTGTTCCCGCAGATCGGCGTGCCTTACGACGGCGCCGATCCGCAGTACGCGGACCTGTACCACCCGAAGCATGACGAGCTGTTCGGCGGTGGCCAGAAGTGGTACACGAAGGACGCAGCGTATCACCAGGAATGGTTCAACCGCATCACCGACCTCGTGACGCACTACAAGCCGGACCTGCTCTACACCGACGGCGGCATTCCGTTCGGCGACACCGGCAGGACACTCGTCGCCAATTTCTACAACGAGAACATCAAGACGCACGGCAAGCTGGAAGCCGTGTACAACCACAAGGACATCGGCTCCGGCGAGTTCCTGCGCAAGGCCGGCGTGCAGGACGTCGAGCGGGGCGTCATGAACGGCATCCAGCCGCTGCCGTGGCAGACCGACACGTCGATGGGCGACTGGTTCTACAGCGAGGGCTACAAGTACAAGACCACGCGCGACGTCGTGACCATGCTGGCGGACATCGTCAGCAAGAACGGCAACCTGCTCCTCAACGTCGTGCAGTACCCGGACGGCAGCCTGCCGCCCGAGTCGCGCAAGTTCCTCGACGAGATGGCGGCCTGGATCCAGGTCAACGGTGAAGCCATCTACGGCACGCGGCCGTGGAAGACGTTCGGCGAAGGCCCGACGAAGACGGAAGGCGGCGCATTCAAGGAAAACGCGGACTATACGGCCGCCGACATCCGCTTCACCACCAAGGGCGGGTCCGTGTACGCCATCACGCTGGGCGAGCCGAAGGGGCAGGTGCGCATCGCGTCGCTCGGTACGAAGGCCGGGCTGGAGAAACGCCCGGTCAAGTCGGTGTCGCTCGTGGGCGCCACCGCGCCGCTGCGCTGGAAGCAGCAGGACGACGCCCTCGTGATCGACGTGCCGGCCAGCCTGCCGACCACGACCGCCTCCAGTTTCAAGATCGGATTCTGACATGAACATTCGTATGCTGACACTGGCGGTGCTGGCCGCCTTCAGCGGTGCCGCCTGCGCCGCTTCCGCGGGCCAGGTCGCGGTGACGTCGCCGAACCGGCGGGCCGTCATCAAGATTGCGCGGGACGGCGGCAGTTACGTCGTGACGCGCGGCGGCGAAACGGTGATCGCTGCGTCGCCGCTGGGCCTCGAATTCGACGGCCAGCCGGACCTCGGCGCGCTCGTGCTGGAGAAGGTGACCAAAACGAGCGTGGACCGCGCCATTCCGCTCGTCGCGACCAAGGCGTCGAGCGCGCGCGACCACTACCGCGCCGCGACGCTCCAGTTCCGCGACCGCGCGGATGCCACGCGCCGCCTGCTCGTGGACGTGCGCGCCTACGACGACGGCGTCGCCTTCCGCTACCGCATCGACGGCGGCGCACCGGTGCGCCTGCGCGGCGAAAAGACGGGCTTCGTGCCTGCGGGCGACCCGGATTGCCTGATCTCGGCGTTCGACGGCGCGCACGAAGTGCCGTTCGCACGCCAGAAGATCACCCAGCTGGACGACAAGAAGGGCTACGACGTGCCGGTCGTGTGCACGACGCCGTCCGGCCGCACCGCCTACGCGATCACCCATGCTGACCTCGGGGGCTACACGGGTGCGTCGCTGTGGCGCGACGGCGCCGGCCTGCGCGTGCAACTGTCGCCGGTGCCGGGACGCGCCGCGCCCGTTTACGCATCGCAGGGCGGGTTGCAGACCGCCTGGCGCGTCGTCATGCTGGGCAACCGGCCGGGCGATCTGATCGCCTCGAACCTGGTCGGCAACCTGAATCCCGCCCCGCAGGGCGACTTCAGCTGGGTCAAGCCCGGCATGGCCGCATGGGACTGGTGGTCGGGTCCGCTCATGGGCATGAAGCCGGACATGGCGGCCTACCGCCGCTACATCGACTTCGCCGCCGCATCAGGCTTCCCGTACTACCTGATCGACGCGGGCTGGTCCAAAGGCGCCAACGCCGACGCCTGGGTCGCGCTGCCGACCACGGACATCACCCGCACCGCCGACGGCATCGACATGCAGGAACTGGTCAGCTATGCGGCCTCGAAGGGCGTGGGCCTGATCCTGTGGGCCCACTGGGACCACGTGCGGGAGCGCATGGACGAGGTGCTCGACACCTATGCGCGCTGGGGCATCAAGGGCGTCAAGATCGACTTCATGAGTCGCGACGACCAGGACGTGGTCGAGTTCTACGAGCGCGTCGCGCGCGCCACGGCCCAGCGCCACCTGCTGCTGGACCTGCATGGCGCCTACGTCCCGGCCGGCCTGCAGCGCACGTATCCGAACTTCATCACGCAGGAAGGGGTATTGGGCGCGGAGTGGGACAAGATGAAGACGTTCGTCACGCCCGAGCACAACCTGATGTTGCCGTACACGCGCATGCTGGCCGGGCCTCTCGATTACACGCCGGGTGGCTTCCGCAACGTCACGCCCGCGACGTTCCAGGTGCGCGCCGAGCTGCCGTTCGTGCAGAACACCCGCGGCCAGGAGCTGGCGAAGTACGTGGTGTACGACAGCCCGCTGCAGATGGTGTCCGACGATCCGGATGCCTACCGCGACGCCGAAGGCTTCGATTTCATCCGCAAGGTGCCGACGGCGTGGGACGAGACGCGCTTCCTTTCCGGCGAGCCGGGCAAGGATATCGTGCTGGCGCGCCGACTGGGCACGACGTGGTATGTGGGCGCGATGTCCGCCGACGAGGGTGCGACGACGAAGCGCGTGCCGCTGGACTTCCTGCCGGCCGGGCGCTACAAGGCCACGATCTGGGAAGACGGCGCCACGCCGAACAACGTCAAACTGCGCGCGACGGACGTGACGCCGCGCGACGCCCTGGCCCTGGAACTGGCGGGGGCGGGCGGCGCGGTGGTGATCCTCGAGGCCCGCTGATCAGGCCAGCGGGTCGATCGCGAAGGCGGGCATCCGGACGTTTTCGCGCGCGGCCTCGAGGAACTTGTCCGCGGTGAGCAGCGCCTCGTGGATGGTCACGTCCATGTCGAGGTAGCGATAGGTGCCGAGCCGGCCGACGAAAGTCACGTTCGGCTCGGTGCGCGCCAGGTTCACGTATTTTTCCAGCTGCGCCTTTTCGCGCGCCTGGCGGATCGGGTAGTACGGCGTATCGTTTTCCTCGCACTGGCGGCTGTACTCCATGTAGCAGACCGTGCGCTCGTGCTGTTCCCACGGCGAGAAGTGCTTGTGCTCGGTGATGCGCGTATAGGTCTGCGAATCGTCGCAGTAGTTGATGACGGCGTTGCCCTGGTAGTCGCCGGTGTCGCGGAAGACTTCGAAATCCAGCGTGCGGTAGGGCAGCCGGCCTTCCACGTGCTTGAACCAGGCGTCGATCGGGCCGCTGTAGAACACGTGGTCGTAGTCCGCTTTGGACGCCGGATCGAAGCGCGTCCCGAGGTGCACCTTGATGCCCGGCACCTTCAGGACGTTTTCCACGAGCGCCGTGTAGCCGTCCTTCGGCATGCCCTGGTACTTGTGGTTGAAGTAGTTGTCGTCGTAATTGAAGCGCACGGGCAGGCGCTTCAGGATGCTGGCCGGCAGTTCGCTCGGATGCAGGCCCCACTGCTTCATCGTGTACGTCTTGAAGAACGCTTCGTACAGTTCGCGTCCCACGAAGCGCAGCGCCTGTTCCTCGAACGTCTGCGGATTCTCGATCGACTTGTCGCCCAGCGACTGGATGAACGCCTGGGCTTCGGCCGGGCGGAAGGTCTTGCCGAAGAACTGGTTGATCGTCAGCAGGTTGATCGGCAGGGTGAATACGCGGTTGTTCGTGATCGCCTTCACGCGGTTCACGTAGGGCATGAATTCGGAAAAACGGTTGACGAATTCCCACGCCCGTTCGTTATCGGTGTGAAAAATGTGCGGTCCATACACATGGACCATGACGCCGGTCTCGCTGTCGCGCTCCGAGTGGCAATTGCCCGCGATGTGGTCGCGCGACTCGAAGATCTCGACGTTGTAGCCCGCATGGGCCAGCTGGTGGGCGATGACAGCTCCGGAAAACCCAGCACCGACAATGGCAATATTTTTGTTCATTCGCTGATCCTGTTCGAAAAGTGATGTGTGACCCATGCCCGCATGCGCTGCTGGTGACTTGCAGTTACTACACGAAAGGAATGTGAAATATAGTGCCAAAAATATATCATCCTTCACCCGTTTGGCCCCGCACAATTGGATGCGGACGAATGCATGATGATTATTCGGACGCGTCACGCAAATACAAAAACCGCTGGCCGAAGCCAGCGGTTTTCGTCACGACAAGCGGCGAGTGATCAGCGTTTGTTATCGTTTTTGTGGCTCTGCGAGCCGGCTCGGGCGTGCTGCTCCGGCGTGCCGCCGCGCGTGCTGTTGCCGCTCTGCGAGTTGCCGCGGTTACCACTCTGGCTGTTGCCGTCGTTCTTGTGGCTCATGGAGCCGGCGCGGCGGGCTTCTTCCGAGGTGAACTCGTGGGCATTGCCCGAAGCGTGGGCGGCGCGGCCGCCTTCCGATGCGATGTCGCGCTGCTTTTGCGGGTCCATCGATGCGAAACCGCGGTTGCTGGTATCGCCGCTCTGGTTGTTGCCTTTGTTACCGCCTTGCTGGTTGTTCGATGCCATGATCGTTCTCCTTTAAGTGGGTTGAGCGCATTTGCACTTCCTCTGCCGGATCAGCGTCTCGTGACGCGCGATCGGGAAGAGGCGAGTCCATGGTAAGCCCGTCCTTATGCATGGTGAATAGGACTACCTACGGCTGACTTGTAGGATGAGTCTGTCTATTTTGGTGCAACAATCAGTGCACGGACGGCCCCGGCGGCATCGCATCGCCGCGGCGCAGGAAGGATTCGGCGAGCTTCGGGTCGTCCAGCCGCACGATCGACAGCGGGTGCGCGAACTCGATGCCTTCCTTCTGGAAGCGGCGGTAGATCTCGAGGAAGATCGCCTGCTGCGCATCCATGTGCAGGATGTAGTCCGGGCTGCGGAAGTGGTACACGACTTCGAAATCCAGCGACCACTGGCCCCAGCTGAAGAAGTGGGCGCGCTCGAAGTCGACGTTCTGCTGGCCGGAGACAATCTCGCGGATGATCTGCGGGATGCGGCACAGCTGGTCTTCCGGCGTCCCGTACGCGACGCGCAGGACGAACGCCACGCGCCGCGTCTGCATGCGCTTGTGGTTGTGGATGCGGCTTTTCAGCAGCTCGCCGTTGGAAAACACGACCTGTTCGCCGCCCAGCCCGCGCACGCGCGTCGTCTTGAGGCCGATGTGTTCCACCGACCCGAGCACGTCGCCCACGATGATGAAATCGCCGACCTCGAACGGCTTGTCCAGCATGATCGACAGCGAAGCGAACAGGTCGCCCAGGATGTTCTGCGTGGCGAGCGCGACGGCCACGCCGCCGATCCCCAGGCTGGCCACGAGGGTCGTGATGTTGATGCCGAAGTTATCGAGGATCATCAGGGTGACGACCACCCACAGCAGCAGCCGCGAGATGAAGCACAGCACGCTGCTCGATGCGCGCCGCGCGCCGTCGACGGGGCCGATGCTGAACCGGTCGCGCCATGCGCGCAATCCCGTGTCGCCCCAGATCGCCGCCTGCAGCAGCAGCGATGCGATGGCGATGCGGGTGACGAACTTGTCCTGCCTGGCCGTCAGCTCCAGGAACGTGCTGCCGAAATACACGGCGAACACGAGGATGAACAGCAGATACGTCTTCGACAGCATCGCCGTGACGAAGTCGTCCAGCCGGGTTTCCGTGCGGCGCGACAGCGCTTCCATGCGCCGCAGCACGAACGCGCGCAGGAACACCATCGCGACCGCACTGCCAAGCGCCACGCCCAGGGCCAGGGCCCAGTCTTCGACACCATTGTTGAGAAAGAAGACATGCCCGGATCGGGACAGGAAGGGAAACGTCATCGACATGATTCACTAAAAACGAAAGCCAGCCGCCAGTGTGCGGGCGGGCGGCATCCGGCCGCGCACAATTGACTTTCGGAAGGGCGCGGCATACATTGTCTTATTTGCATCAATACACCGCCCGACACTGATGGCCTCCGACCAGACCACCAAGATCCTGCTCGTCGACGACCAGCCGGCCAACCTGGCGGTGCTGGAGGCCATCCTGGCGGACCTGGGCCAGACGCTCGTGTCCGTGACGTCCGGCGAGGCGGCGCTGCGCGAAGTGCTGGCCCACGATTTCGCCGTCGTGCTGCTGGACGTGCGCATGCCGACGATGAACGGGTTCGAGCTGGCGGAGCTGATCCGCGAGCACCCGCGAACGCACAGCCTGCCCATCATCTTCCTCACCGCGGGCGACGCCGACGAATTCCCGCTCGAACGCGCGTACGCGCTGGGCGCGGTCGACTATCTCACCAAGCCGCTCAATCCCATCGTCCTGCGGGCCAAGGTCGCCGTGTTCATCGACCTGTACCGCAAGAACGCGGAACTGGCCCGGATCGAGGAGGAACGCCACCGCGCCCAGCTGCGCTCGCGCGATGCCCGCCTGCGGCTCATCCTCGACAACATCCGCGACTATGCGTTCATCGGCACGGACGTCGACCGCATCGTGACGGAGTGGGAAGGGGGTGCCGCCGCGATCACCGGCTGGTCGCCCGACGACGTGCGCGGGCGCAGCGTGGACCTGCTGTTCACGCCGGAAGACGTGGCCGCCGGCATGCCGGAACAGGAGTCCCGGCGCGCGCTCGAACAGGGCCGCGCCGAAGACCGGCGCTGGCACCTGCGCCGCGACGGCACGCGGTTCTTCGCGGACGGCGTGATGGTGCCGCTGCGCGACGAGGCGGGCGTCCACGTCGGCTTTGCCAAGATCATCCGCGACGCCACCGCCGAAAAGCTGGCCGCCGAACGGCTGGCCGAGAGCGAACAGGAACTGGACGACAGCCGGCGCGAGGCCGAGGCCGAGCGCGAACGGCTGCTGCGCGAGCTGCAGGCCGCCAGCGAGCGCATGCGCGACATCTTCCACCGCGCGCCCGCCATCATGTGCGTGATGAGCGGCCCGGACCACGTGATCGAGATGGCCAACCAGCGCTTCCTGGAACTGGCCGGCGGCCGCAAGCTCGCCTGGCGCCCCGTGCGCGCGGCGTTGCCGGAACTGGCGGGGCAGGGTTTTGCCGACGTGCTGGACCGCGTGTTCGCGAGCGGCGAAGCGGTCGAGGGCCATAACGTGCGCCTGCTGCTGGCCCCTGCCGCAGATGGTACCGACGACGCGCACACGGGCCTGGAAGAACACTTCCTCGACTTCGTGTGCATGGCCCTGCGGGAGCCGGACGGCAGCGTGTCGGGCGTGCTGCTGCACGGCGTGGACGTCACCGAGCGCGCGCGTGCGAACCTGCTCGCCATCGGCCAGCGCGGCGCGCTGGAACTGGCCGTGACCGACGCGCCGCTGGGCGACGTACTCGACGTGCTGGCCCGCACCGCCGAGGATTACACCGGCGGCGCGGCGCTGGCCTCCGTGCAGCTGATGGCCGGCGGCGGGCGCCTGCAGCACGCGGCGGCGCCGTCGCTCGCCGTGGAATTCCAGCGCGCGCTCGACACGGTGCCCGTCGGCCCGGTCGCGGGTGCCGCCGGCAGCGCCGCGTGGCAGGGCGCACCGATCGTCTGCGCCGACATCGCGACCGATCCGCTGTGGCAGCAGCACGTGCTGCTCGCGCAGGCGCACGGGCTGCGCGCGGCGCGCGCGCTGCCGATCCTGGCGCCGTCCGGCGCGGTGCTCGGCACGTTCACCCTGTACTACCGCGAACGGCGCCTGCCGAACCCGCAGGAAGAGGCGGCGCTCGCGCTGCTGGCGAATACCGCGTCGCTCGTGATCGGGCAACGCCACGAGGCGGCCGAACGGCAGGCCGCGGAGCACCGCTCGCGCGCGATCCTGGAAAGCATGAGCGAGGGTTTCATCGCGCTCGATCCGGCCTGGCGCATCACCTACGCGAACGGCGCGGCCGAAGCCGTCACGCGACGGCCGCGCGAGGAACTCGTGGGTGCCCAGTTCTGGGACCTGTTCGCGCGCCTGCAAGGCAGCCAGCAGGAACGCGCGCTGCGGCGCACGGCGCTGGAACGCGAACGATCGCGCATCGAAGCGTACGACGACGCCGAGGGCCGCTGGTTCGAGATCAATTCGTTTCCCATGGAGGGGGCCGGCGGACTGGCGCTGTATTTCCGCGACGAGACCGACCGCCGCCGCGCCGAAGAAGGCATCCGGCGCCTGGCCGCCGTGGCCGAGCAGTCGTCCGACTTCATCGGCATCTTCACGCCGGACGCCGGCGGCATCTACCTGAACCCGGCGGGCCGGCGCATGGCGGGCCTGGACGACCGCACCAACATCGCCGCCTGGCGCATGATCGATTTCTTCCCGCGCGAGGACCGGCCGTTCGTGCGCGACCACGTGATGGCCGCGCTGACGGTCGGCGCGGCCGAATGGGAGGGAGAACTGCGCCTGGCGCAGCCCGACGGCCGGCCGCCGCGGCCCGTGTACTTCAAGGGGTTCGCGGTGCGCGACGCGGACGGCAACAACATCGGCCTGGCCACCATCACGCGCGACATCACGGCGCAGAAGCGCGCCGAGGACGAGCTGCGCCGCGTGGCCGCCGACCTGTCGGAGGCGGACCACCGCAAGAGCGAATTCCTCGCCACTCTAGCGCACGAACTGCGCAACCCGCTGGCGCCGATCCGCACGGGGCTCGACCTGCTGCGCATGACGCCGGCCGACAAGGACGCGCTGGCGCGCATCCACGCGATGATGGACCGCCAGCTGGGCCACCTGATCCACCTCGTCGACGACCTGCTCGACATCGCCCGCATCACGCGCGGCAAGATCGAACTGAAACGGGAGAACGTCGACCTGAAGGTCATCGCGCAGATGGCCGTGGAGACGAGCGCCGCGCTCATCGAGTCGCACGGGCACCGCCTGGACGTCGACCTGCCCGAGGAACCGCTGCCGCTCGAGGCGGACGTCACGCGCATGGTGCAGGTGCTGTCGAACCTGCTGAACAACGCCGCCAAGTACACCCCGGCGGGCGGGCGCGTCGCGCTGTCCGCGTGGCGCGAGGACGGGCACGCCGTGGTCGCCGTGTCGGACAGCGGCATCGGCATCCCGCCGGACGCGATCGGCTCCGTGTTCGAGATGTTTACGCAGGTGCGCGGCAGTCTCGATCGGGCCCAGGGCGGTCTCGGGATCGGCCTGTCGCTCGTGCGCCGCCTCGTCGAGCTGCACGGCGGGCGCGTCGCCGCGTTTTCCGCCGGCCGGGGCCACGGCAGCACGTTCACGGTGCGCCTGCCGCTGCATCCCGGCTCGCCGCATGCGCGCCCCCGCGCGACCGGGGAGGAGGTTCACGCTCAGCCACCGGCGCCGCTGCGCGTGCTGGTCGTCGACGACAACGCGGATGCGGCCGACAGCCTCGTCGCGCTGCTGGAAGCGCTCGGCCACACGACATCGGTCGCGCGCGACGGCCCGGAAGGCCTCCGCCTGGCGCTCGAGACGCAGCCGGACCTGGTCCTGCTCGACATCGGCCTGCCCGGCATGAGCGGCTACGAGGTGGCGCGCGCGATCCGGCGCAACCAGGGCGTGCGCCAGATCGTCCTCATCGCATTGACGGGCTGGGGCGCCCAGAGCGACCTGCAGCAGTCGCACGAGGCGGGCTTCGACCAGCACCTGACGAAGCCCGTGAGCCTGGAGGCGCTGGAACAGGCGCTGGCCGCCGCCGCGCGCACACTGCCGTGAAGGCCGTCGACGTCTCCTGCGGCACCCTCGTCGTGGACGCCGGCGGCCGCCTGCTGCTGGGGCACGTCACGCACACGCCGCGCTGGGATATCCCGAAGGGCCTGCAGGATCCGGGCGAAACGCTGCTGGACGCGGCCATGCGCGAACTGTTCGAAGAGACGGGCCTCGCATTCCCGGCCGCCGCCTTCCGCGAGCTTGGCCGCTTCGACTACCGGCGCGACAAGGTGTTGCACCTGTTCCGCGTGGACGTGGGCGAGACGCTGCCGGACCTGGCGCACCTGGCGTGCGCCAGCATGTTCCCGCATCACGCGACGGGCAGGCCGACGCCGGAGATGGATGCCTTCCGCTGGGCCACGCGCGACGAGGTCGCGGCGCTGTGCTGGCCGCGCATGGCCGCGAAGCTGCTAGCGATCGGCTGGTGACGACGCGTTTTGCGGCGTCGCGCGCCGGGATTCCACGTCGCGCAGCACGGACTCGATCGCCGTCACCGTCGCCGGTTTCGTGAGATGCGCGTCGAACCCGGCCTGCGCGCTGCGCGCGCGGTCGTCCGCGCCGCCCCAGCCGGTCAGCGCGACGAGCACGACCCCGTCGTGGCGCGGTTCGCGCCGCACGGCCTGCGCCACCTCGTAGCCGGACAGGCCGGGCATGCCGATGTCGAGGAACACCGCGTGCGGCTCCAGGCCGCCCAGCATGCGCAGCGCCTGGTGGCCGTCGTGCGCCACCACGACGTCGTGGCCCATCGCGGACAGCAGCGCGGCCAGCGTGTCGGCCGCGTCGCGGTTGTCGTCCACGACGAGCAGGCGCAGCGCCGGGATGCGGCTCGCGTCCGGTTCCGGCGCGCCGGGCGCCGCCTTGTCCGCGCCCTGGCCGGCCAGCGGCAGGCGCACCGTGAAGACGCTGCCCGTGCCGGTGCCGGCGCTGGCCGCCTGGATCGTCCCGCCGTGCAGTTCGACGAGGCTTTTCACGAGCGACAGGCCGATCCCGAGGCCGCCCGGCATGTGCCGGGTCGCATTCGGGATTTGCGTAAACATGCGGAAGACCTGGTCGAGCGCGTCGGGCGGGATGCCGATGCCGTTGTCCGACACGGCGATCAGCGCCTGCTCGCCGTCGCACTCCACCGCCAGCACGATGTGGCCGCCGCGCGGGGTGTATTTCGCCGCGTTGTTCAGGAGGTTGCTGACGACCTGCGTGATGCGGGTGGCGTCCGCGTGCAGCATCAACGGCTCGTCCGGCAGCCGCACGTCGAGCTGGTGGCGCGCGGCCTCGATCAGCGGCAGGCTCGTTTCGACGGCCGCGTTCAGCACGTCCGCCAGCGGCACCAGCGCGGGCTTCAGGTCGACCTGGCCGCGCGTGATGCGGGCCACGTCCAGCAGGTCGTCGACGAGGTGCACGAGGTGGTCGAGCTGGCGGTCCATGATGTCCTGTACGCGCGCGATGGCGGCCGGGTCGGAGCGGGCGCGCCGCATCAGCTGCAGGCCGCTGCGGATCGGCGCCAGCGGATTGCGCAGCTCGTGCGCCAGCGTGGCGAGGAATTCCGTCTTGCGGCGGTCCTGCTCGGCCAGGTCGTCCGCGAGGCGGCGCAGTTCCAGCTCCGTGCGGCGGCGTTCCGTGATGTCGGTGAACAGCACGACCACCTTGCGGCTGCCGGCCGGGCCCACGCGCGCCGCGTACACGTCGTACCAGCGGCCCAGGTGCGCCGCCTCGTCGACGAAATGCGCCGGCTCGCCCGTCGCCGCGACGCGGCCGTAGGTCTCGAACCAGTGGGCCTCGTGCTGCGGGACGAGCGAGCGCATCGTGCGCCCGACGGCATGGGCCAGCCCCGTGGCCTTCACGAACGCCGGGTTGACCTCGATGAACCGGTAGTCGCTCGGGATGCCCGCATCGTCGTACAGCATCTCGATGACGCACACGCCTTCGTCGATCGCCTCGAACAGCGTGCGGTAGCGTTCCTCGCTCGCCTGCAGCCGCTCCTCCGCCTCTTTCTGCAGCGACGCGTCGATCACGACGCCGCGCATCATGCCGCGCGTGCCGGCATGCCGGTCCGGGTGGCCGCGCGCCAGCACCCAGCGCCACGCGCCGTCCGGCGTACGGACGCGGAACGTGGCATCGTACGGCGTCCCCGTCTCCATGGCGCGGCCGAGCAGGACCTGGGTCGGCGGCACGTCGTCCGGATGGATCGCGGCGAAATACATGGCCACGTCGGCGCCTGGCCCGTCTGCGGGACGCAGGCCGAACATCTCGATCATGCGCGCGTCCCCCCGGACGCGGCCCGTGGCGATGTCCAGCGACCACACGGCCACCTCGGCCGCGGCGATGATGGCCTCCAGGCGCGCGCGGGTGTCCTGCAGCGCGGTTTCCGCCCCGCGCCGCTCGGCCGCCGTGGCGTAGGCTTCCAGGAAAAAGCGCGCCTTGGCCTTGAGGATCGGGATGGAGACGGGGTCGTGCAGCACGGCCAGCGCGCCGGCGTCGTACAGCGACTCGAGCGTGAACGGCGGGGAGCCGGGCACGCCGTGCGCGATCACGGGCGCCTCCGGCAGCGCGGCGCGCAGGCGGCGCACGCTGTCGAACAGGCCGTCGACGTTGCCGGAATAGCCGGCCAGGACGAGTGCGAAGCCGGGCAGGTCGTCGCCGTGGCGGGCGTGGGCCAGCGCCTCGTCCAGCGTGTGTGCACGCACGAGGTCGTAGCCCATCTCGGCCGCAACGGTACCAATGGCCGGGTCGGAAACGGGACGGTCGCACAGGAACAGCACGCGTCCCTGCATCCGGCCGCCCACACGGGAAGTGGAAGTCATCGTGGTGCGACTGTAGGAGTTGAGCGCCGCGCTGTCAACAGGACAGCCGGGCGCCGCCCGCCGCCGAACGCCGGTACGATGGCCGCGCGGGCACAACGGCACGACCGGGCCCGCGGTTCAGCGAGGAGATCAGCATGCAAGCATCGAACGAGAGCGCCGGCTACGACGTGGGCGCCATCATGGGCGGCCTGTACGGCGACGGCATCATCGCCTGCAAGGGCGCCTTCAGCGCCGGGTGGGTGGCGCAACTGAAGGAAGACATCGAAACCCTGTTCGCCGAGGCGCGCGCGCGTCCGAACGGCGCCCTCGAACGCGGCCCGTGCCGCTATTACGTCGAGGTGCATCCGGAACGGCTGCGCGGCTTCGTCGAACTGGCGACGCACCCGTGGGTCGTCGCCGTGTGCCGGGCCGTGCTGGGGCCGGACTACAAGATCGTGGAGGTCGGCTTCGACATCCCGTTCCCGGGCGCCATGCACCAGCCGTGGCACCGCGACTTCCCGTCGCCGCCGGAAACGCTGGTCGGGCGCCGCCTGAATTCACTCGCCTTCAACCTCACGACGGTCGATGTGACGGAAGAGATCGGCCCGTTCGAGATCGCGCCCGGTACCCAATGGGACGACCTCGCCGGCGGCGACCTCATGTTCCCGGACAAGTCGCGCTATCCGCGCTACGAGTCGCGCGCCCAGCGCAAGCTGCCGCAAGTCGGGGACATCTCGGCCCGCTCGGCCCTGACGATCCACCGCGGCACGGCGAACCGCAGCCAGCAGTCGCGTCCCGTGCTCGTGCTGGGCGTCGATGCGCCGGACGGCCGCAACGCCGACAAGCACGACTTGCAGGTGACGCAGGCCTACTGGGATGCGCTGCCGGCCGAGGTGCGCGACCACCTGCGCTGCCGCATCGTGCCGGCGCTGGAACACATCGAACAGGCCCACGCGATCGAGGGCCTGAAGATGGGGCTTACGGTTTAGGTATGTCCTTCGGCGGCTTGCCGACGCGGCGCAGCTGGTCCGACTGCTGGTCGAGGTTCACTTCCTCGGCCACGTCGTAGCGGCCGTCGTTTGCATCGTCGCCCGGCAACAGTGATTCGGAACGATGCGCCGAGCGGTTTTCCGCGCGCTGCTGCTGGCCCGGATCGGCGCGTTGGGCGTTGTCCTTGCGTTTGTCCTGTTCTGTCATGCTGTCCTCCCGCTGTTGGTGTCGGGCCGATTATGGCGCAGGGGAGGGCGGTCCGGGCGCACGCTACTTGCCGTCGCGCCGGCGCGCGGGCAGGTTCTTTTCCAGGATCGCCCACAGGATGAGCCCATACGCCAGCAGGCGCACGAGGTAGTGCAGGGGCGTGTCCTCGGCCTCGTCGAACGTCAGCGCCGACACGATGCGGTGCACGCCTTCGATGCCGAACGACAGGGCGAAGTACAGGAAGAAGCGGTCGCGCGAGCTACGCCAGAAGCGCAGGAAGAACAGCGCGATCACGAAGGAAGCCATGACGATGGCGCCGGAGATCAGGTTGCTCATGTCATTCTTTCTCGTAGATGAGGCCGTACAGCAGCAGGAGCATGGCCACGAGGGCCGATACCTGGCGCACGGGGAGCAGGTAGATGTCCGGGAACACGACCTTGTCGAGCATGAGGAACACGTTGTTCACGGTCAGCGCCACGAACGACGCGCCGCTCCAGAACAGCAGCCGGTGGCCGGTGCGGCGATAGCTGCCCAGCAGTAGCCAGGCGCACGCCAGCGACGTCAATGTACACAGCGAATAGATGGTAATCGCCATCATGAATCCTTACGCCATTTGAACGCGTCCGCAAATTGCTGGGCCTTGCGGTCGAGTGAAGAGTGGATCAGGTGGGTGACTTCGACGAGGTGCGTCGCATACGCATCGGCCAGGCGGTCGATCCGTTCGCGCAGGCCGGCATCGGCCGGGCCATAGCGGTAGGCGCCGGCGTCGTCGCACGGCACGGCGATCCTGGCCGTGCACAGGTCGGCGAGCAGGTCTTCCGCCGTCTTTTCGCGCACGTACAGCCGCCGCGCCAGCGTATCGCGGCGCCAGGCATGGTCCGGATCGGCGCGCATCAGCAACAGCGCTTCCAGGAAAGGGACCGAGGGGATGCTGGTCAGCACGAAGCGCCGGAGGTCCTCGGGTATGGAGGAATTATCCATCGCCATTTAATTTGGACAAATGTACTTAGCTTTTTGAAACTGGGATTGTATAGCATTCTTTTCGGAAATGCAGGTCGATTTCAAGCGTGCGCGGCTATGCACACAGGAAATCCCTGAGGAAGCGCAAGCGCGCGTCGGCTAAAATGGCGCCATCTTTGATTTGTCTTTTCATCATGCTCAAGAAGTTTGTCACGCCCGCGCTCGTGCTGGCATCGCTGTTATCCCTGGGCGCGTGCAAGCGCGAGTCCACGAACCCGGCGCCGGCCCGCGTCCAGACGGAGGCGCGCGCACCGCAACCGCAATCCTGCGACGACCATTTCGTGGCCGGCCAGGCGCCGCGCATCACGAATCCCAAGCTCGGCAACAAGACGGAAACGCTGTGCTTCAATGTGTTCAGCGTGCTGCACTCGGGAATCACGCGCACGCCATTGTGGTCGGCGGAACACCTGCAGGCAGAGAATATCGCGGCGGCGCAGGAATTGTCGCGCGAAAACTCGTTCCATTCCGAAGCGCGCGTGCCGGCCGGCCAGCGGGCGGAGTTATCGGATTACTCGCGCAGCGGCTACGACCGCGGCCACATGGCCCCGAACGGCGACATGCCGGACCGCGACAGCCAGCGCGACAGCTTCAGCCTCGCCAACATCGTCCCGCAGGACGGCGAGAACAACCGCAACCTGTGGGCCGGCATCGAAGGCGCCGTGCGCAAGATGGCGAAGAAGGAGGGCGACCTGTACGTGGTGACGGGGCCGGCCTTCCTCGGCGCGGACCTGAAGAAGATCGGCAACGTGCTCGTGCCGACCCATTTGTATAAACTCGTGTACAGCCCGCGCCAGCGCGCCGGCGCCGCGTGGTTCGTCGAGAACGCGGCGGATGCGAAGGCGAACGTGATCCCGATCCCGGAGCTCGAACGCATCATCGGCATCAACCTGCTGCCCGCGCTGTCCGACGCCGAGAAGGAACGCGTGCTGGCGCTGCCGGAAGTGCGCGTCAAGCCGTCCCGCAACCGCAAATAGGAATCAGGAATCTTATGACCAAGTTTGCACCCTACGAGAACGAGGCCGACGTCGTCGAGATCGGCAACCTGACGCTCGAGAACCGGCTCGACCGGGTCACGGTGGCGGGCGACGTCGACCTCACTGCCGACAAGGACGGCCTGGCCAAGGCGCGCCTGCTGCACGACCTGGTGGGCCGCATCGTCGCCGGCCTGGAAGCGCGCGACCTGCCGGACCGGCTGCCGCCGCCCGACGTGAAGACGGTCGCCAATCCGTTCGGCTGACAGCCGTACAAGCCGCGTGCCGGTCGGTGCGCGCGCTCACGGAACTCAGCGACAATAGGGACAAAACGCGGGCCACACGGCCCGTTTTTCATGGATGCGATACGCATGGGTTGTAGCCGGTCAATGGTGCGCGCAACGCGGCCGCTTTGGAGTAGTCTCGACAAGGAACCGGCGTGAGGAGCTCCACGCGGAAAACGTCGTGCTCGGAGGCGAGCAGGTCGGCGTGGCGCGCTTCGCGGAAGCCGGTGTTTTCTACACCAATACAGCGGAGGAACATCATGCGACACACCCTGGTAGCAGTCTTCGACAACCGAAGCGACGCACAAAGCGCCCTGGACGAATTGCTGGCGTCGGGCTTCACGCGCACCGATGCGAGCCTCTCGAGCGCCGACCCCACCGGCCAGTCGAACAGCGTCACCGGCGACAACGAGTTGCTGGAGGGCGAACGCGAGGAGGGCTTCGGCGCCTCGATCAAGCATTTCTTCACGGGCCTGTTCGGATCCGACACGAACGAACACGCGATGAAGTATTCGTACGCCGTCACGCGCGGCCATCACGTCCTGACCCTGACCACGGACTCCGAGCCGGAAGTCGAACGGGCCGCCGACATCATCGAGCGCTTCGGCCCCGTCGACATCGACGAGCGCCACGACCAGTGGACGCGCGATCCGGGTAGCGCGGGCGTCCTCGGCGGCGCATCGTCCGGGATGCAGCGATCGGGCAGCCTGTCCGCGCAGTCGGGCAACGTCGGATCCGGCTCCGGCTCGTCCGGTTCGTACCAGGGCACGCCCCCGGGCACGGAACCGGGCTCGCTGCAATTCACGGGCCACGACGACCGCAACTTCTTCGCCACGCAGAACATCAACGACCCGGTCCCCAAAGGCCAGACCTACGAGGAGCCGCAGGGCGCCTCGGAGCAGTCGGGCGGATCGATGGACGGCGCCATCGGCGGCAACACGCTGAGCGGCACCCAGAGCTCCGCGCAGAACCCGGCCACCGGCTCGTCGCTGCAATCGGCGCAGGGCGGCTCGCTGAACCAGAGCGGCTCCACGCTGCAGGGCACCGCATCGATTCCCGGCTCGGACGACACGTCGCTGGGCGGCACGGCCCGCGTCGGCAGCTCCATGCAGCGCGATACGGGCGGGTCGGTCGCGCGCGGGAACGTGCGCGTGTTCTCGCATGACGGCGGCACGGGCGATACGTACGACGATACCTACCGTAACCATTGGAACGACAATTACTCGAGCCTGGGCGGCAGCTACGACGACTATGCACCCGCGTACCGCTACGGCAGCGACATGCGCCGCGACGCGACTTACCGCAACCGCGCGTGGGACGACGTCGAACCGGACCTGCGCACCGACTGGGAAGCGCGCCATCCGGGCGAGTCGACGTGGGAGAAATTCAAGGCGGCCGTCCGCCACGGCTGGGACAGGATCACCCCGGACCTGAACACGGACGACTGGTACCACTCGGACTGGCACGACAACTATTCGAGCCTGGGCGGCGGGTACGCCGACTACGAGCCGGCCTACCGCTACGGCACGGAAATGCGTTCGAGCGCCAGATACCGCGACCGCTCGTGGGACGAGGTGGAGTCGGACCTGCGCAGCGACTGGGAATCGCGTCATCCAGGCGAGTCCACGTGGGAGAGATTCAAGGCCGCCGTGCGCCGCGGCTGGGACAAGATCACCCCGGACATCGATAACGACAGCTATTACCGCAGCCACTGGAACGCGCGGTACTCGAACGCGGACGATTCCTATGACGACTACCTGCCGGCCTACCGCTACGGCAACGAAGCGCGCCGCCTGCAGAAATACCGCAGCCGCCACTGGGACGACGTGCAATCCGACCTGAAATCCGACTGGGACTCGCGCTACACGACGGGCGGGTCGACGTGGGAGAAGTTCAAGGACGCCGTGCGCCATGGCTGGGACAAGATCACCCCGGACATGGACGACGACTCGACCTACTACCATACGCACTACGAGTCGACCTACGCCGCCAGCGGCACGGACTTCAACGATGTCGCGCCGGCCTATCGCTACGGCAACGAGATGCGCAGCAGCGACATCTATCGCGACCGCGACTGGGACGATGTCGAGCACGACCTCAAGAAGGACTGGCACAGCAAGTACGGCACGGACAACGAACCGTCCGCGTGGGAACGCATCAAGGCGGCGGTCCGTCACGGCTGGGAACGGATGACGGGCGAGACGACGTCCACGGACGACGACAGCCACTACCGCACGCACTGGACGAACACGTACAAGCCGGGCGGCACGAGCTACGACGACCTGGCGCCGGCCTACCGTTACGGCGCCCAGATGCGCAATGACGTCCGCTATCGCAACCGGGACTGGTCGGACGTCGAGAACGACCTGCGGGCCGACTGGGATACGCGCTACGGCAAGGATGGCGCGTCGACCTGGGAGAAGATGAAGGCCGCGGTGCGGCACGGGTGGGATAGGGCAACCATCGGCTGACCGTCGTCCCCGCGGAGGCGGGGGCCCATGCCGAGTCGAACGAGATACTCGGCATGGATTCCCGCTTTCCCGGGAACGACGTGGCTCATGCCGGTTCGGTGAGGGGCAAACTGATCCGGTTCCGTCCCATATGCTTGGCCCGGTAGAGCGCCGCATCGGCAATGGCGACCAGTTCGCTGGCGCTGTTGTCGGGCGACGCGATCGCGGTGGCCGCGCCGATCGACACCGTCACGCGCTGCGCCGGCGCCAGGCGGTTGGGGACTTGCAGTTGTTCGACACGGGTGCGGATGCGTTCGGCGACGCTGGCCGCGCCCTTTAGTGACTGGTTCGGCAGGATCACGGCGAATTCCTCGCCGCCATAGCGCGCCACCAGATCGTTGGCGCGCATTTCGCTGGCGACGGCCGTGGCGATCCGTTTCAGGCATTCGTCGCCGCCCAGGTGGCCGTTCGCATCGTTATACGCCTTGAAATTGTCCACATCCACCATCAACAGCGACAGCGGCTGGCGCTGGCGCAGCGCGCGCGCCCATTCGGCGTGCAGCGTCTCGTCGAAGCAGCGGCGGTTGGCGAGACCCGTGAGGCCGTCGCGCGTGGCGAGTTGTTCAAGTGCGATCTGCGCCAGTTTTTCATCCGTCATGTCGCGCAATGTCTCCACGACGGCGGCCAGCCGGCCGCGTTCGTCGTAGATCGGGCTCGCGTCGGCGGCCAGGTAGCGCCGGCGGCCCACGCGCGGCATGTCGCACCAGCTTTCCGCGGACAGGTGCGGATCATCGGGCAGGCCGATGCGGGGCCGGTGCGCTTCGCCGGCCCGTTCTTCGATCAGGAGGTCGGCGAGGGTGGGGCGGCGCTCCTCGAAGAAACTGCGCCAGTGGTCGCGCGTACCGATGATGTCGCGCGCGGGCACGCCCGTCAGCCGCTCGCAGGCGCGGTTCCACAGCATCACGCGGGATGTCGTGTCGAGGACGAAAATGGGAATGGCCAGCGTCTCCATCAACTGGTGGGCGAACGCGCGATCGGCCGGCGCGCCCGAGGAATCCATGAGCCGCTGTATTGTTGTTGTGCTTGTCATGTACCGTCCTTCGGTTCTGATTAGCAATTACTTGCTGACGAGAACCGATTGTGCGCCACGGACAATGGCGTCCCCTTGATTTTTAGCAAGGGTGGACGGGGCTGTTACCCGGGCTCGTCGGCGTGGGCGACGATCGCCTGGGCGACCCGATCGACCCGCGTGCACAATAAATCGATGCGCGACGCGAGGAGCGGATCTTCCAGCGCGTACTGGCGCCGCACCTGCAGCAGCTCGGTCTGGATGGCCACCAGTTGCGCGAGAGGGTCGAGGTTGCCGCGGCGGCCGTCCGTCCCCCCGGTCAAGCGCCCTAGCAGCATGTCGGACTCGGCCAGCGCCTGGTCGGCCTGGCTGCGGGCCTTCTGTTCCCGGCACAGCGCCGCTTCCAGACGCGCGATCTGGTCCTCGTTGTGCATGCGCCGGAACAGCACGGCAAACAGCACGGACAACACGACGAGCACCAGCACACCCAGTTGCAGCCGCTCCGGCACCGCGAGCATGCGGACGTGTTCCGACATTCCGAACCACGCGGTGAGCAACAGCAGGGCCCCGAGCGTGACACGCAGCGACTGGAGCAGCAGGGTTTTCATCACGATCCCTCCGGCGAGGACTAGGACGACTCGATTAGGAACTTTCCGTATCCAAAGGTACGACTTTCCGAATGGCATGTTTTTGCTCGTCATCAATTTTGGCGCCGCTTCTGCGACCCAGTCCGGGCGCGGTATAATGGAAGGTTGACGCGAGCCTTACCGGACTTCTACTGTGACTTACAGCATCAAAGAAATCTTCTATACCCTGCAGGGCGAGGGCGCCCATGCGGGCCGCCCGGCCGTGTTCTGCCGCTTTTCCGGCTGTAACCTGTGGACGGGCCGCGAAGCGGACCGTTCCACGGCCGTCTGCCAGTTCTGCGATACGGATTTCGTCGGCACCGACGGCGAACGGGGCGGCAAATTCAAGGATGCCGCGGCCCTGGCCGCGCAAATCGACAGCCTGTGGCCGGAGACTTACCCGGCCAGCAAATACGTCGTCTTCACGGGCGGCGAGCCGCTGCTGCAGCTGGACACGGCCCTGATCGACGCGATGCACGCCGCCGGCTTCACGATCGCCATCGAGACGAACGGCACCTTGCCCGTGCCGCCGGGCGTGGACTGGATCTGCGTGAGCCCGAAGATGGGTTCGACACTGGTGGTCGCAAAGGGCAACGAACTCAAGGTCGTCATCCCGCAGGCGGGCCAGGACCTGGCCGCGTACGAACACCTGGATTTCGACAACTTCTTCGTGCAGCCGATGGACGGCCCGCTGGCCCAGTTCAACACGCAACTGGCCATCGACACGTGCCGCCGCAACCCGAAGTGGAAGCTCAGCCTCCAGACCCATAAACTCCTGAACATTCCCTGAGCACACATGCTGACCATTACCCGCAAGCTGGAATTCGACGCCGGCCACCGCATCCCCGACCATAAAAGCCAGTGCCGCAACCTGCACGGCCACCGCTACACGCTGGAAATCACGCTGACGGGTGCCGTCATCGACGTCGAAGGCAATTCCGACAACGGCATGATCATGGATTTCTCGGACATCAAGGCGCTCGCGAAAGAGCATCTCGTCGACGTCTGGGACCATGCTTTCCTCGTGTACGAGAAGGACGAGGCCGTGCGCGGCTTCCTGGCCAGCCTGCCGAACCATAAAACCGTCGTGATCGATCGCATCCCGACCGTGGAAAACCTCGCGCAGGTGGCCTGGAACATCCTGCAAGCGGCCTACACCGACCGCTACGGCACCGGCCTGCGCCTGCAGAAGCTCGTGCTGCACGAGACGCCGAACTGCTGGTCCGAAATCACGGATGCCTGAAGCAGACGACAATACATACATGGGCCTGGCCCTGCAGGAGGCCCGCAAGGCCTGGGCGGCGGGCGAGGTGCCCGTGGGCGCCGTCGTCGTGCGCGACGGCGAGATCATCGCCACCGGCTTCAACCAGCCGATCGGCCGCCACGACCCGACCGCGCACGCGGAAATCGTCGCCCTGCGCGCGGCCGCGGACAAGCTCGGCAACTACCGGCTGCCGGGCTGCGAGCTGTATGTGACGCTGGAACCTTGCGCGATGTGCTCGGGCGCGATGATGCACGCGCGCCTGGCGCGGGTCGTGTACGCCGCGCCGGACCCGAAGACAGGCGTGTGCGGCTCGATCCTCGACCTGTTCGCGCTGGAGCAACTGAATCACCACACGGACGTCGTCGGCGGCGTGCTGGCCGACGAAGCGAGCGCGATGCTCAAGGGATTCTTCGCCGAACGGCGCGCGGCCCGGCGCACGCAAGGCTGACGCCACCCGTTTGCCAAAAATGATATGCTGGTTCCAGGCCTTCGCTGCTTTCGGTAGCGGAGGATTTCACGACCCAGCTATCGACAATGCCTAGCCTGAACGCCAACGGGATCCGCATCGCCTTCGACACGGCGGGCGATCCGAAATCCGTACCCCTGCTGCTGGTTTCGGGCCTCGGCCTGCAATTGACGGCCTGGCCGGACGAATTCGTCGAAGGCCTCGTCGAACTGGGCTTTTACGTGATCCGTTTCGATAATCGCGACAGCGGCCTGTC
This sequence comes from Massilia orientalis, assembly GCF_030411975.2. Classification (NCBI taxonomy): domain Bacteria; kingdom Pseudomonadati; phylum Pseudomonadota; class Betaproteobacteria; order Burkholderiales; family Oxalobacteraceae; genus Massilia; species Massilia orientalis. The sequence continues at coordinate 104,313 of NZ_JASNRB020000003.1, read as the reverse complement.
CACCAAGTTCGAACACGCCGGCACGCCCAGCCTCGGGCTCGCCTGGCTGAAGTCGCTGCTGCGCATCCCGCTCAAGCCGCCGTACCGGCTGGAAGACATGGCCGACGATGCGATCGGCGTGCTGTCCGCGCTGGGCGTCGCCCGCGCCCACGTCGTCGGCATGTCGATGGGCGGCATGGTCGGACAGCTGATGGCGGCGAAGTACCCGTCGCGCGTGCTCAGTCTCACGTCGATCATGTCCAGCAGCGGCCGCCGCGGCCTGCCGGGCCCGACGCAAGCCGCGCGCCGCGCGCTGCTGCGCCGTCCGCTGGGAGCAGGCGACATCGACGCGGCGATCGACTACAACGTGCAACTGCTGCAAGCAATCGGCAGCCCGGCCTATCCGACGCCGGAAAAACACCTGCGCCGCCGCGTCGCCCGCGCGCTGCGCCGCAACTGCTGCCCGGGCGGCGTCGTGCGTCAGATGCTGGCCGTGACGGCCTGCGGCGACCGCACGCCGCAGCTGCAGACGATCGTCGCGCCGACGCTTGTGATCCACGGCGCGGCCGATCCGCTCGTGCCGCTCGCCTGCGGCGTCGACACGGCGCAGGCGATTCCCGGCGCCCGCCTCGAAGTCATCGAGGGCATGGGCCACGACCTGCCGTCCCAGCTGCTGGAGCGGCTCCTCGCCTTGATCGACGCCCATGCCCACGGTAAGATGGCGCCCGACTCGACACCAAGGCTCTTCGTCAAACAGTGACCATCCAAAAACCGGGCATTGCCCTGATCGCGCCGGGCAGCTACGCGCCCGAGCCGGAAGCGATCCCGCGCGGCATCGCGCGCCTCGAAGCCCAGGGCATCCTGGTCCATAATTACTACAAGCACGAGGAGCGCCACCAGCGCTTCGGGGCGACGGACGCGGAGCGCCTCGCCCAGCTGGAAGCGGCCGCCGCCGACCCGGACGTGCAGGTCGTCATGGCCATCCGCGGCGCCTACGGCATGACGCGCCTGCTGCCGCATATCGACTTCGAGCGCATGGCCGCCAGCGGCAAGATCTTCGTCGGCTATTCCGACGTCACGGCGTTCCACATGGCGTTGTACGCAAGGACGGGCGCGATCAGTTACGCGGGGCCCATGTTCACGGCCGACGTGGGCGCGGCCGAGCCGAACGCATTCACGCTGGACGATTTCTGGCATTGCCTGGCCGGCCCCACGCACACGATCTCCGGCCACGGCGCGGCCAACCCGCGCCTCGACGTGACGGGCACCGTCTGGGGCGGCAACCTGGCGATGATCATGTCGCTGATGGGCACGCCGTACTTCGCGCGCATCGACGGCGGCATCCTGTTCCTGGAGGATATTGCCGAGCATCCGTTCCGGGTGGAGCGCATGTTGCTGCAACTGATGCATGCGGGCGTGCTGGAGAGACAACGCGCCGTCGTGCTGGGCGATTTCTCCGGCTACCGGCTCGGCGCGAACGACAACGGCTACAACTTCGACGAAATGCTGGCCTATGTCCGCGCCACGTTGCCCGTGCCGGTGCTGACGGGGCTGGAATTCGGCCACATCGCGCGCCACGTGACGATCCCGTTCGGGGCGCAGGGGCATTTGCAGTGCGACGGCGGGCACTGGTCGCTGGCGCTGTCCAGTTACCCGACACTCAGGACCGCCTGACGCAACGGTCCCCTCACGGTGGTAAAATGTGCGGTTAATTGAATCACCACGCGAAGGTTTCCCAGTGCTCAGTACAGCCAACATCACGATGCAGTTCGGCGCCAAGCCGCTGTTCGAAAACATTTCCGTCAAGTTCGGCGACGGCAACCGTTACGGCCTCATCGGCGCGAACGGTTGCGGCAAGTCGACCTTCATGAAGATCCTCGGCGGCGACCTCGAGCCGTCCGCCGGCAACGTCAGCCTCGATCCGCACGAGCGCCTCGGCAAGCTCCGCCAGGACCAGTTCGCCTACGAAGACGTGCGCGTGCTCGACGTCGTCATGATGGGCCACACGGAATTGTGGGACGCGATCCGCGAACGCGACGCCATCTACGCGAATCCAGAAGCGACGGACGAAGACTACATGAAAGCGGCCGAGCTCGAAGGCAAGGTCGCCGAGTACGACGGCTACTCGGCCGAAGCGCGCGCCGGCGAACTGCTGCTGGGCCTGGGCATCGCCACCGACCTGCACCAGGGTCCGATGAGCTCGGTCGCGCCGGGCTGGAAGCTGCGCGTGCTGCTGGCGCAGGCCCTGTTCTCGGATCCGGACATCCTGCTGCTCGACGAGCCGACCAACAACCTGGACATCCATACGATCAGCTGGCTGGCCGACATGCTGAACCAGCGGAACTCGACGATGATCATCATCTCGCACGACCGCCACTTCCTGAACTCGGTCTGCACGCACGTCGCCGACATGGACTACGGCACGCTGAAGGTCTACCCGGGCAACTACGACGACTACATGGAAGCGTCGACGCAGGCCCGCAACCAGCAGCTGGCCAACAACGCGAAGGCGAAAGAGAAGGTCGCCGAGCTGCAGGACTTCGTGCGCCGCTTCTCCGCGAACAAGTCCAAGGCCCGCCAGGCCACGTCGCGCGCCAAGATGATCGACAAGATCAAGATCGAGGAGTTCAAGCCGTCGTCGCGCGCCTATCCGTTCGTCCGCTTCGAAGGCGAGAAGAAACTGCACCGCCTGGCCGTCGAGACGGAAGGCCTGTCGAAATCGTACGACCGCCAGCTGTTCAAGAATTTCTCGATCATGGTCGAAGCCGGCGAACGCATCGCCATCATCGGTGCCAACGGTGCCGGTAAGACGACCTTGCTGCGTTGCATCGGCAGCGGCCCGATCACGGGCCTCGATGCCGACACCGGCCGCGTGAAGTGGGCCGAGAATGCGAATCCGGGCTACATGCCGCAGGACCCGACCGAAGAGTTCGCCACGGACCTGAACCTGACCGACTGGATGGGCAAGTGGACGAAGGAAGGCGACGACGACCAGGCCGTGCGCTCGATCCTGGGCCGCCTGCTGTTCGGCGGCGACGAGGTCAAGAAGTCCGTGCGCGTGCTGTCCGGTGGCGAGAAGGGCCGCATGATGTACGGCAAACTGATGCTGGGCCGCCACAACGTCCTGCTGCTCGACGAACCGACCAACCACATGGACATGGAATCGATCGAGTCGCTGAACATCGCGCTGGATAAATACGCAGGCACCCTCATCTTCGTATCGCACGACCGCGAGTTCGTGTCGTCGCTGGCGACCCGTATCCTGGAAATCAAGGAAGACCGCATCATCGACTTCCAGGGCAATTACGAAGATTACCTGAAGAGCCAGGGTCTCGACTGATTGGAGCTTGCCCCATGAATACCATTGCCCCCGTTAAAGTATTCGAATACGACCGGCCAGTCGGCGGCGTGTGTTCCACTGCCGAGGCCTGGGCCCGCACGCCGTCGCCGCTCGAAGTCGATGAAAAGACCGCGCTGAAGGATCGCATCCGCCGCCTGTTGAAGGAGCGCGAAGCCGTCCTCGTCGCGCACTACTACGTCGATGCAGACCTGCAAGACCTCGCCGAGGAAACGGGCGGGTGCGTGTCCGATTCCCTGGAAATGGCGCGCTTCGGCCGCGATCATCCGGCCAAGACGCTCGTCGTGGCCGGCGTGCGCTTCATGGGCGAGACGGCGAAGATCCTGAGCCCGGAAAAGACGATCCTGATGCCGGACCTGGACGCAACCTGCTCGCTGGACCTGGGCTGCCCGGCCGACGAATTCGCCGCGTTCTGCGACAAGCATCCGGACCGCACGGTCGTCGTCTACGCCAACACGTCCGCCGCCGTCAAGGCGCGCGCGGACTGGATGGTGACGTCGTCGATCGGCCTGGACATCGTCAAGTACCTGCACGAGCAGGGCAAGAAGATACTGTGGGCGCCGGACCGCCACCTGGGCTCGTACATCCAGAAGCAGACGGGCGCCGACATGCTGCTGTGGCAGGGTTCCTGCCTCGTGCACGACGAGTTCAAGGGCATCGAACTGGACCTGCTGCGCGCGGAATACCCGCACGCGAAGGTGCTCGTGCACCCGGAATCGCCGGCCAACGTCGTCGCCCAGGCGGATGTCGTCGGCTCGACCACCCAGCTGATCAACGCGGCGCGGACGATGGACGCGACGCACTTCATCGTCGCCACCGACAACGGCATCCTGCACAAGATGCGCATGGCCGCACCGGGCAAGACCCTGATCGAAGCCCCGACGGCCGGCAACAGCGCCACCTGCAAGAGCTGCGCGCACTGCCCGTGGATGGCGATGAACGGCCTGCAGAACCTGGCCGACGTGCTGCAAACCTCCGACAGTAAAAACGAAATCTTCGTCGATCCGGAAATCGGCAAGCAGGCCAAGCGCGCCATCGACCGCATGCTCGACTTCGCCGCCGCCAAGAAGGCGAAGGCACTGCCGACCGGCGCGCTGGAGCAGGAAGCCAATCTCTTCAAAGGAATCGGTCCCGCATGAGCAATCTCCGCAACCCTTACGCTGACGAAGGCCAGTTCGACGACAAGTTGCAGGCCGCATTCGAGCAGAACCTGCTGGCCGCGCTGCTGGAAGACGTCGGCAGTGGCGACCTGACCGGCAAGCTCGTGCCGGAAGCGCCCCGCGCGAAGGCGCGTGTGATCGTGCGCGAGCAGGCCGTCCTGTGCGGCGCCCCGTGGTTCGAAGGCGTCATGCTGGCCGTCGACCAGGACATCGAGATCGACTGGAAATATGCCGAGGGCGACGTGATGGCCGCTGACAGCGTGGTCTGCACGATCGAAGGCTCGCCGCGCTCGCTGCTGACGGCGGAGCGTTCGGCGCTGAACTTCCTGCAACTGCTGTCCGGCGTCGCGTCGGCCACGCGCACCTACGTGGACGTCATCGCCGGCACGAAGGCCAAGATCCTCGATACGCGCAAGACATTGCCGGGCCTGCGCCAGGCGCAGAAATACGCGGTGCGCGTCGGCGGCGGCGCGAACCAGCGCATGGCGCTGTACGACGGCATCCTGATCAAGGAAAACCACATCGCGGCCGCGGGTGGCATCACGCCCGCGCTGCAGGCGGCGACGGCGCTGAACACGGGCGTGTCGATCCAGGTCGAGGTGGAGTCGATCGCCGAGCTGGAAGAAGCGCTTGCGGCTGGCGCAACGTCGGTGCTGCTGGATAATTTTGACTTGGACATGATGCGAGAAGGCGTGCGCATCAACGAGAGACGGGCGTTGCTGGAGGCGTCCGGCGGCATCAACATGCAGACGGTGCGGGCGATTGCCGAGACTGGTGTCGACCGGATTTCGATCGGCAGCCTGACCAAGGACATCAAGGCGACGGACTACTCGCTGCGCATTATTGGCTGAGCCCCAAATCCGTCGTTCCCGCGGAGGCGGGAACCTGATTTTTTGTGACTGGCCACGCGAACTTGGGCTCCCGCCTGCGCGGGAGCGACGGTGTTTTTACGTTCCGCTCTTCGTTCTACGTCCCGCACTCGCTGGCCATCGCCTGTTAGGTGAAAGTCCCAAAACGTCGTTCCTGCAGAGGCGGGAACCTGATTTTTGTAACTGATCACGCAAGCTTGGGCTCCCGCCTGCGCGGGAGCGACGGTGTTTTACGTTCCGCTCTTCGTTCTACGTCCCGCTCTCGCTGGCCCTCGCCAGCGCCTCCGCCTGCGGATTCCTCCGGTACACCGACTCCCCAACGCGCCCCGCGATCTCGTCGACCGCAGCGAGCACCTTGTCCGGATGGGCATAATGCGTCATGTGCCCGACGCCGGGCTGCAGCCGCAGCTCGCTCTCCGGCAGGCGCTCGTCCAGCCGCTCCGAGTTGTGGCCGAAATCGACGATCTTGTCCTTGGTGCCGGCCATCACCACCACGGGCACCTTCAGCTCCGGATAACGCTTCGCCAGCGCCACGGCCGACGGCACCATCAGCGCCGTCTCCGCCGCGCTGGCGCGCAGCTGGCTCGGACGCAGCAGCATCCACACGGGCAGTTCGCGGAAACGGGCGTCGACCGGCTGCGGCGAAAACACCCGCTTCGTCAGCGGACGCCACAGCATGCGCGTGACGAGCGGCGAGATCGTGTACCGCATCAAATCGCCCACGACCGGAATCGCAGGACCGGACAGCAGCGGCACGTCGGCGCGCAGGCTCGGGTAGTAATAGCCCGACAGCAGCACGAGACCGCGTACGAAGTCCGGCACGTCCAGCGCCATCGACAGCGCGACGAGCGTGCCCCACGAGTGGCCCAGCACGATGGCCGAATCGACGCCGATCTCCTGCAGCGCGTGATGCAGCAGCCGTGCCTGGGCCTGCGGCGTCCACACCTTGCTGCGCGGCCGCTCGCTATAGCCGAAGCCGGGGCGGTCGAACGCGATCACGCGGTAGTGCTCGGCCGCCTTGTCCATCAGGCCGCTGGTCCGGAAATCGCTGGCCAGCACGCCGTTCCCGTGCAGCAGGACCAGCACGGGGCCGCTGCCCCGTTCCACATAATGCAGGCGCACGCCGTCGGCCTTGACGAAGCGGCCCTGCGGCGGGTTCTCCGCCTCCGCCTGCTTCGTCTTGGCGCGCACATAGAAATAGGAGGCCGCGAGGCCGAGACCGGCCAGCAACGCGCCGGCCTGCCAGGGTTTGACACCAGTGCTGCTTAACGTTTTCGTCACAGTATTCCCCCGTCGAGTGGTATGGATGGCGTGTCTCGCTCCGTCTGCTCCGAACCTTTGATGAGCATATCCAGCGCGAGCGGGAGCACCCGCTCGGCCGATTCTTCGATCTTGATGTCGAGGAGGTCGTCCGCGCGCGTGCGGCCGAGGTTGATGGCGGCGATCGGCTTGCCGGCGGCCCGCGCCATGCGGCAGAACCGGAAGCCGGAATAGACCATCAGCGATGATCCGACCACCAGCAGCGCGTCCGCCCGTTCCATCTGTTCCAGTGCGATGGCCGTGCGCGCCGGCGGGACGTTATCGCCGAAGAAGACCACGTTCGGCATCAAGGTCCCGCCGCAGCACGTGCAATACGGGAGGCGGAAGCCGGCCAGTTCCGTCGGTTCAACGGAGGCATCACCGTCCGGCAGCGGCGTCGCATTCGCACCCGCCATGTGCGGATTGAAATCTTCCAGCTGCCCCTGCACGAAGGCGCGCGGGAAGATCGCCGAGCATTCGAGGCACACGACCGTATGGATATTGCCGTGTAGCTCAAGCACGCCATGGCTGCCGGCCTGGCCGTGCAGGCCGTCCACGTTCTGCGTCAGCACCGACCCGATGTGCCCGATCCGTTCCAGGCCGGCGAGGGCGGCATGGCCGCGATTCGGCCGCGCCTGTGCAAGCACGGGCCAGCCGATCATGCTGCGCGCCCAATAGCGCCGCTGCACGGCCTCGGATTTGCGGAAATCCGGCCCGTGGATCGGGGGTTTGCCGCGGCGGGTGCCGTCGCGGTCGCGGTAGTCGGGAATGCCGGATGCCGTCGACAGCCCCGCGCCCGTCAGTACGAGCGCGCGCGGGTGGCGGTCGAGGAATGCGGCGATCCGCGCCGCGTGGTCGTGGACGGTGAATGCTTCAGCCATCTTGATGTGCTCCTTCCGCTGGGATCGTAACATCTCCGATGCCCGCACAGAAACACGTTACGGCTGCTTCAACGTTTGGCGGACACGACGATCCCGCCCACGATCAGCAGGAACGCCAGCACGTGGTAGGCATGGGGCAGCTCGCCCAGGAAGGCGGACGACAGCAGCGCCGTGAACAGCGGCGTCAGGTTGACGAAGAAGGCGCCGATGCCGGGCCCGGCGCGGCGGATGCCCGCGCCCCACATGGCGAACGCGAGCACGGCCGGGCACACGGCAACGAACAGCAACGCCGCCACGACAGGCCAGCTCCAGGCGATGGCCGCCGCACCGAGCGACCACTCGACGCCGGCAAAACCGGCCGACCACAGCAGCCCGAACGCCACCTGCGCAGCGAGGAACGCGGCCCAGTCGGCGCGCAACGCGGGCTCGTCCTGCGGCTGCAGCAGCATCCAGCTGTAGAAAGACCACGCGATCGTCGCGAGGATCATGTAGAGGTCGCCCGCGACGAGGCGCAGCGCGAGCAGCTGGTCGACGTCGCCGCGGCACAGCACGACGAGCACGCCGACGATCGACAGCAACGCGCCGATCACCTGGCGCGTCCGTACGGCCACGCCATAGAACAGCCGCCCGACGAGCATCATCCACACGGGCATGCCCGAGGCGACGAGGGTCACGTTGATGGGCGTGGAGCTTTGCAGCGCAAGATACTGCAGGGAGTTGTACATGCCGATGCCCAGCAGCCCCAGCAGCGCATAGCGGTGCCAACGGGTGCGAATGGCGTCCAGTACGCCGGCCTGGCGCAACGTCGCCCACCCGAGCGGCAGCAGGACGGCCAGCGCGATCGTCCAGCGCAGCAGATTCAGCGTCATCGGCGGGACGGCCGCGCGGACGAGCCGTCCCACGATGGCGTTACCCGCCCACAGCAGGGGCGGGACGGTCAACAGCAGGACGGTCGACGGCGTAAGCTTCTGATTCATCTACCCGAATTAGCGGCGGCGCGGCGTCAGCACGCTGGGCAACGCCTTCGGCAGCGTATCCGGATAGTCGCGCGAGAAATGCAGGCCCCGGCTTTCGTGACGCGACAGCGCGCTGCGCACGATCAGGTGCGCCACCTCGACGAGATTGCGCAGCTCCAGCAGGTCGTTGGTGACGCGGAAGTTGCGGTAGTACTCGTCGATCTCTTCCTTCAGCAGCTTGATGCGGTGCTGCGCGCGTTCCAGGCGCTTGGTCGTGCGCACGATGCCGACGTAGTTCCACATGAAGCGGCGCAGCTCGTCCCAGTTGTGGGCGATGACCACTTCCTCGTCCGCATTGGTGACGCGGCTCTCGTCCCACGCGGGCAGCGCGGGCAGGTCGACGGCTGGCGCCGCGGCGATCTGGTGCGCGCATGCGCGGCCGACGACGAGGCATTCCAGCAGCGAATTGCTGGCCAGGCGGTTGGCGCCGTGCAGGCCCGTGTACGCGGTCTCGCCGACGGCGTACAGGCCAGGGATGTCGGTGCGGCCGGCCAGGTCAGTGACGACGCCGCCGCACGTGAAGTGCACGGCCGGCACGACGGGAATCGGTTCCTTCGTGATGTCGATGCCCAGCTCCAGGCAACGCGCGTAAATGGTCGGGAAGTGTTCCTTGATGAATTCCGGGCTCTTGTGCGTGATGTCCAGGTGCACGTAGTCGATACCGCGCTTCTTCATCTCGAAGTCGATGGCGCGTGCGACGACGTCGCGCGGCGCCAGCTCGCCCCGGTCGTCATGCGCGGGCATGAAGCGCGTCCCGGCGGCGGGTCCCGCCTCGGGCGGCAATTTCAGCAGACCGCCTTCGCCGCGCACGGCTTCGGTGATCAGGAACGATTTCGCGAACGGGTGGTACAGGCAGGTCGGGTGGAACTGGATGAACTCCATGTTCGACACGCGGCAGCCGGCGCGCCAGGCCATCGCGATGCCGTCGCCCGTCGCCGTATCGGGGTTCGTCGTGTACAGGTAGACCTTGCCGGCGCCGCCGGTGGCGAGCACGGTGTGCTCCGCCTCGAACGTCTGCACCCTGCCGCTTTTTTCGTCCTGCACGTACAGGCCATGGCAGCGCGGCTGGCCGACGAGGGCCGGCCCGGTATGCACGCCGTCCGGCTGCAGCTTGTCGGACGTGATCACGTCGATCGCGCAGTGATGTTCGAACAGGGTGATGTTCGGGTGTGCGCGCACTTTCTGTTCCAGCGTCACCTGCACGGCATGGCCCGTGGCGTCCGCCGCGTGGATGATGCGGCGCTGGCTGTGGCCGCCTTCGCGGGTCAGATGGAAACCGAGTTCCGCGGTCTCGTCGCGGGTGAACGGCACGCCTTGCTCGATCAGCCATTCGATCGCCTCGCGCCCGTGCTCGACGATGTAGCGGGTGGCCGCTTCGTCGCACAGGCCGGCGCCGGCGACCAGGGTGTCGGCGATATGCTGGTCGTGGCTGTCGCCCGAGTCCAGCACGGCGGCGATCCCGCCCTGCGCCCAGTTGCTGGCACCGTCGAGGAGCTCGCGCTTGGAGATGATGGCGACCTTGCGGGTTTGCGCCAGATGAAGGGCAACCGACAGGCCGGCGAGGCCGCTGCCGACGATGGCTACGTCAAATTTCATCGCACTCTCTTGGTTTTGCTTTTGTAAAGAGGCATCACTATAGACGATTTGGCGCGGGTATGTGGAAGATGGCGCTGTTCAGCATCCCCCGCGGACGCTCCCCGGCGCCTCGCCGCCCGTGAGGGCATCGTAGACGGCGAGGACATCGCGGGCCATCGCCGGCATGCTGTGGCGCGCGATCACCTGGCTGCGCGCGCGGGCGCCGTGGCGGGCCGCCATGTCTGGGATCCTGCAATAATCGGCGATCGCCGCCGCCAGCAATTCCGTCGACATCGGTGGCACGAGGATGCCCGTAAAGCCCGGGTGGACGAGCTCCGTATTGCCGCCGACGGCCGCCGCGACGACCGGCAACCCGGTCGCCATCGCCTGCAGGATCGCGCTCGACCGGTCCTCCGCGCGCGCCGGCAGCACGAACAGGTCCATCGCCCGCAGCAGCTGCGGCACGTCGGCGCGGGCGCCCGGCAGCCATGCGCGCGCCGCCGCGCCGGCCCGGTGCAGCAGCGCCTGGCATTCGGCGCGCTCGGGCCCGTCGCCGACGAGCAGCAGCCGCAGCCGCTGGTGCGCCGGATGCGGCGACGCGATCAGGCGCAGGAACGCCTCGACGAGGGTCGTGTGGTTGCCGGCGGCATCCATGCGGCCGACACTCCCGACGACGAACGCCGCGTCGTGCATGAAACCGGGCGGGCCGACGGCGGCGGACGGCCCCAGCCGCGGATGGAATTGCACGCTGTCGACGCCGCTCGCGATCTGCGACACGCGCGCCGGTTCCGCGCCCATGGATTCGACGAGCCATTCCTCGAGGTCGCCGCTGGCCGCGATGTAATGGTCGACGAGCGGGCACAGCAGCCGGCGCAGCAGGCGCTTGCCGACGCCTCCTCGCGCGTCCGCCGCGCGGCGTCCGTCCTCCGCATGCACGCGCAGCTTGACCCCGGCCAGCGCCGCGACCACCTGGGCGGGCAGCCCGGCGCCGTCGCGGGTGTGGATGAGGTCGGGCCGCAGCGCGCGCAACACGCCGAACATGCGCACGTAGTGCAGGGGATCGGAGCCCGACCGCTTGTGCAGGTTGACGACCTCGACGCCGTGCTCGCGGACGTCGCCCTGGTGGCCGAATCGGTCGTGCATGCAGACGATGGCGTGGCGATAGCGCTCGGGCGGCAGGTGGCGGATCAGGTTCAGCAGGCTGGTCTCGGTGAGGGCGGCATCGAGCGCGTCGACCACGTGGACGACGAGACGCGGCCGCTCGTCCGGCTCGAACAGGGAACCCATGCATCACCCGAAAATGAGACGAGATAGCAGATTATATTGCGCTGCAACGTGGCATTTTTTCTGCTTGCGAGCACTGTTGACCGGCCTCAAAGGTTCGCCGCCGCACCGAACCACAGGTGGGCGCGCGCTACGATGGGGCTCCATCCGAACGAGGAACGACCATGAGCACACACGACAGCAAAGACATCGCCGACCTGAAAGCGCGGATCAAGGAAGTCCGCTTTCCCATGTTCACGTGGCAGGACGAACACGGCCACCTGCTGAGCCAGCCGATGACGCAGGAAGAGGTCGACGACGCCGGCGGCGTCTGGTTCTTCACGTCCACGCAGACCGCGCTGTGGGACTGCATCGCGCACCGGCCGCAAGTGAACCTGTCGTTCGCGAAGCCGGAAGACAGCCTGTTCGTGTCGGTCAGCGGCCTGGCCGAACGCGTCGTCGACCGCGAACGCATCCGCGCGATGTGGAACGCGGGCGTGCAGGCGTGGTTCCCGGCCGGCCCGGACGACGAGCACGCCGTGCTGATCCGCGTCGAGCCGCACTCCGCCGAGTATTGGGATTCGAACGACAGCAAGATGGTGCGCCTGTTCGCCATCGCAAAAGCCGCCGTGACGGGAACGCGACCGGACATGGATGCCGAACACCGCACAATGAAGCTATAACATTCCTCTCTTGCAATAGTCGAAGAGGCTGGCGTACAGTACACGCTTCTTTGGAGGAGCGTGCATGGACAGGGACGGGCAGGGCCGGGCGCAATGATCGCGCCGCTCGAACTGGCGGCAAACGGATTCGTCGCGGTGTCCATCCTGCTGGCCGGACGCAACAACGTCCATACGTGGTGGACGGGCATCGTCGGCTGCACGCTGTTCGGCGCGCTGTTCGCCCGGAACCGCCTGTACGCCGACGTCGCCCTGCAGGCGTTCTTCGTCGCCACCAGCGTCGTCGGCTGGTGGAAATGGGCGCGCGGCGACCATGGCGACCCGCTGCCGATCACGCACGCCGGCGCCGCGAACCTCTTGTGGACCGTGCCGGTGGGCATCGCCGCCACGGCCGGCTATGGGACCTTGCTGCACTTCACGACCAACGCGTACGCGCCTTTCCTCGATTCCGCCGTCCTCGTCTTTTCCGTCATCGGCCAGGTGCTCATGGTGCAGCGCCGCGTCGAGAACTGGGCGTTCTGGCTGCTGGTGAACTCCGTCGCCGCACCGCTGTACCTGAGCCGCGACCTCGTCCTGACGGCCGTGCTGTATGCCGGCTTCTGGATCAATGCCATCGTTTCCTGGCGCAGCTGGTACCGACTGGCCGCGCAACCTCTTTTATCCGAGAGCCCAACCCCATGAACAAGACATCGCTCGCGGCCGCGCTGGCCATCCTCACGTTCACCTTGTCGGCCACGGCCGCCGACCAGGTCGTCGCCATCCGCGCCGGCAAACTGGTCGACGTCGTCGGCGGCAAGGTGCTGCAGGACCAGACCATCCTCGTCAGCGGCGAACGCATCACGGCCGTCGGTCCCACCGCGAGCACGACCGTGCCGGCCGGCGCCCGGGTGATCGACCTGTCGCGCGAGACCGTGCTGCCGGGCCTGATCGACGTCCACGTGCACCTGACCGGCGCCCCGAACCTGCACGGCTACCGGTCGCTGGGCGTGTCCGACATCCGCGCCGCCATGTACGGCGCGTACGCGGCGCGGCGCACGCTGGAAGCCGGCTTCACGACGGTGCGCAACGTGGGCGCGAGCGGTTTCGGCGACGTGGCGCTGCGCGACGCCATCAACGACGGCGAACTGCCGGGTCCGCGCATGCGCGTGGCCGGCTACGCCATCGGCATCCAGGGCGGCCATTGCGACAACAACCTGCTGCCGCACGATTTCCATTTCACGGAGAACGGCGTGGCCGACGGGCCGTGGGCGGCGCGCGCCAAGGTGCGCGAGATGGCGAAGTTCGGCGCCGACACCATCAAGATCTGCGCATCCGGCGGCGTGCTGTCGAAGGGCGACGAGGCGGGCGCCCAGCAACTGACGCTGGAAGAGATGAAGGCGATCGTCGAGGAAGCCCATAAACTGGGCCGCCGCGTGGCCGCGCATGCGCATGGCGCCAGCAGCATCCGCGACGCGATCCTGGCCGGCGTCGACTCGGTCGAGCATGCGAGCCTGATCGACGACGAGGGCATCCGCCTCGCGCGTGAAAAGGGGACGTATCTCGTCATGGACATCTATAACGACGACTTCATCCTGCAGGAAGGCGCCAAGGCCGGCATGCTGCCGGAGTCGCTGGAGAAGGAGCGCATGGTCGGCCAACTGCAGCGCGATAACTTCCGCAAGGCGTTCAAGGCCGGCGACAAGATGGCGTTCGGTACCGACGCCGGCGTTTACCCGCACGGCGACAATGCCCGTCAGTTCTTCTACATGGTCAAGTACGGCATGACGCCGATGCAGGCGCTCCAGGCCGCGACGATCAATGGCGCCGACCTGCTGGGCTGGAAGGACCGCGTCGGCTCGATTACCCCGGGCAAGTACGCGGACATCGTGGCGGTCGGCGGGGATCCGCTGGCGGATCCGGCCGCGCTGACCCGCGTGGACTTCGTCATGAAAGGTGGCGCCGTCATCCGGAGCGATGCGCGAAAATAGACGTCTCCTTTCCACGACCAACGGGAGAAGTGATGTCTAACGACAATTTTAAAGCTTGTATCGAAGCCTGCTATGCGTGTGCCGCCGCCTGCGACAACTGTTCGACGGCATGTCTGAAGGAAGACGACGTCAAGATGATGGCGCGCTGCATCGCACTGGACATGGATTGCGCGCAGGTCTGCCGCACGGCCGCCGCCTTCATGGCGCGCGGCAGCGATGTTGCGCGCGACCTGTGCCGCCTGTGCGCGGACGTGTGCACGGCCTGCGGCGACGAGTGCGGCAAGCATCCGATGGACCATTGCCAGGCGTGCGCGCAGGCGTGCCGCGCCTGCGCCGACGCGTGCCGGCGCATGGCCGGCGCCGCCTGAGCGGTCAGTCGCGGCGGGGCGGTGCCAGGTCGTCTTCGCTCTGGTTGCCGCCCGTTTCCGGCGCGCCGAGGCCCGTCGAACCGGGGCTGGCCTGGCGGCTGCGCGTGTCCTGGTAGCCGCGGTTGATGGCCGTCGCGGCCGTGCCTTCGCCTTCGGCCGGCTCGTCCGGCTGCCCCTGGCGGTTGCCTGCCTCGCCGGACTGGCTGCTGCCGCGCGCCAGCGGCGCCTCCTCTTCCGGACGCGGCTGGGTGCCGCTGCCGCCCGTCTCGGCCATCGTCTCGTGGGTGAGGGTGCTGCCTTCTTCGCCGCTGGTCGGATTGCCGACGCCGATCGTTGTCGATTTCGCGTTCATGTCGCCTCCTGGAGTGAATTGATGAGCGATTGTCGCCGCGCGCACGCCGCCCGTCTGTCGGCAAGCACGGCGCGCGCGTGTAGGATCAGACCGGAATCTCGGACGTACCGCCGCCCATGCCGCCGAACTCCTGCAATTGCTCGACCGTCAGCCGGCGCTCGTTGAGCGCGGCCAGGATCGCTTTCAACTGGTCGGGGTCGGGCTGGATATAGACGATGCGCTGCTCGATTTCGTCTTCCCAGCAGCGCGTGTAGGGTACGTCGGTCTCGGCCATGATCTTCGCGTCGAAGCTGCCGTCGCGCAATTCGCCGAACAGGGTGACGCGCGTCGTGTCGGGCGTCGTGTTCTTTACCGTGATGCTCATGCATGCTCCTTTCGGTGTGCTGGTCGTCACGGTCATTGTCCCGTAGGCGCGCGCCGGCTGCAAACGCGGTTCAAGCGTGCGCGGCCGCCAGGTAGCGCGAGGCCGGCTTGCCGCTCATCGCGCCCTGCATCAGCCTGGCGGCGGCTTCCTCGAAATTCTTCCACAGTTGCGCATCCTCGACGGACGGGAAGGTCACCTGTTCGCCCAGGTCGAGACCGGCCAGGGCCGCGTCCACGCAATCCTCGGCCGTCATCACGATGCGCGGGTCCATCGCATTCAGCCGGTCTTCTTCCCAGATCTCGGTGGCGGTCACGGACGGCGCCACCAGTTGCACGCGGACGTTCGTGCCTTGCACCTCGTTCTGCAGGGCGCGCGTCAGGTTCGCGACATGGCCCTTGCCGGCGCTGTAGAAGGTGCTGCTCGGCAGGAAGCCGAAGCCGAGGATCGAGGCGATGTTCACGAGCGTACCGCGGTTGCGCGCCAGGAATTGCGGCAGGGCGGCAAGGCTCAGGCGGTTGACCGCGTCCACGTTGATCGCCTGCTGCCAGGCGACGTCGGCCGGGTCCAGGGTCGTCGTCGCACCGGGCACCGACACGCCCGCGTTATTCACGAGCAGGGTGATGCTGGCATCGTCACGGATCAGGTCGGCCAGGCGCTCCACGTCGTCGCTGCGACTGAGGTCGGCAACGAAGGGACGGACCTGCACGCCGTACTGCATGGACAGCGTGTCGGCCAGTTCAGCGAGCTTGTCGCCGCGGCGGGCGACGAGGACGAGGTCGTAGCCGCGCCGCGCCAGGCGGTCCGCGTAAATCTTGCCCAGGCCTGCGGATGCGCCGGTGACGATGGCCGTGCCTTGCTGTGCTTTGCTCATGATGTGCTCCTCGATGGTGGGGTTGAAAGCAAACATGATGGTCGTCATGTTTGGATGGATGAAGCATGATGGATATAATGTTTGAAGTCAACCCCACAATTTATATGGAGGCGATAGAGATGCGCTATCCACCGGAAGAAACCGCCGCCAAGCACCGCCGCATCCTCGAGGAAGCGGGCCGGCTGTTCCGCGAACGCGGCTTCGCGGGCGTCAGCGTCGGCGAGATCATGAAGGCGACCGGTCTCACGCACGGGCCTTTCTACAACCACTTCGCTTCCAAGGAAGCGCTGATGGCCGAGGCATTGTCCGACCTGTCGTCGCGGACGCAGGCCGATTTCGACCGCATCCTGGCGGAGCAGGGCATCGCGGCCTACCTCGACCTGTACCTGAGCCGGCGCCACGTCGACAGCGCCGGCGCGGGCTGCCTGATGACGGCGCTCGCGGCCGACAGCGCGAAGGAGCCGGCCACCCGCGGCCCATTCACGGCCCACGTGAAGGGCGTCATCGACCGCCTGATGCGCGCGCTGCCCGGCAAGCGCCGCGCCGAGGCGGACGCGCGCGCCGCCGCCATGCTGGCGCTGGCCGCGATGGTGGGCGCGGTGACGCTCGCGCGGGCGGTCGACGATCCGGTGCTGGGCGACGAGATCCTGGCGGCGACGCGGCAGCAACTTCTGGACTGAATCAGCGGCGGTGCTGGGCCGACGGCGGCCGAGCTGCTATACTGTATAAAAACACAGTTATCCCAGCACCGCCATGCCGAACTTCACCCCCATCGACCTTGGTCCAACGATACCGGAAGCGATCACGACCGGCGCGAGCGGCCGCCTGCACGTCAAGATGTACCGCCAGGCCGAGGACGCGATCACGGAAGCGACCACCGACATCGAACTGGCGCGCGAATTCATCGCCCACGGCGAACTGAGCGCGAAATCGATCCAGAACACCCAGAAGGAACTGTTCCGCTTCCTGACCTGGTGCCGCGAGGAAGCGAAAAAGACGCTGGCCCAGCTGAACGTCGCCGACCTCAACGCGTACAAGGAATTCCTCAAGAACCCGCCGCCCGAGTGGGTCTGCACGACGAAATGGCCGCGCACCGATGCGCGCTATCGGCCATTCACGGGACCGTTGTCCGACGCGAGCCGGCGCCAGGCAATGATCGCCGTGAAGGGCCTGCTGGGTTTTGCCGAGCAGACGGGCTATTTGCGCCGCAACCCGGGCGCGCTCGTGCGTAACGTCCGGGCGCCGTCCGCGAGCCGCATTACGCGCTACCTGACGCAGGGCGCGATCGCGCTGGCGCTGGAGACCGTCGCACACCGTGCTGCCGACACGCCGGCCGCGCTCAAGCGCCGCGCGCGCGACCGCTTCCTGCTCGTCGCTTTCGCCCATACGGGTGCGCGCCTGAACGAGATCGTGGGCGCATCGATGGGGGCTATCTACACGGAAGGGAAAGGCCGCTGGTGGATCGACGTCCTCGGCAAGGGCAACAAGCCGCGCCGCCTGCCGGTGCCGCCGGACATGCTGGACGCGTTTCGAACCTACCGCCAGGCGTTCGGCCTGTTGCCGCAGACGGGCCGGACCGATCGCACGCCGCTCGTCCTGTCCAGCCGCAGCCGCGAACTGGCGCGCATCACGGACGAGGCGGCCTCGGAAGCCATCAAGGCGATCTTCGCCGACGCGGCAGGCGTTGCGGACGGGCGCGGCGACGCCGACACGGCCGCCACGCTGCGCCAGGCATCCGCGCACTGGCTGCGCCACAGCATGCTGACGAACCATGCGAACAACGGCGTCCAGCTGAAGACGCTGCAAGACACGGCGGGCCACGCGAACATCGCGACGACGGCGGCTTATCTGCACAAGACCGACAACGAACGCTACGACGAAATCATCGCTTCCGTGAACGGGCGCGGCATCCTGTGAACGCCTTACGCTGCGCGTTTTCGTGACTATACTGGATGCATGGTGCTTCCAGCTCACGCTACCAGCGGTATCGACGGCGAGGTGATCCTGCGCCCGATGAGCCCGGTCGAATGGCCGGGCATGGTCAACCAGCGCCCGTACCAGGCGCTGATCGGCGTGGCGGATGGGGCAGGGCGCCACGTTGCGGAGGTCCGCAGCGACCCCGACGGCCGGTTCCGCATCATCCTCGAACCCGGCACGTACGTCCTGCAGCCGGAATCCGAGGCCATCTATCCGCAGGCGCCGGCGCAAACGGTCACGGTGGAGAAGGACCAGTTCACGCCGGTACGCATCATTTACGACAGCGGCATCCGCTGATCACGACGCGAAACCGATGCCGACGATCCGGCTGCCCCAGTCGTGGTTGGTCAGGACATCCTCATTGACGAGCCATGCGCGCCGCGTGTTGCGCGGATCCACCGTCACCGCCGAATAATCGCCCCAGCGGCCGCCCGTGAAGAACGTCGGACTCGTGAAGGCCGCGATGCCCGGGCTCAGCGAATACGTGGTGCCGTTGTTGTGGTCGAAGCCGGAGAACCGCACCTGGGCATTGGTACCGCGCGGCGGGTCGGTCATCGTCCAGGTCACGTAGATGTCGTTCGCGCTGTTGGCCGCGATCGACGCGTTGAAGTCGAACGACGTCGACGTCCCGAAGAAGAACGCGCTCTGCACGAGCGAACTGGAGGCCGTATTGATCTGGTAGAACTTGGGCGCCGCATAGCCCACCAGGTTGACGGTATGAACCTGCCACAGGAAATCGCCGGTCTGCGTGCTGGCGTTGACGAAGCGGCCGTCGAGCGTATCCAGCGTGGACGTCGTGCCCGGCTGCGGCGCGTCGGGCGGGGCAGTGTAGGCGGGCACCGCCACGCTCACCGGTCCCGTCAGCTGGATCGCGTTCGGCCGGCTCGAGTTGGTGAGCGTGTAGAGGCTCAGACTGCTGCCGCCCGATGCGGCGATCAGGTACGTGCGGGCATTCTGGTCGAGCACGATCGGCGGCGCGAGCGTGGCGCGCAGGCCCGTGAAGACGGGAACCGAGAAGCCGAGCCCGTTGTACAGGCGCGCTTTCGCCACCGCGAACATGTCGGCACCCCGGAATCCGCCGGACGCCGTGAACACGTTGGCCGTGACGATGACCGAGTCCTGGTCGTAGCCGAGCTGCGGGTAATCCCAGAAATCGCCGGCGTTGAAGGTCACGTTCAGCGCATAGATGAAATACGGGCCGAGCGGGTTCGACGTCGTGGAGATCGCGACGAAGAAGAGCTGGCGCGTGCTCGACTCCTGGAACGCGTCCGCCGTCACGACCCAGCGGTTCCACACGCTGTCGTACACGGCGCGCGGGTCGAACAGCACGCGGGCGCTATAGCCGAAGAAGGCCGCGAGCGAGATGCTGGTGCGCTGGCTGGGATTGGTCCGCAGGAAGATATCGATGTGGGAGTTCGTCACCTCGACGAAATGATCGACGCCCACCGCGCCGTGCGTGTCCGGCGGCATCAGGCCGTCGACGTCGGTCGCGCCCGCGAAATTCGGACCGACGAGGACGATGGGCGCGCGGGGGAGGGCTTCGCGTTCCGCTTCGGCTTCCATGTCCGCCTCGACCGGCTTCTCGGCCATCCGGTCCTGTGCCCGCAGTTTCGACTTGACGTCTTCGTACTCGGCCGCAGGCATCGTCGGCAGGAAGGGCTTCGATTTTCCTTGCGCGACCGCACGCGCATTCGGCGCCACATTGGTTTCCATGTCTTGCAGCATGGTCTCCACAGTCCTCAGTTGGGGCGCCGCGGCCTCCAGCTGAGTCCCGATTTCGATAGCAGAATGTTTCACGACATTACTCCTTTCCATTGAAATAGCTTGCAGCGTTGGAACCGGCAGAGGGCAGGCGCCATTCCCGCGCCGTCCACTATCGTGACAAACGGGCTGGACGTTGTTGATAGGGGTCAGGGCGAGAGAGCTCGTCTTTTGGGAGGGAGTTTTCCTACTGGAGCGGGAAAATGCTGATGTTCGAAAAGGAAGACTTGCTTATTCGGGCCGATAGCGAGCGCATTTCGGCTGTATATTGTTGGCGCAGAATATGTTTAATCATCCTTCTATTTAAATCGACATTATTTCCACTAATGTCGAGTTTATTAGGTTTGAATAAGACACCGATAGGGAAAGAGAAAGGGGCTGGAATATCCGGTTTCGCCAGTATTATTGAAATCGAATTAACTGCGAAACCCTGGTGCCGCTTGACTCTCATTGAATCGGAACGATGCGGCGTTAGGAATTGCGGAGCCTGCCATTCGAGTTGTTATTGCGATCGATTTCCCCCAGTGTCCGGGGTCTGGCCGGCAACGCCACGGGCCACCGCGAGTTCTCGGCCCGGCGCATCGACCTGCGGTGCGTGCCGCCCGTTCCCGGAGCTGCGGCCTGGATATCGACGCCGCACGGCGGCCGGACGTCCTGTGGCGCCACCGAGACGGGGCAAGACCAGTCGAACACGAGTTCTCGGCACCACCGAGACAAGCCTCAGCGCATCGACATCTGGAGCGTGCCGCCCGGCCCGGAAGCTGCGGCCTGGATATCGACGCCGCACGGCGGCCGTACGTCCTGCGGTACCGCCGCGACGGGGCAAGACCATCCGAACGACGGAGCGTGCCGCCCGCTGCGGCATGCGCCGGTTCGATCTCGATTGGATGCCAACGCCGCCCGCAGATCGACGCCCGAGACCGGGCAGGCCGAATCAACCCGATTCCGCGCACGCGAGCATCGCCGAGGCGTTCTCGGCGCGCACCTAACGCGCGACACAGCCATATCGAGTCTTCGAGAACCAGCGACACGCATACCGCTGCGGCCTGGCCACGACGCGTAGACCCCTTTGGCATGGCAAGGCGAGCACACGGACGTGGCAGCGATCGATCTACCGCAGGAACGGCTTTTACAAGGTGTCCGACGTTCTGCCGAAAAGCAGTTTACCCCGCCAGGGAAGGCATCCCGCGGACGTCGCCATAAACGCCATTTGACATAATATAGATTATGCGAAATTGCCCACATGCCGTTACGCATCACGAAAATCACGCTCCAACCGACTCCGCCAACCCGACAATGATCCCCTCCGGCCCACGGATATACGCCAACCGGTAGGACTCCCCGTACCGCATTTCGCCAATGACCTCGTGGCCACGCTCCCGCATGCGCGCGACCATCGCATCGATGTCGTCGACGGCAAACATCACCCGGCGCAAGCCCAGCGCATTCACCGGCGCCGCCACCGGCCCGAACCTGACGGCGTCCGGCGTGTGGAACTTGTCCAGTTCGATGCCCTGGCCATCCGGAGTGCGCAGCATCGCGAGCGTCGCCCTGACGTTGTCCAGGCCGATCAGGCGTCCGACGTCCGGCCCCTCGACCGTCGTTTCGCCCTCCAGCGTGAGCCCCAGTTCGATGAAAAACGCTTGCACGGCGTCGAGATCGTCCACGACGATGAGGACGTTATCCATACGTTTGATCGTCATTGTTTTTCCTCCATGAATTCAACCACCCAGTCGATGAACACCCGCAGCTTCCTGCCGACGTGCCGATTGGCAGGATACGCGACGTACAGCGGCAGCGGCGCGATCTCCCAGCCGTCGAACAACCGGACGAGCTCACCCTGCGCGACCGCTTCCCGCGCCATGTAATCCGGCAGCCACAGCACGCCCAGGCCGGCCAGCCCGGCCGCGAGATACGCGTTGCCGTCGTCGATTGCCAGCATGTAGCGCGCGTCCAGCACCACGGTCTCGTCGGCCCGCCGCAATGCGTACTCGAATCCCTGCCCGGAACGCGCGCCGCGGAATTGCACGATGCGGTGCGACGGCTCGCGCAGTTGCGCCGGATGCGTCGGCACGCCCGCGTGTTCCAGATACGCGGGCGCCGCATAGACCCGCAGCTGCAGGTCGGCCACGTGACGCGCGGCGAGCGACTGGTCGGTCAGGACGCCACCCCGCACGACGCAATCGACATTCTCTCCGATCAGGTCGACCATCCGGTCGCTGACGCCCAGGTCGAGCTGGATGTCCGGGTAGCGCGCGTAGAATCCAGGCAGCGCCGGCACGAGCAGCATCGTCGCGAACGGGCTCGGCACATCGACGCGCAAGCGCCCTGCCGGCGCCGTCGCCTTGTTCGGCAACCCGGCCTCGAGGTCTTCCAGCTCGGCCAGCATGTGCACGACGCGCTCGTAATACACCGCGCCGTCTTCCGTGACGTTGACCTTGCGCGTGGTCCGGTGCAGCAGTTTTACGCGCAGCCGCGCCTCCAATTGCTGGATGAGCTGGGTGACGGTCGCCCGGCTCATGTCCAGTGTCTGCGCCGCCTTCGTGAAACTCCCGGCTTCCACGACGCGCACGAATGCCCGCATGCCATCGAATCGGTCCACGCACCCTCCCAAGGTTGATTGTTGGGATTATACAAACAGTGATGGCGCGACTTGCCGATTTATCGGAAACGGTCGAGCCTCTACAGTGAGATCCTTTATCAACAAGGAGACCACCATGACCATTCGCGACGTCGTTTTCCCGCCGGGCCGCCAGGCGCTGTACGAAAAGAACCGCTATTCGCCGGCCGTGCGCGCCAACGGCTTCCTGTTCGTCTCGGGCCAGGTCGGCAGCCGCGACGATGGCTCGCCCGAGCCCGGCCTTGAGGACCAGGTCCGGCGCGCTTTCGAGAACCTGAACGCCGTCCTCGCCGCGGCTGGCTGCCGCTTCGAAGACGTGGTCGACGTGACCGTGTTCATCGTCGAGCCCCAGTCGACATTCGAGCGTATCTGGACCGTGGCGCAGGAATACTGGGGCCAGGCACCCTATCCGAACGTCACCGCCGTCGGCGTGACCTGGCTGTACGGATTCGATGTCGAAATCAAGGTCATCGCGCGTTTGCCGCACGCTTGACACGTTCAAGATCCCGAGCTATCTTGGCAAAGTTTCCATGTGGAAACGTTTCAATAACGGCCGTTGCGACGGCCGTTATTTCCATTTTATACATGATGGTTATCATGTCATCAGCTTTATTAACGCAGAAACAATACCAAGCGCCGCCAGAGCGTATCGACAGCGGGATCATCCCGCGCGACCTGACCTTCAAGGAGGAACCATGCCACAACGGTATCGAGGCTTACCATCCACCCTGGCGCTGTTGACCAGCGCCCTGCTCTCCGCCTGCGGCGCCGGCGATCCGGGCGCGCCGAGCAGCCAGGAGATGACCCGCACGGCGGCGGAGATCGCGACGGAAAGCGCGCTGACGCCCGCCGCCGCGACCGCCAGCGCATCCGAACGGGGCGATCTGTCGGCCGCTGCAACGATCGACCATGACGCCGCCACACGCTGGAGCAGCGGGTTTACGGACGACCAGTGGCTGACGCTCGACTACGGCAAGAGCGTGACGATCAACCGCGTCAACATCGTCTGGGAAAACGCGCACGCCCTGCAATACCTGCTGCAAGTGTCGGACGACAATGTGCACTGGACCACGATCAAGACCGTCGACGCCAGCACGGGCGGCACCGAGGACGTCGGCGGCCTGTCCGCCCAGGGCCGCTACCTGCGCATGCAGGGTGTGAAACGCTCGAGCCAGTACGGCTATTCGATCTTCGAGATCCAGGCATTTACCGGCACGCCCGCCACGCCGGGCGGCAGCGTCCCGACGCCGATTCCGGTCGACCTCACCAAGCCCGGAGTCGTCGTCAAGCCGGTGGCCGCGACGTCGTCGGCGGTGGAAAACGGCGGGCTGGCGGCGTCGATGGCGATCGACGGCAAGCCGGACACGCGCTGGGCCAGCGCCGCCGAGGACGGCGCCTGGATCCAGTTCGATTTCGGCGTGCCGACGCCGATCGGCGCAGTCAAACTGACCTGGGAGAACGCGTATGGCAAGGAATTTGCGCTGCGCGTCTCCGACGACGGCAAGACGTGGACGCAACTGCGCTACGTCGCCGAGGGCAAGGGCGGCACGGAAGAATTCCTCAACCTGAACACGAGCGCGCGCTACGTGCGCCTGCAAGGCGTCGCGCGCGCCACGCAATACGGCTACTCGCTGTTCGAGGTCGAGTTCCGCACGCCCGGCAGCGACAACACGCTGCCCGTCAACGCGACGTCGCCCCTGAACTATCCCGCGTCGGGCAGCGGATGGACGCCCTTGCCCGCCTCCGCCGAACCGCTGGAGACGCTGCAATTCACCCTCCCCGACGGCACGCTCGTCACGCGCTTCGGCGCCCGCGCGCTGGCCCGCCATGGACGCGAGCGCGGCGAGGACTGGAACGAGATCGGCTACGGCCCGAACGAGACCGTCGATCCGGCGACGGGCCTGCCGCTCGACAAGGGACCGGGCAATTACCTCACGTTCGTGCCGCAATACTTCCAGAACCGCACCTGGGGCATCGAGATCATCGACAACAGCCGCGTGGCGGGCGTCACGAAGCCGACGCTCGTCTACAACCAGTACACGCAGGTCGACTTCCTGCCCGGCCAGGTGGCGTTCTTCCGCGGCTTCGACCGGCCCGGCGTCACCGGCTACGGCTGGATGAATCCGGGCGAACTCGTCGACCGCAACGTCACGCTCTGCAAGCCGACGCCGTATCCGGCGCCGGGCAGGCTGACCGCCACGGCGGGCATCAATGGCGCGTGCACCCTGCTGGTGAAGGCATATCCGGGCCACGCGGATCTCGGCGCGGACGGTTTCCCGAACGGGAAGGACGTACCGTCCCGGCCGCTCGTCGTCGGCGACGTCATCGAGGTCGCGCCGTCGATGTTCTCGACGACGGACGCGATGGCCGCGAAAGGCGACAACGGCGGCATCCGCTACTACGGCCCGGAATGGGTGTACGTGGTCGGCGCCGGCCTGCGGCCATGGTACGGCGTGCAGCCGCGCCTGAATTCCGTGCCGCTGCCGGATGCGACGCTGTCCGGCGGTCTCGGTTCCGTCTCCTACAATTACTCGGACAACGGCCTGTTCATGTTCCAGCAGCCGCAGAACAATGCGGGCATGCAGGACGTGCAGCGCTTCGTCGAGGGACGGCGCCTCGTCCACACGAATTTCACGACGGGCGACCACCATGAGCCGGGTAACGACCGCTACCTCGGCGCCGTCGGTTTGCAGGGCGCCCGCTTCAACCAGTCCGCATGCATCGGCTGCCACGTCAACAACGGCCGCAGCCCGGCGCCGGCGAGCATCAACCAGAAGCTGGACGCGATGTCCGTCCGCGTCGCCGTCACGGGCACGGATGGCCGCCAGCTGCCGCATCCGCAATACGGCACGGCGATCCAGATGAACGGCGCCCGCGACTGGGGCACCGCCGTGCGCGTGGCCGGCTTCCAAGCGAAGACGGTCAAGCTCGCGGACGGCACCGTCGTCGAACTGCGCAAGCCGACGCTGGCCTTCGAGGGCCCGGTGCCGGAGCGCGTGTCGCTGCGCGCGGCCCAGCCGATGATCGGCACCGGCCTGCTGGAAGCCGTGCCGGAAGCGGACATCCTCGCGCGCGTGCGCACGACGCCCGACGTGGACGGCGTGCGCGGCGTGGCCAACTTCGCCTACGATCCGGAGAGCGGCGCCGTGCGCCTCGGCCGCTTCGGCTGGAAGGCGGCGAAAGCGACCCTGCGCCACCAGGCGGCCGAAGCGCTCCTCCTCGACATGGGCGTGACGTCGCCCGTCTACCCGAACCGCGCCTGCGTGAACGGCCCGGCAGCATGCGCCGCCGGCGGCTCGCAAACCGGCATCGCGGAAGCGGACCTGCAGAAGATCGCCCACTACCTGGCGCTCGTCGCCGTGCCCGCGCAGCGCAGCCTGTCCAGCGGGTTCCCGAAAGGCGTCGCACCGCTCGACGAGCACCGGGTCGATCCGGTGCAGGTCGGCGCCGGCGCGAAGCTGTTCCAGGGCATGCGCTGCACCGCCTGTCACACGGCGGAGATGAAGACGGGCAGCGGCCATTTGTTCGCGGAGCTGCGCAACCAGACCATCCACCCGTACTCCGACCTGCTGCTGCACGACATGGGCGACGGCCTGGCGGACAAGTTCGCGGAAGGCCAGGCGACGGGCGCGATGTGGCGCACGGCGCCGCTGTGGGGCATCGGCTACACGGACAAGGTGATGGGCAACGCGGCGCGTGTGGGCTATTTGCACGACGGCCGCGCCCGCACGCTGCTTGAAGCGATCCTGTGGCACGGCGGCGAGGCCACGCAGGCACGCGTGCGCTTCGAAAACCTCGGCAAGGCCGACCGCGAGGCGCTGCTGGCGTTCCTGAAGTCCCTCTGACACGGCATGCGGAGCGGGCCACCCTGCTCCGCCTTTTTTGTGACGCATCACAGTAGCTTTGTTTTGCGTCAATGCGCCTTCTTGTTCCCGGTCAGTGCACAATACGTGGAACGGAGGCCATCATGCCGCACATCTACAAACCCGAAGAGCGCTGGGACAATGCCGACATCGGCTATCCGTCCGCGCTCGCCATCGGCGATTCCTGGTTCTGGTACGTCAACAACAATATCCTGGGTACGATGATCAACCATCCGGCCCTGTCCGACGACCATCGCAACCTCCAGCTCGTGGGCTACAACGGTGCGCGCCTCAAGGATTACGTCGGCGACGGCAAGTATGCCGACACGGTCGAGCATTTCCTCCGTCCCGGCTTCGTGGAAGGGTTTGCGGAGTTCTATATCAGCGGGGCGGGCAACGACGCCGTCGACGTGGACCTCGCGCTGTTCGACCATCGCCCGCCCGGCACGGACGCACATGGCTGGATCGACGGCCGCGGCATGGACGACATGCTGTTCCGGCTGCGCCAGGCCCTCACGCGGCTGATCGCGTCGATCCGCGTCGCGAAGCACGCCAGCGCCACCCTGGCGCCCATCTTCGTGCACGGCTACGACTACCCGGTGCCGGACGGCCGGGGCTTCGAGTTCGGCCTGATCCACGCCGGGCCATGGCTCGCGCCGGCGCTGGACCGGCGCGGCGTCCCGCCCGACCTGGCGCTGCGCAGCGAGATCGCGCGCCTCATGATCGACCGCCTGAACGATGACCTGCTGGCGCCGCTGGCGGCCGTGACGCCGGGCGTCGTGCACATCGACAGCCGCGGCATCCTGCCGCGCGACCACACGTACCGCGATTACTGGTCGAACGAAATGCACCCGACGAACCTGGGGTTCCGGCGCATCTTCGAGCAGGCGTGGCTGCCCAGGCTGTACGAACACGGCATCGCGCTGCGGCCGTTTCCGTAAGCGCAGGCGTTCAGAAGCCCCCGCCGCCACCGCCTCCGCCGCCGGGTCCGAACCCGCCCCCGCCATTGCCGAAGCCGCCGCCGGGGCCGCCTTCGCCCCGGCCGCCGCGGAACATGCCGCGGTTGCCGTTGCGCAGGCGCTCGTCGCCCGTCACGCCGCCCCACTGGTAGCGCAGACCGATCTGCACGATGCGCGGCTGGCTCACGTTCAGCGTATGCAGGCGCAGCACCTCGTTCTCGATGTCGCTCTCCATGTTCCCGGTGTGGAAGACGTTGTTCACGTTGAGGTTCAGCGACAGGCGCGGCGTGATGCGGTGCATCCACGTGAAGTTCGTCATCGTGACGGCGCTGTTGATGCCCTGGCCGTTCAAGGTGGCGCCGTTGCGGTTGACGCTCAGCTGCAGCGATTCCATGCCCACCTGGTATGCGAGCCGCAGCTTGATGTTTTCCCGGTGGTTCGTCTGCTCCACGGCCGTCGTGTCGGTCGTGAAGTTGGAGATGCGCTGGCGCTTTTCGTTGGCCAGCGTCGCCCCGAGGTTGGCGGACAGGCCCGACACGAACAGCTGGCGCATGTTGAAATTCAGGTCGACGCCGACTGAATCGTTGGTGCCGAAATTGATGGGCGACGTCACGATCACGTTCGGATCGAGCGTGAGCGCGAAGCTGCGGTTGCCGATCATGGGCGACTCGCGCCGCTTGAACAGGACGAAGCTGCTGTCCACGCCGAACAGGCGGTCGCGGTACGCCACCTCGAAGTTGTCGTTGTTCACCGGCTGCAGGTGCGGGTTGCCGAGCCGCGCGCTGAAGTCGCTGAGATAGACGAGGTTCGGGTTCAGGTCGCGCTCGTTCGGCCGCGCGATGCGGCGCGAGGCGCGGAACTGCAGCATGCCGTCGGTGCCGATGTCGCGCGTCACGTAAAAGCTCGGCAACCAGTTCATGTAGTAATACTTGTCTTCCTCGGCCAGCAGGGGCTGGTGGACGTCGAGTTCCGTGTACTCGCCGCGCAGGCCGCCCTGGATGCTGAGGTTCTTGCCCAGCTTCGTGGACAGGATGCCGTAGATGGCCGCGTTGCGGTCGTTCGATTCGAAATCGCTGATGCGGCTCGCCACCGGCACGTACTCGCCCGTGACGGGGTCCTGGCCGAGGTAGTTCGTCGGATTGTTCGTCTTGCTGTCCGCGACCTTCGCGCCCGCCTTCAGGTGCCACGTATCCCAGACGTTGCGCTCGTAGTCGACGGAGATGTCGAGGATGCGGTTGCGCCGGTCGGTCGAGCGCAGGCTGTTCGCGATGAACGGCGTCGGCCGCAGGCGGTAGTCGTAGAAGACGTCCGAATCGGAATGATTGTTCTGGCCCGTGTAGCGCAGGTCGAACTTCAGGTCTTCGCCCGGCACGCCGCTCTTGTGGTCGTACGACGCGCCGATGCCAAAGTTCTCGGCCGGCGAGCGGCTCTGCGACCGACTCGTGAAATCGGCCAGCGGCGCGTCGTCCGCCGCGAAGCGCTGGGTCGAGGTCGTGCTGTCGCTCTCGTTGCGGATCTTCGAATAGCTGACGGTGGCGCCGGCCTGGTCGCGCTCCCCGACGTTGTAGGTGAACGTCGACGCGAGGTTCAGCGATTTCGACCGGCCCTGGCGGTTGCCCACCGAGTCCTGCGAGTCCTTGACGGCGCCGCTGGCCGGGTCGAGATCCTCCCGCTGGGACGCGTTACGGCTGTTGCGCACGTACTCTCTCACACCGATGTTGCCGGAGATCGAGTACGGGCCTTCCGCATGCTCGCCGTTGAGGAAGGCGTTGCCGCGGCCCTCGGTGCCCTTGTTGACGCTCATGTTCGCGCGCGAGCCGGCCTTGCGGTTGCGCTTGAGGACGAGGTTGATGATCGGCCCGCTGCCGCCCTCGTTGCCGAATTCCGCGCCGGGCACGTTGATCACCTCGATGGATTCGATGGCCTCGGCCGGGAACGCGTTCAGCGCGTCGCCCCGGTTCTGGCCCTGGAACTGGGCATCGCGCTTGCCGTTGACCATGATCTGCACGTTCTGGTTGCCGCGCAGGGCCACGTTGCCGTCCTGGTCGACCGTGACGGACGGCACGTTGTTCAGGATGTCGGCGGCGGACGCGTTGCTCACGCTGATGTCGTTCTTGAGGTCGTAAACATCGCGGTCGACCTTGTTGGTCGGGCGCGTCGCGACCACCTCCACGGTCGCGACCCCGCCGTCGGACTGCGTGTCCGGTGCGGTCTTGGCGGCGGGCGGCGCCGTTTGTGCGAACGACGCCGGTACGGCGAAGCAGGTAACGAGTAAGGCGGGAAGGATTTTCAGCGCGTGCTTGGTCGGAATCATCGAACAGGATCAGTGAGTGGAAACGCCGGAGCATGAATCCGTATTCCTCCGGCTACCCAAAAAAGTTCCAGCTTTTTTTACCGGCTCGTCGGCGGGTTCAGCAATGCCTTGGACGGATCCGGGTTCTGCATCTGCTGCTCGAAAAAGCCCCGGGCGTCCTCCAGCCCCGCATTGTATTCGACATCGCGCATCACGCTGACCTGGTCGATCGTCCATTCGCTGAAGCCGCCGGCGCCCGGCACCAGGCGCATTTCCGCCGCGATGTCGGCCAGGCTCAGCCCGCCGTCCAGGCGGCGCTGGAACGCCGCCGCCCATGCGGCCGTCGCGGGGTCGCGGACGTCGTTCTCCAGCGTGCGCAGGATGTGCTCGGCCCTGGGCACGTCGACCTGGTAGCAGGACGCGAGCACCGCCGCGCGCGCAAGCGTGCGCGAATCCCGGCCCGTGCGCCACGCCGTCAATACGCCGTCCAGTGCTTCGGGACTGGGCTTGCCGTCGGCCAGCAGCGACAGGTCGAGCGCCGCCAGCGCGACGGCGCCCGCGCCCGGATCCCGCTCGCGCGCCCGCGCGATGCCGGCGCGGGCGGCGTCGAGGTGCGGCGCACGGGCGCCGGCATCGAGACGCGCGGCCAGCTTCAGGTGCGCCCGTGCCAGCAGCAACAGCACGTCGGCGCCGGCATCGGCACGGCGCGCGGTCTTCTCCAGCCACGGCAGCGCGGCGGCCGGGTCGCCCCAGTCGACGCGGGCCCGGTTCAGGGCAAGTTGCCCCGCCTCGACGTTCGGCACGGCGCCGGCGTCGGCCGTCAGCGTGCGCAGCAGCGCTTCCCCCTGCGCGGGCGCCGGACAGGCCTTCAGGGCCGCGTCGGCGAGCATGAAACCGCCGGACGTCGCGGACATCGTCGTGATGGCGATCTCCGGACGCGGACCGGGCGGCTGCTCCACGCGCATGACCTCGGCCCGCTGCAGCCGGTAGCGCCACAGCGCGGTCGACGCTGCGCCCACGTCCAGGCCGAACGCGTCGCGCAGCGCGGCGGCCGGCTCGGCGCCCTGGTGGACGGCATTCAGGAACGTCCCCAGCTTCCTGCGCCGTTCGCCGGCACCGAGGATGTAGTGCGCGAGGAGCCAGGAACGGGCCTCGAATTCCACGCCCGCGGCCCGGCGCCGCGTGTCGGACAGGTTCGCGAACGGACGCGGCCCCAGTATGTCGGCATAGTCGAGGTTGTAGCGGTGGCCCTGGTCGAGGAAATAGAAATACCGGCCCACGCCCGGCGGCGTGCGGCCGATCACCATCTGCGTCGCGCCGAAGCGCACGCCCGCGAAATAATTCGCGAAGCCTTCGATCCAGGCGGACGGGCCGCGCACGTCCGTGTGCCGGTACAGGAAGTGGCGTGCATACGCTTCCGACACGTAGGACAGTCCTTCGTCGAGGGGCGTCTTGACGAGCTTGTCGTCGTCGATGGCCGCCAGCGGCGCCGTCCGCACGAGGAAGCCCTGGGTGCCGTCCGTGCAGTCGCGGAACAGCGCGATGCCATTGGCCGGGCGGTCGGCCGCCACGAGGTCCAGGTCACGCACATCGTTCAGGTACACGAGGTTCAGCTTGCTCTCCGGACCCGCCGACGTCGGGCGGTAGTCGTCCGTGTACACGCGCAGCAGGCTGTCGAGGCGTTCCAGGTGTTCCACGAGCCGGGCCACGTCCTCGCGCGGCGCGTCCGACAGCACGACGACGTGGGCGCTCTCGGCCCGTACCCAGGCCGACGTGCCCCGCTGGCCCGTGACGACGATGCTTTGCGGACCGGCCTCCTGCGCGAAACAGGCGCCGCCCACGAGCGCACAGACGACGGCGACTGCCGCCGCCGACCTTTTGAATGGTAAAACCACGATCCGGGACTCCTTGACAGTATTTACGAACGTACAACCCTGTCATTCTACCGGGATCGTTGCCGATTGCACATTATATATTCAGTGCCGAGCCTCCGGCGGCGGCCGTACCGGCACGGCTTGCCGCCCCGCCGGCGCCCGTGCCGGCGCGGGCGTCCGCCCGGACCGCGGCTGCGGCGCGACGGCCGTGATCCGCCCGTCCTTCAGCTGCCAGCCGGCATCCGCGACCATGAGCTCGGACCGTCCTTCGATGCGTACGGGCCGGCCGTTGATCAGCGTGTGCGCCGAGCGCCAGGCGACGACGGCCTGCGGCATCCTGGGCACGTCCGGCGCGATGCCGTGGACGGTCGCGCCATCGATGACGAGCTCGCCGAAGTGTGCCGCGCCGTCCGGCCGGACCGTGCCGCCGGCCCCATCCGGACGCTGGCCCGCGGCGCAGGCACAGGCCCCGGCCAGGGTGACGTCCAGGTCGGCGAACAGCCTGGGCACGTGCTCGCGCAGGGCCAGGTAGCGCCGTGCCTGCGCCGCCCCGTGGTCCCACAGCGCGGCGCGCAGGGCCGGGTCGCGGTCCAGCTTGGAGTTCGCGCCCAGCGGCATGCCGGCCGCCGCCTCGACGGCCGTGCCATCCATGACGATGCGGTCGACCTGCACGAGCTTGTCGCGCCGCTGCGCCGCCGCGCTGGCGGGGGACGCATCGTCGCCGCGGCCGCTTTCCATGCGGCGGTTGATCGCATCGACGAAACCCAGTTCCTGGTTCATGGCGAGATTGCCGCCCAGCGCATTGCGCAGTTCCCAGATCTCGCCGCCGTCGAAGGCGATGTGCGGTCCATTCCCAGCCAGCCTGGCCTGGCTGGGGTTGACCTGCACGACCCAGATCGCGTCCGGCTTTTTCTCGTCGTCCGCCACGCCGGACAGGAAGTTGCGGATCGGCGGATTCTGCGAGAACAGCCCGTCCCACAAGGTCAACGGGCGCGGGGCGAGCGTCGCCTCGTCGAGGCCCGCCATCTCGTGCGCGCGGAACAGCCACGGCACGGCGGCGGACGCCAGCACCGCGTCGAGCGAGATCCCTCCATCGCCCGGCGCCCGCTCGGAACTGAACGCGACGAATTCCCCCTCGTGCAATTCCACGGCGCCCAGCAGCAGGCGCGGGATCGGACGCAAGGTGAGGCGCACGGCATCGGCGAGCTGCCCCAGCGCCTCGGCGTCGAAGCGCACTGCGGGCGGACGCCACCGCTCCAGTGCGGCGTGCAGCAGGCTGCCGGGCTGGACGCCGATCTGCGCCATGCGCGCGCGCAGGCGGTCGGCGGCGCCGAGCTTGTTCGCGATGCGGCCCTCGACCGCGCCCCGGTCCGCCCGGTAGCGTTCCTGGCAAGGTGCCGCCGGTGGGAACATGGCCGCCTCCAGGTCGCTGCGCAGCCAGCGCTCCACCTCGGTCGGAATACTGGCGAACTCGCCCAGCAGCGCGACGAGCGGCCAGTCCACGCCCGGGCGCAGCAGCGCCGGCAGCGAAAAGAAGCCGGGGCGCATCCAGGGATTGTCCGGCCCGAGCATGCGGGCCAGCGCCGGCCACGCGGTCGCGTTCCATCGCTCCATGCCCGCGAGCGGCCACACGTACGGGCTGGATTTGACGTCCCAGCCGCCCATCGCGGCCAGGTCGGCGAGGCCGCGGCACACATGGTTGACCGTCGACTCGACGAGACCGACTGCGGAATTGCCCTGCCAGAACGCGTCCAGCCGGCGCCCCGCCTCGGGCGCGCCGCCCGTGATGAAGCCGTACCAGCCGAGCAGCGCGCTGATGGCGCCGCCGGACGTGCCGCTGATCGCGATGAGCGCCGTCCGGTCGGCGCCGTCCTCGTCGGCACGGTTGTCGAACTGCTCGAGCAGGATGGGAAGGACGCCGCCCGTGTACGCGGCGTGGCTGCCGCCGCCCTGGCAGGCGATTGCGATGCGATTGGTTGCCATGAGACCTCCCGGCACAAGGTTGTCATCAGCCTCCCGCACCGTTAGGCAGGCCAGCGCACGCGCAGTTCCCTATTGCTTTATTGAAATGCGTCACGAATAATGGCGCGACAATCATTCTCGACCGCACCATGAAGCAACCGGAAGACCTGAGCACGATCGAATTGCCGCTCGACGCGGCGCTGGCGAAGAAGCGCGGCCGTCCGCCGAAGGAGGACAAGCTCAGCGACGCCGAGCGGGCGCGCCGCTACCGTGCCCGCCAGAAGATGCGGCCGAAAGGCGTGTGGAATTACGAGCAGGTCACCACCCAGACGCGCGCGGAGATCGAACGCCTGCTGGGCAGCGCGGCGACGCGGCCGGCCGGGGAAGCGGAATTGGTGGCGCAATGGGCGTACGGCATGTTCCTGCTGTGGGACCGCGTCACGGCCCAGCGCCAGCACGCGGCCGACCGGGACGCGTTGCTGGCGCTCGTCTCCGGCTGATTGTCACGCGCCGGCCAGGCCGAGGCGGTCGGCGTGCGTATAGCAGACGAAGTCGTTCCCGCGCGCGAACGCGAGCAGCGTCAGCCCGGCCTTGTCGGCCAGTTCGACGGCGGCCAGGGTCGGCGCCGACATGCCGACGAGTGCCGACACGCCCGCCACCGCGGCCTTCTGCGCCATCTCGAAACTGACCCGGCTGGTGATCAACAGGAAACCGGCGCCGGGCGCCGCGCGTTCGCGCGCCATCGCGCCGATCACCTTGTCCAGCGCGTTGTGGCGGCCGACGTCCTCGCGCACGATGCGCAGGGTGCCGTCCATGCCGCACCAGGCGGCCGCGTGGGCCGCGCCGGTCAGCTTCGTCAGTGTCTGTTCCGCGCCGATCGCGCCCAGCGCGCGCCGTACGCCGTGGACGTGGAAGCCGCGCGCCGGCGTCAGGGACGGCAACGCGCGGCAGACTTGATCCAGGCTGTCCACGCCGCACAGGCCGCAGCCCGTGCGGCCCGTCAGGCTGCGGCGGCGCTCCTTCAGCGCCATGAACGCGCTACCGGCGATCTCGATCTGCACGGCGACGCCGCCCGCGGCCGGCTCGACGTCGATCCCGTAGCACTGGCCCGGCCCCACGATGATCTCTTCGCTCAGCGTGAAGCCCAGCGCAAAGTCTTCCAGGTCGGCCGGCGTGGCCATCATGACGGCATGCGAGATCCCGTTGTAGACCAGTGCGACGGGAACCTCGTCGACGACCAGGTCGTCCACCTCGGCGAGTACGCCCGCGCGCATGCGCAGCACACGCCGCGGCTGCGCCGTGGGCGGCAAGGCGTCGGTCTCGGGATCGTGAAGAGAATTCATCGACGCCGATGATAACATCAGCGCCGCGCCGCGGCTTTCACCCCCTCGACGTCGCGCGGCTCCGCGATCGGGCT
The DNA here is from genome assembly GCF_030411975.2 of Massilia orientalis. NCBI lineage: Bacteria > Pseudomonadati > Pseudomonadota > Betaproteobacteria > Burkholderiales > Oxalobacteraceae > Massilia > Massilia orientalis. The sequence continues at coordinate 69,585 of NZ_JASNRB020000003.1, read as the reverse complement.
GCCGTTGCGCTCCGCGCGGAAGCGCTTCGACATCGCATACACCGCCTTGCGCACCCGCATGATCGAGCCGAGCGGGCGATGCGCGGCCAGCGCATGCCACGGATTGAACTGCATGCCGTCGTCGACGAGGCGCGCCAGGTCCTCGCCATACGCCTTCTGCGGCGCCGCGCGCAGGCGCGCCACGGTCACGTACGGGCTCAAGTCTTCCGGCCATTCGACGGACGCGTCCTCGATCGGCATGCGGTCGATGTCCGTGCACAGCTGCACCCGCACTTCCCACTGTCCCCCTTCGTCCGCGAAATGGCCGACGACCGCGTCGCGCAGGCCGTCCGGGCGGCCCTCCAGGTCGACGTGGCTGCCCGCGAGCGCCATCAACGCGGGCGACACGGGCGCCACCTGCACCTTCGCCATGTAGCGGCCGTACAGGATCGGCACCTGGCTGTAATACGTCTCGCCGAGCGGATGCGTTTCCGGATGGCCGCCCAGCGCCTTCAACGTCACGCTGCCGCCGCCGACGGCTTCCACCGCCTGTTCGGCGCCGCGCGCCAGCGCGGAAAACAGGCGCTTGAGGTTCGGCGCCTTGTCCGTCGTCGCGGCCAGCAGTTTGGCGCTGCCGAGGAATTTCTGCGCGTTCGGCGCACTGAACACGGGACCGTTGACGAGCACGAAGTCCTGCGTGACGTCGTGCTCGCTCCCGCCCACGCGCGGGCCTTCGACGCCGACGACCTTGATCCCCATGCCGCGTGGCGTGGAAACGTCGTCCGCCAGCACGTCGCCCGGCGTCGTCGACAGCCGCATCACGACGGGATACGTGCCCGGCTGGGCGAACAGGCCCTGCGCGTACGCGTCCGGCAGCCCCGCCTCGACGGTCAGTTCGCCAACCAGCAGGCCGTGCGTCTTGGCGTGCACGCTGCGCAGCGCGCGGCCGGAATCCTCGTACGTCTTCGTGGAAATGCTGCGCATCGTCGTCTGCAGGTCGAAGGTGGTCTGCGCTTCGTCGTCTTCCAGGCTTTCGAAACGCGGTTCGAACGGGATCGGGGCGGTCATGATGGGGTCCAGTGGTTTGAATGATGATGGGCAGATCATCGGCGCGCGCGGCCCCGGCGGTCTGTGCAACGCCGTACGCAGTGCACGGATTTGCCGATTTTGCGTGTGCGCTGTCGAACAGACATGGTTGCGCCATCCGATCAAGCTCCACGGTATCGCGCATTGGGAGTCTGATCATGAGCAAGCACGGCGGCAAACCAAACGAACCGAACGAACCGCAAATCCCGGCCGGCGGCTGGGGCTCGGTGAAGGAAGTCACCACGATCCTGCTGAAGGAACGCGTCCCCCTCGAGGGCACGCAGTTGCTGATGCAGCAGAACAAGCCGGACGGCTTCATGTGCGTGAGCTGTTCATGGGCGAAGCCGGCCCATCCGCATCCGGCCGAGTTCTGCGAAAGCGGCGCCAAGGCGACGGCGTGGGAAATCACGAGCAAGCGCCTCGACCCGGCATTCTTCAAGCGCCATACGCTACGCGAACTGGAAGGCTGGAACGACCACGAACTCGAGGAAGCGGGCCGCCTGACGGTGCCCATGCGCTACGACGGCGCGCTGGACCGCTACGTGGAAATCACCTGGGACCGCGCGTTTGCCGAAATCGGTGCCGAACTGCGCAAGATGGATCCCAAACAGGTCGCGTTCTACAGCTCGGGCCGCGCCTCGCTGGAAACGTCGTACATGTACCAGCTGCTGGCGCGCATGTACGGCAACAACAACCTGCCGGACAGTTCCAACATGTGCCACGAAAGCACGTCCGTCGCGCTGCCGAAGACGATCGGCGTGCCGATCGGGACCGTCGTGCTGGACGACTTCGAACAGACCGACTGCATCTTCTTCTTCGGCCAGAACGTGGGCGTGAACAGCCCGCGCATGCTGCACCAGTTGCAGGAGGCGAGAAAGCGCGGCGTCCCCATCGTCACGTTCAATCCACTGCGCGAGCGCGGCCTCGTCAGCTTCGTGAACCCGCAATCCCCGCTCGAGATGCTGAGCGGCCACGAGACCGTGATCAGCACCCAGTACCACCAGGTGAAGGCCGGCGGCGACGTGGCGGCGCTGACGGGCCTGTGCAAGGCCGTGCTGGAGGCGGACGAGCGCGCACTGACGACCGGCGGACCGCGCGCCCTCGACACCGCCTTCATCGAAGAACATTGCCACGGCTTCGACGACTTCGCGGCCGCGATACGCGCCCGCACGTGGGACGAGATCGAAAAGGAATCGGGTCTCACGCAAGCGCAGATCGAGCAGGCGGCCGGCACGTACCTCCGTGCGAAGCAGGTGATCGGCATCTATGGCATGGGCCTCACGCAGCACCGCAACGGGGTGCTGAACGTGCAGATGCTCGTCAACGTCCTGCTGTTGCGGGGGAATATGGGCAAGCCGGGCGCCGGCATCTGCCCGGTGCGGGGCCACTCGAACGTGCAGGGGCAGCGTACGGTCGGCATCACGGAAAAGCCGGAACTGGCGCCGTTGGACAAGCTGAAGGCGCTGTACGGGTTCGAGCCGCCGCGCGACAAGGGCATGAACACCGTGGAGATGTGCGAGGCGATCAAGGGCGGCAAGCTGCAGGCGTTGATCAGCCTCGGCGGCAACCTCGTGCGCGCCGTGCCCGACCACGGCCAGATGGACGCCGCCTGGCGCGCCGTCCCGCTCACGGTGCAGATCTCGACCAAGCTGAACCGCAGCCACCTCGTGCACGGCAAGACGGCATACCTGCTGCCCTGCCTGGGCCGCATCGAGATCGACCGCCAGGCCAGCGGCGAGCAGTCCGTGTCGATGGAAGATTCCACGGGCTGCATGCACGGCTCGCGCGGCCGCGCCGAACCGGCGGCGGACACGCTCTTGTCCGAACCGGCCATCGTGGCCGGCCTGGCGAAGGCGACGCTGGACCCGAATTCGAAGGTCGACTGGGATGGATGGGTGGCGGACTATGCGAAGGTGCGCGACGCCATCGCCGCGACGTACCCGAAGATCTTCCACGATTTCAACGAGCGCATGTGGCAGCCTGGCGGTTTCCGCAAACCGCTGGCGGCAGCGGACCGCAAGTGGAACACGCCGACCGGCAAGGCGAATTTCACCGTGCCGGACACCTTGTCCGCGGACCCCGACATGCCCGTGCCCGAGGACGCCCTGCGCCTGTTCACAGTGCGCAGCGACGGCCAGTTCAACACGACGATCTACAGCCTGGAAGACCGTTTCCGCGGCGTGCAGGACCGCGACGTCCTGTTCATGGCCGGCACGGACATGGCCCGCCTGGGCCTGGCCGACGGTGACATTGTCACGGCCAGCACGGCCGTCGACGATGGCGTCGAGCGCAAGGTCGAAGGCTTGCGCGTCGTGGAATACAGCGTACCGGCCGGCTGCGTCGCGGGCTATTTCCCGGAGTGCAATCCGCTGATTCCGCTCTGGCACTATGCGAAGGAGAGCAAGGTGCCGGCCGCGAAATCCATCGCGATCCGGGTCGAACGCACGGGCGGGACGGGGCGGCCGCTGCATTGACTGTTGCCATTTTGGTATTGGTGCGTAAATATTGCTGTCATAGATTGTGATTATTTGATAGATTCCTAAGTGCATCAGACGGAATCTTTCAAACAACATGATCTGGCAGCCATGACATCGCCCCACCGCCCGACCTCACCGGAACCCGGTTTCGACGCCGCCGCCTACTGCAATACCCGGCAGGCGGCCGCCATGCTGGGCGTGTCGCACCGCACGGTGCAGCTGTGGGTGGAAAGCGGCACCCTGGAAGCGTGGAAGACGGCCGGCGGCCACCGGCGCATCGCGCTGGCGTCGATCGAACGACACGTCGAGCGCCGGCGCCAGGCGATGCTGGAGCGTACGGCGCCCGCGCGCTACAAGGTGCTGCTCGTGGACGACGACGCGTCGACCATGGCGCGGTACGAGGGGGCGATGTCCGGCTGGGACCTGCCGCTGGACGTCGTCCGGGTCGGCAACGGTTTCGAAGCGCTGATCCGCATCGGCGAGACGCGACCGCACCTGCTCGTCGGCGACCTCAGCATGCCGGGCGTGGACGGCCTGCGCATGATCCGTACGCTGCGCGCGAGCGAGGCCTACCGCGACATGGCCATCGTCGTCACGAGCGGGCTGGATCCGGCCACGATCCGGGCCATGGGCCTGCCGGACGACATCCCGGTTCTGCCCAAGCCGGTGGCGCCCGAGGCGCTGCGCACGGCCATCGAAGACGTCCTGCACGTCGAGGTGCACGCCGAACGGTGACATAAGCCCTTGATCTGGCTATAATTTCCGCCTTCGTCAGCCAGGATCACCCGCCATGTCACTGCTCGCCCACCAGCTCGAACTGCTGTCCCCCGCCAAAACCGCCGAGATCGGCCGCGAAGCCATCCTGCACGGCGCGGACGCGGTCTACATCGGCGGTCCCGCATTCGGCGCGCGCCACAACGCCAGCAACACGCTGGAAGACATCGCGGGCCTCGTCGAATTCGCGCACCGCTACCGCGCGCGCATCTTCGTCACCATGAACACGATCCTGCACGACGCCGAGCTGGAAACGGCCGAACAGCAGATCCGCCAGCTGTACGACGCCGGCGTCGACGCGCTGATCGTGCAGGACATGGCGATGTTCGAACTGGACCTGCCGCCGATCCAGCTGCACGCGAGCACGCAGTGCGACATCCGCTCCGTGGAAAAGGCGAAGTTCCTGTCGCAGGTCGGCTTTTCGCAGCTGGTGCTGGCGCGCGAGCTGACCATCGAACAGATCAAGGCCATCCGCGCCGAGGTCGACACGCCGCTCGAATACTTCATCCACGGCGCGCTGTGCGTCGCGTTCTCCGGCCAGTGCTACATCTCGCACGCGGACACGGGCCGCAGCGCCAACCGCGGCGACTGCTCGCAGGCGTGCCGCCTGCCGTACACGCTGTCGGACGGCCAGGGCCGCGTCGTCGCCTACGAAAAACACCTGCTGTCGATGAAGGACAATGACCAGAGCCGCAACCTGGAAGCGCTCGTCGACGCCGGGATCCGCTCCTTCAAGATCGAAGGCCGCTACAAGGACATGGGCTATGTGAAGAACATCACCGCTCACTACCGCCTGCTGCTGGACGAGATCCTGGAACGCCGTCCGGAACTGGCGCGCGCGTCGAGCGGCCGTACGCAAGTGATGTTCACGCCGGACGTCGACAAGAACTTCCACCGCGGCCACACGGATTATTTCGCCCAGGGCCGCCAGCAGACCATCGGTGCGTTCGATTCGCCGAAGTACGTGGGCGTGGAGCTGGGCACCGTCGCGCGCATCGGCGGTGACAATTTCGATCTCGTCACGAATTCGCCGATGGCCAATGGCGACGGCCTGAACTACATGCACAAGCGCGAGACGGTCGGCATCCAGGCGAACACCGTGCAAAAGCTGTCGGAGGACGAAGACGGCCAGCGCTGGCGCGTGTTCCCGAACGAGGGCCTGGCCACCTTGCCGGGCCTGAAGGTCGGCACCGTCATCCACCGCAACCGCGACCACCAGTGGGAAGCGGCCCTCAACAAGAAATCGTCCGACCGCAAGGTGCGCGCGGACCTGCGGCTGGAAGACACGGCCGACGGCCTGCGTCTGACCGTCACCGACGAGGACGGCATCACGACGACGACCGCGGCCAGCCTCGCGCTGCAGCCGGCCCAGCAGGCCGACCAGGCGCTGGCGGGCCTGCGCACGAGCCTCGCCAAGCTGGGCAACACGATGTTCGAGGCGGGCACGATAGCCGTCAGCCTGTCGCAGCCGTGGTTCGTGCCGGCGAGCGCCATCAACGGCCTGCGCCGCGATGCCATCGCCGCCCAGGAAGCGGCGCGCCTCGCGGCGTGGCAGCGTCCCGAGCGCGCGCAGCCGGTCGAACCGCCGGCCGCGTATCCGGACACCCAGCTCAGCTACCTGGCCAATGTCTACAACGAGAAGGCGCGCGCGTTCTACCGCAAGCACGGCGTGCAGCTGATCGCGGCCGCGTACGAATCGCACGAGGAACCGGGCGAAGTGTCGCTGATGATCACCAAGCACTGCCTGCGCTTCTCGTTCAACCTGTGCCCCAAGCAGGCCAAGGGTGTGCAGGGCGTGCAGGGCCAGGTGCGGGCGGAGCCGATGACGCTCGTGTCCGGCGACGAAACCTACACGCTGAAATTCGATTGCAAGCCGTGCGAGATGCACGTGATGGGCGCGATGAAACCAGGCATCCTGAATTCGCCGCCGCCGTCCGCCATTCCGTACAGCCCGCTCGTCTTCCACCGCCAGCGTCCGCGCGCATGAGGCCCTTGATGATCCTGCGCACTTCTCTACTGCTGGCCCTGCTGGGCGCGACGGGCGTGGCCCTGGCCGACGATGCCGCCATCCTGGCATGCCGCAAGCTGGCCGACGGCGCCGCGCGCCTGGGCTGCTATGACGCGATTCCCGCCGCAGCGCGTCCGGCGGCCGCGGCCGCGCAAGCCTTCGGCCTCGAGCAGAAGACGCCCGAGGAACCGGCTCGCTCGATCGAGAGCACGATCGTCGGCACGGTCGCCGGCTGGGGCCCGGCTACGCTGTTCACCCTCGCCAACGGCCAGGTGTGGAAAGTGGTCGACGGCAGCTCGGCGGACCTTGCGCCGGTGAGCAATCCGCCGGTCAAGATCGTGCGCAATATGTTCGGCACTCTGTTCCTGGAGATCGAAGGCACCAACGCCTCGCCCAAGGTCCGGCGCGTCCGCTGACTCTTTTCTCCATTTTTTTCTCCATTCGTCCAGCGCGCTCGTGCCTTCGCACGAGCCTGTCGCTTCCAGGCCGCGCCTGCCTGCGGTGTGCGCGCCTGTCCCGTTAAGATGGCCGTAACGGCGCCTTGACAAACCGTACCAGGAGGCAGGGCCGCACGGTGTCCGTGCGCACGCAACTCGCGGCCGTCCCGCCGTGATCGGCCATGGCGCGGACCGGCCATGCTCCTGGAGGTGGACCATGCGCAAGCGCCTGCTCTGCATCGCTCCCGACGACGCGCACACCGCCGCGCTCATGACCGGTCCCATCCACGACTGGGACACCTGTTGCGTGGACAACCTGGCCGATGCGGACCGCGTGCTGCGCGCGGACGGCTATCCCGTCGGCCTGCTGCTGCGCACACGCGCGCTGCTGCGGTCCTTCGATCTCGACGGTTTCCTGCGGCGCCACCGCGACACGGCGTGGATCGGCGTGTTCCGCCCGCATCCAGCTGGGCACGCTGCTGCTCGGCGCGTCGTACCGCCTCGATGCGCACCGCACCGTGAACGTGTCCGTGGGCGCAGGTCTCACGCGCGACACGCCGGACGTGACCCTCACGGCCCGCATGCCGTTCGGTTTTTGACCCGTCCCTTCCGCCACCTCCCCCCAGCGATGGGGGGTTCCCCTTCCGCAATCGGGAAAAAGCCACACGGCGGCAGTTATTTCCTTGACCACGACGAGGATCGGTTACACGATTGTGACTAATTGTAACCACCTGTCGATATCTATCGTCCGCCACGAATATTTCACGAGCGGCATAATATTAAACAAAGATCAACTGATAATAAGAAATTGCTAACAGGCTACAGAACAGCAGTCTCGGTTACACCCAGTTACACTTGTCAATAAATTATGCCGGCTCTCCCATTCGTCTGCCGCCGTTGCGAGGACCGGCCGATTACCCGATGGAGGATGGATGACCCGAAAGCGCCTGCTGTGCATTGCCCCGGATGACAAGGGTGCGCGCGCCCTGCTCAATGAGGCAATGCTCGACTGGGAGATCCGCAGTGTCAGCAACCTCGGCGAAGCCGGGCGCGAACTGCGTAACGACCGTTACCTGGTCGGCCTGCTCGTGCACGACCGCGAGCAGCACCGGCCGGCCGAAGTGGACACCTTTCTGCGCCGCTACAGCCATATGCAGTGGGTCGGCGTATTCAGCCCGCGCGATCTCGAATCCGCGCCCTGCCGCGACCTCGTCGTGGAGCACCTGTGCGATTACCACACGGCCCCCGTCGATCCGGTCCGGCTGGCCCACACGCTGGGCCATGCGCACGGCTGGGCGATGCTGCGCCGGCGGCCCAGCGCCAACGACGGGCACGACGATCCCGCATCGCCGCTGGTCGGCGGCTGCGACGCGATCGCACGGCTGCGCGCGCAGGTGTCGCGCGTCGCCAAGGTCGCGGCGCCCGTGCTGATCTGGGGAGAAAGCGGCAGCGGCAAGGAGTTGACGGCCCAGGCGATCCACGCGCAGTCGGACCGGGCCGCGGGACCGTTCGTCCCCATCAACTGCGGCGCCATCGCGCCGAGCCTGATCCACTCCGAGCTGTTCGGCTACGAGCGCGGGGCGTTCACGGGCGCGACGCGGGGCAAGGCCGGCCTGATCGAGTCGGCGGACGGCGGCACGCTGTTCCTCGACGAGATCGGCGACCTGCCGAAGGACCTGCAGGCCAACCTGCTGCGCTTCCTGCAGGAGAAGACGATCTGCCGCCTCGGCAGTACCCGCAACATCCGCGTGGACGTGCGGGTGATCGCCGCGTCGCACGTCCAGCTGCAGCAGGCCGTCGCGAGCGGCGCATTCCGCGAGGACTTGTACTACCGCCTCGCCGTGCTGCCGGTGACGGTACCGCCGTTGCGCGAACGGCGCGACGACCTGGTCACGCTGGCCGAGTACTTCTTCCACATGTACGCGAGCGAAAAATCGCCGCGCCTGAAGGGCTTTTCCAACCGGGCGATCGAGGCGATCCTCGACCACGACTGGCCAGGCAATGTGCGCGAACTGATCAACCGGGTGCGGCGGGCACTGGTCATGTCGGACGGCCGCCTGATCATGCCGGAAGACCTGGGGCTGACGCGCGGGATCATGGCGCCGACGCCCGCCGCGCTGGACGACACCCGCATGCGTTCCGAGCGGCGCGCCCTGCGCGAATGCCTGGACCGCAGCGGCCACAACGTGAGCCGCGCGGCGCGCGACCTGGGTGTATCGCGCACGACGATGTACCGTTTGCTGAGCAAGCACGGCATGCGCGAGTGACGCGTGTGCGGCATGTGGCACAAGTGGACAAGGTGTCCACTTTTTTTTGGGTGTTGCAGCGTGTATGTGGACAGAGTTGTGCCGGAAGTGAAACAGTTTTTCGATATTTTCGGTAAATCGTACCGGATTTTCTCTGACAGTCGTGTAGGAAGATCCGTACAAAGCCAACAAAAACAAAGGGTTAGCGAGCTCTGCAGTGAGGCTGGCACTGAAACTGCAAAGGGATGGAGGTCGGCGCTACAGCCGACCCATCACCAACCATCAAACCCAGAGGGGAACTCGAATGAACAAGACTTTGCTCGTGACTGCCATTTCGCTGGCATTCTCGCTGACCGCACAAGCCCAGGATGGCGTCAATGCGAACGGCGGCGGCGCCACCGTCACGCAGACGACGACCCGCACGTCGGACAGCAGCGACAACAGCACCCGTAACTCGAACAATACCTCGGACAGCAGCAACAACAGCACCAACACCTCGGACAGCAGCAACAACAGCACGAACACGAGCACGGCGACCGCGAACTCGGACCAGAACAACAACAAGAGCACCAACACGACGACGACGACCACGTCGACCGACAACAGCAACCGCAGCACCAACACGGCCGACAACAGCGACCGCAGCGACAACAGCAACCGCAGCAGGACGACCACGACGACCGACAACAGCAACCGCAGCACCAACACGGCCGACAACAGCAACCGCAGCGACAACAGCAACCGCAGCACGAACACCGACAACAGCAACCGCAGCGTCACCACCACGACGACCAACCGGTCGACGGACAACAGCGACAACAGCACCCGTAACTCGAACAACACCTCGGACAGCAGCAACAACAGCACCAACAACACCTCGACCAACCGCACGGTCTCGAACTCGACGACCACCACGACCAACCGCGACAACGACAACAGCACGGGCAAGAACAACAGCTCGGGCGACTCGACCGCGTCCGCGACCGGCTCCGTGGCCGTGAACAACGGCGGCACCGCGACGTCGAACTTCTCGAACAGCTTCAACACCTCGTCGTCCAACAACACGGCCAACCTGACGGGCCGCGTGTCGGGCAACACCATCTCGAACATCGGCAACGTCGCCACCAACACCGGTAACGCCAACGGCGCCGCCGGCACGGCGGGCAACGGCGCAGCCGGCACCGGCGGCGGCATCTCGGCGACCGCCGGCGCGGGCGGCAGCGCGGGCAGCGCGAACGGCGCAGCCGGTTCGGCCGGCGGCCTGGCCACCAACGGCGGCGCCAGCGCAGGCGGCGCCACCATCGGCGGCGCGACCGCGGGTGCGGGCGGCGCAGGCGGCATGGCGACGGGCGCCACCAGCGGCAACGGCGGCCGCGGCGCAGCGGGTGGCATGGGTGGCAGCACCGGCACGGTCGCCGCCACGGGCGGCGCAGGCGCGGCCAGCGGCGCAGCCACGGGCACCGGCGGTGCGGGTGCAGCGGGCGGCATGGCCGGCAACGCGATGGGCGGCAACGGCGGCGCGTCGGGCGACCTGTCGGGCGGTAACGGTGGCGCCAGCGGTGCGACGACGGCCGGCCTGGGCGGCGCCGGCGGCAGGACCGGTGCGGCCACGGGCGGTGCCGGCGGCGCCGGTGCGGCAGGCGGCGCGGGCGGCGCAGGTGCGGCGGGCGCCATGGGCGGCACCGGCGGTGCAGGCGGCGCGGCAGGTTCGGCAGGCAATGCCGGCTCGACCGCATCGAACGCGGCCACGGGCGGCATGACCCGCGCCGGCGGCAGCTGGGCAACGTCGGGCGCCGGCGGTTCCTCGTCGGCCGACGGCGGCACGGGCGGCGCCAGCGGCACCGCCACCTCGGGTTCGCCCGTCTCGACCGGCGGCGCCACCACCAGCGGTGCGTCGACCTCGACGGCAGGCACCACGACCGGCGGCGCCGGCGGTGCAGGCGCAGCGGGTGCGGCCGGCGGCGCCGGCGGTGCGGGTGCGGCAGGTGCGGCAGGCGGTGCTGGCGCCGCAGGTGCCGCCGGCTCGAACATGGCAGGTAACGGCGCGGCAGGCGGCGCAGCGACCGGCGCGGCAGGTGGTGCGGGCGCAGCCCTGACCTCGACGGCCGGCAACGCTGCCGGCAACACGGGCGGCGCCGGCGGCGCGGGCGGTGCCGGTGCGGCAGGTTCGGCGACCTCGGGCGCAGGCGGCGCAGGTGCTGCCGGCACGGCAACCTCGGGCGCGGGTGGTGCGGGCGCAGCAGGCGGTGCGGGTGCGGCCAGCGGCATGGCCTCGAACACGGCAGGCGCAGGTGCCGCCGGCGGTTCGGCCACGACCGGCAGCGCCACGACCGGTTCGGCAACCGTGGGTGATTCGACCGCCGGCAACGGCGGCGCAGGCGGCGCGGGCGGCTCGACCACCGGCGGCGCAGGCGGCGCACTGGCCAACATCACGGCCGGCGTGGGCACGGGCGGCCTGGGCGGTGCGGGCACCGGCGGCAACGGCGGTTCGAACACCGTCAATGCCGGGTCCTTCGACATGTCCAACAACATGAGCGGTGTCGGCCAGTCGGCTGCGGGCGTGATGGTGATCAGCCAGAACAACGGCTTCTCCTCGCTGGTCCAGCAGAGTGTCAACGTCCAGAGCAACCTGGCTGTCGGCAAGTAATGCCAAGGACCGCCGTGCCCGCGGGCACGGCGGTTTTTCGATGCAACCGGGGGTAGAGAATGCAGTCATCACTCAAGAGTAGCGTCAGCAACCGCGTGTGCAGCTTCGCTGTGCTCGCGGTCTGCGCATCCGCGGCCTGGGCAGGACCGGAACTCGCGGTTCCCGCCCGGGATAGCGCGCCGGCCGCCCAGCCGGCCGCGGGTGCCGACAACGGTGCCGGCAAGTCAGCCCAGGCGCAAGACTCGCTCGGGTTCGGCCCCGCCGCCGACCTGGGCAAGCTGGAGCATTCGCGCGGTGGGACGGACACGTTCAACACCAGCAACAACGCGAATCTCGGCGGGGTCGTGAGCGGCAACAGCGCGGTGAACGTCATCACGGGGTCGAACACGATCGATGCCGGCGCGTTCGCCAATATGTCGGGCATACCGGTGGTCATCCAGAACAGCGGCGCGAACGTCCTGATCCAGAACGCCACCATCGTCAACCTGCAGTTCAAATGAAGTACGGCGCCCTGCCCCTGCTGCTGTGCGCACTGGCGGGCGCTGCCCGCGTGGATGCGGCCGACCTGCCGATCGCGGGCGGCGCCCGGTTCGACGTACCGGTCAAGAGCATGCGCGAACTGCGCTTCACCTCGACGACCCGCCAGCAATACGACTTCAGCTGCGGCTCGGCCGCCCTGGCCACGCTGCTGACCTATCACTACGGCTATCCGATCAGCGAAACGACCGCCTTCAAGGCGATGTGGGAAATCGGTGACCAGGCCAAGATCCGGCGCGAAGGCTTTTCGCTGCTGGACATGCAGCGCTATCTCGCAAAGATCGGCTACAAGGCGGACGGCTTCCAGGTGCCGTTGCAGAAACTGTTCGACAGCAAACTGCCCGCCATCGTGCTGATCTCCGAGAAGGGCTACAACCACTTCGTCGTGATCAAGGGCGCGGACGACGGGCGCATCCTGCTGGGCGATCCGTCCAGCGGCACGCGCTCCGTGACGCGCGAGCACTTCGAATCCATCTGGCCGACCCGGCTGCTGTTCGTGATCCACGACGCGCCCGGCAAGCCTTCGTTCAACGCCGACCTCGACTGGCGCGCCGCGCCGCGCGCACCGCTGGCCGAGGGAGTGACCCGGACCGCGATCGACATGACGACGCTGCCGAAATTCGGTCCCGGCGACTTTTGACAGGAGACCCCATGCGCATCCCCGTCCAGATCGGCCTCGTGCTGGCCAGCGCCGCGATCGCGACGCAGGGCTATGCCGGCGGCCCGGACAATCCGTTCACCAGCGACAACGCCGTGGCGGCCGACTCGCTGGACGACTACCGCGGCGGCTTCATCACCGACAACGGCCTGGCGGTGTCGCTCGGCATCGAGCGCATCGTCACGATCAACGGCAACGTGGCCGAACGCAGCCAGCTGGAGCTCGGCGACCTCGGCAAGCTGACGAGCGGCCACAGTACGCTGACCGCCGACATGGCGAACCAGGTGCGGCTGATCCAGAACGGCGGCGGCACGTTCAACGTCCAGATGGGCGACACGACGCTGGGCGGCACCGTCATCCAGAACAGCCTGAACAACCAGTTGATCAACAACCAGACCATCATCAATGCAAGCGTGAACGCACGCGGACTGTTGCAGTCCATGAACTTCCAGTCCAGCCTCGCGAACGCGCTCAATACCGCCGCCACCGGCAGGTGACGGATTTTTACCTGGAGAACACCTATGCATAAAATTCCAGCGCTGTACGGCGTGATTGGTGTCAGCGTGGCCCTGGCGGCCATCCCGGCCGGTGCCCAGTCCGGTCCTGACCTCCTCGAGCAGCTCAAGATCATGCGACAACAGCTGGAAGAGCAGCGTGCGCGCGTCGACGAACTGGAACGCCAGTTGCGCGCGAGCGGCGTGGCGCCGCCCGCGAACACCGCGACGGCGGCGGCCCCGTCCCAGCTCGAGCGGATGCGCGGCACCGGCAACCTGCCGGCGCCCCAGCCCGACGCGCCCGTGCAGGTGCAGGCCGGCCCGCTCGACGCGCCGCCCAGGCTCGCCGTGCCGTTCGCGGATCCGGTCTATCCGGGCCGCCTGGCGCCGCTGCGCGGCACGGGCGGTGGCGGCCAGGCCCAGGCGGGCAACGATGCCGTCGGCCGCCCGCCCGCGCCCAAGACACCGGAAGTGGCGCCGATCTTCGAGACCCCGGGCGTGCTCACGCCGCGGGGTAAAGTCGTGTTCGAGCCGTCCGTGCAGTACGGCTATTCGTCCAGCAACCGCGTCGCCCTCGTCGGCTACACGGTGATTCCGGCCTTGCTGATCGGCCTGCTGGACGTGCGCGAAGTGAAGCGCAACACGACGACGGCCACCGCCACGTTCCGCTACGGCTTCGACAATCGCCTGGAATTCGAAGCGAAGATCCCGTACGTCTACCGCAGCGATTCGACCGTCAGCCGCGAACTGTTCACGGGCACGGCGGCCGAACGCGCGTTCGAGACGAGCGGCAAGGGCATCGGCGACATCGAGCTGGGCTGGCGCTACCAACTGAACGACGGCGGCGTCGACACCCCGTACTACATCGCCGGCCTGCGCTTCAAGTCGCGCACGGGCCGCGATCCATTCGAGGTCGTGACGGATTGCCAGACGCGCTGCGTGGGCCAGAACGTCACCGGCACGGGCCTGCCGCTCGATCTGCCGACCGGCTCGGGCTTCTATTCGGTGCAGCCGAGCGTGACGTGGCTGCTGCCGTCCGATCCCGCCATCTTCTTCGGCGGCTTCAGCTACACGAAGAACTTCAAGCGCGGCAACGTCTACCGCACCGTGCTGAACGGCAGCAAGGAACTGCTGGGCACGGTGGAACCGGGCGACGTCTTCGGCTTCAACTTCGGCATGGGTCTCGCGCTGAACGAGCGGGCGTCGTTCAGCATCGGCTACGACCACAATTCGGTCGGCCGGATGCACCAGAACGGCCTGGTCATTCCGGGTTCCGTGCGCGTGCAGCTCGGTACGCTGCTGCTCGGCTACTCGTACCGCCTGAAAAACAACCGGACCCTGAGCGTATCGGTGGGCGCGGGCCTCACGCGCGATACACCGGACGTCACGCTAATGGTCAGGATGCCCTTCACGTTCTGAGTATCCCCTTTGGCCGCAAGGCGCGGCCCAACAAACCGGGCCGCGCTTGCGGCCCTTTTTAAATTCGGGGGCAGAGCACATTTTCGATCAATTACTCCGCGCATCAATCGGCATCGCGGCATTCCCGTGCCGCCGTCACAACGTGCCGCGCAAGACAGCGAACGTATGATGGCAGGCGGCCACTTTTCCGCCGGAGATCTTGCCCAAAAAAGTGCTCTGACCCCGAATCTGGGAAACGAAAAAAGGCCGCGATTGCGGCCCGTTTCTTTGTCGGAGAGATGGATCAGAGGTAGTAGACGAGTGCCGCGACGCCCACGATCAGCGCGACCTTCGTTGCTTTATAGGCCGTCTTGTTCCACGCCTTGTAGCGGCGGCGGTACTGGCCCATCACGTACGAAACGCGGAACAGCTTGCTGACGAGGCCCGTCTGGTCGCCGCTCTCGTTGGGCGAGGCGGCCGCCGTCATCATCGTGCGGCCCAGCCAGCGGTTGACGGCCTGCATCCAGCCGAAGCGCATCGGGCGCTCGACGTCGCAGAACAGGATCAGGCGGTCGCTGTCGCTGGCGTTCTCGGCCCAGTGGATGAACGTTTCGTCGAAGATGACGCCCTGGCCGTCGCGCCAGCTGTAGCGCTGGCCGTCGACTTCGATGAAGCAGCGGTCGTCGTTCGGCGTGGCCAGCCCCAGGTGGTAGCGCATCGAGCCCGCGAACGGGTCGCGGTGCGGGTTCAGCTTCGCGCCCGGCGGCAGCTCGGCGAACATCGCCGCCTTCACCGACGGGATGCCCTGCAGCAGCGCGTACGTCTGCGGACACAGGCGCTCGGCCGACGGGTGGCTCGCGTCGTACCACTTCAGGTAGAAGCGCTTCCAGCCCGTCTTGAAGAAGGAATTGAAACCGGCGTCGTTGTTCTCCTCGGACGCCTTGATCTTCTTCATCTCGATGAGGCGCAGGCCTTCCTCACGGATCGTCGGCCAGTTGTCCTGCAGGACGGACAATTCGGGGAATTCACGGACCGGGATGTACGGCGTGCTGGGCACCTTCGAGAACAGGTGCATGAAGATATTGATCGGCGCCATGAACGACGAATGGTCGAACAGCTGCCGGCCGAACGGCAGGCGGACCTTGCCACGGAAATGGATGTGCAGGACCGAGAGCACGAGAAAACCGACTACGAACCACTTCATGACGCCTCCGACTGAACGAGGCGCAAGGATACCATATGCGATACGCGGCCGTACGCCCTCCACCCCGGCTGGTCGGGACGGACGGCGTACGGCCGCGAATGTGGTGCTACCGAGACAGCGTCAGTGCATCGTCGACGACGTGACGGCGTAGCCTTTTTCCGCCAGCTGGGCGTTCAGGTTCTGGATATCGTAATCGGGCAGGTGTCCGGCATCGTCGTCGACTTCGAAAGCCCGGGCTTCGACCTCCCAGTCGGTATTCGTGGCTTCCTCGGGGATATTGCGGGTCTCGGGGACGGCCAGGTAAGAAAACTTGCCGTCGTGTTCGGCTCTGCGGTAGATGTCCAGGCGCATAGTCACTCCTTTAAAAGCATGGCTGTCGAATGAAAGCCATCAGTATGGGCACGATAGGCGAATGGTTCGTGTCCGTCTGTTAATCGGCGCACACTGGCCGGACGTCAACTTTCAACGTCTTACGCCTCCACCCAGCACGCGCGCCGGCAGCATGACGATCGCCCGCAGCAGCTCGAAGACGGCCTCGACGCCGATCCCGAGCAGCCGGAACGGCAGCAGCACGAGCCAGACGAGCGGATACATCACGAGCGCCAGCAGCGCGATCGGCCAGCACAGGAACAATAACACCAACCACACGAGGAAACCCAGCATCGTCAGCTCCATCTTTCAGGGCAAGGGCCGGTGCGGCCCGACGATGTGACTGTAGTTGTATGGACGCTAACCCGCAATGTTTCTGCGACGGACGGTCAGCGGGGGGAGACAAACGGGGCAAAAGCGGGGACGAGCGGACGCCGTCCCCGGCGGGAAAACGGTCAGGCCAGGACGGTGTCGCGGACCTGCACCGGCACGCCCGCCCGTTCGACGACCGCGGCGCGCATCGACGCTTCCAGCGACGGAATCGAGCCGCCCGCGCGGTAGGCAAAGCTCACCTGCACGATGTCGCCCGCCTGCACGTCCAGCGGCGTGGCCAGCGGCAGCATCATGTAGTGGTTCAGCCAGTCGATCGTCGTGCCGCGTTCCTCGACGATGGACAGCACGTTCTTGGTGATGAAGCGCAGCGCGTTCAGGCGGCCGCCCTGCTCCATGCGGAACTGGCCTTCCCATGCGATCGCGTCGCCGACGGGCTGGCTGAAATCCATGATCGCATACACGCCCGGCTGCGCCAGCTCGATGGTGCCCGGATAAATCACGTTGGTCGGCTGGAACTGCACGATCGGTGCGTAGAAACCCTCGAAATCGTATTCGAGCTGCAGCGGCTGCGCGGCCATGATGACGGCTTCCGGCATGAAGATCGGCAGCGGACCGCCGAAGCGCGCCAGGTAGCGCCGCTTGAACGACTCGATCACCTCCACCTGCTTTTCGCGCAGCATGCCGACGTGGATCATTTCGCAGATGACGAGATCGACGGGTTCCGGCGGCAGGTATTCGAACGCATCCGCATGGATGACCTCGACCTTGTGGCCGTTCGGGTTCATGGCGAGGAAGCGGCGCGCCTCGCGCACCATGTCCGGGTTGAACTCGACGCAATAGACCTGGGACGCGTTCTGGGCGGCGAAGTACGACAACACGCCCGTGCCCCCGCCCAGCTCCAGCACCTTCATGCCCGGCTTCACGGCGTGGTAGATCGCGGACTTGAAGCTGTGCATGCGGTTATGGTCCATCAGCATGTTGTGATGGTAGTGGACCGGAATAAACTGCCCCAGGTAGCAGCTTTCGATTTCGCGTTCGTTGAGCATGTGTTCCTCTGTGTCGGAGTATGCCTGCATTATCTCCATGCTTTTATGCAACTGATGCGCCGAGCTGACGGGGATTTGCCGGCCAGTTTGTCGGATCGATGGCACAGCCGGCCGGCGATGCATAAATAGCTTGACCTTTTTCCATGCGGGAATGCTAGTATTTTCCCACCGCTGTTTCCGTTAGCAGGCCCCATGGTCCAATCGATCCGTTCCCTGTCGGCGAATATTGCCGACCTGTTGCTGGACGTCGTTTTCCTGGTGGACCGGCGTGGCATCATCGTGGACGTCAGCGCCGGGTGCGAACGCATGCTCGGCTATCGTCCCACCGAGCTGATCGGTCAATACATGCTCGATTTCGTCGTGCCCGAGGACCGCGCCATCACGTGCATGGAAAGCGCGCGCGTGCAGGCGGGCCAGGAACGCGTCGGCTTCGAGAACCGCTACCTCCACAAGGACGGCCGCCGCGTCGACGTCATGTGGTCGGCGCGCTATATCGCGGACCACGGCCTGCGCCTGGGTGTCGGGCGCGACATCAGCGCCCGCAAGCGTGCCGAGCGGCGCCAGGCGGCGACGTACGCGATTTCCGAAGCGGTCTACCACGCGGGCGACCTGGCCGGACTGTGCGGCGAGATCCACGCCATCCTCGACCGCCTGGTCGGCGCGCCCGGCATGGTCGTCGTCAGCGACCCGACCCCGCAGCACGGCTTCAAGATCATCTACCAGCGCGACCACGATCCCAAGACGCGCCTGCCGTCGCGGGCCTGTCTCGCGCGCTGGCGCGCGACGGCGACGGCGCCGGACAGCGTCGCCTCGGACGCCGTGCGCCACGTCGGCGGCGGCCGCCTGAACACGTGGCTCATGATCGACCTGGGCGGCCCGGCGGGCACGATCGGCGCGCTGCTGTTGCGCGACCACGCCGGCACGGGATACTCTCCCGCCGACCGCGGCCTGCTGCACTTCGTCGCGGCCCAGGTCGGGCTGGCGCTGGAGCGCAAGCGCCTGCACGACGACCTGATGCGCTCCGCCTGCCACGACGAGCTGACGGGCTTGCCGAACCGCCGGCTGTTCTTCGACCGCATCCGCACGGCCGTCGCACGGGCGCGGCGCTGCCATTCGCGGCTCGGCCTGCTGTACGTGGACGTGAACGATTTCAAACAGGTCAACGACTGTTACGGCCACGCGGCCGGCGACGCGCTGCTACGGGAAGTCGCGGCGCGGCTGGTGGAATGCGCGCGCGAATCGGACACGGTGGCGCGCCTGGGTGGCGACGAATTCGTGCTACTGCTGGAAGACCTGCATGCGCCCGAGGACGCGGAACACTGCGCCGACAAGATCCGCGCCGCGCTCGTACGGCCCGTGCCGACGCAATGCGCGCCGCTGCACATCGGCGTCAGCATCGGCATCGGCCTGTTCCCCGATCACGCGGACCAGGTCGAGACGTTACTCATGCATGCGGACGCGCACATGTACACAAGGAAGCGCGCACACAAGTGCGGGGAAAGCTAGCTCAGCGGGCAGGCTTGACCTGGGTGTCGAGCTTCGCCGCGATGGAGGCGTGATCGGCCCGGCGCGCGATCTCGGCCGCCGTGAGGCCTTCCCCATTCTTCAGTGTCGGATCGGCACCCTGCCCGAGCAGGAACACGGCCGTGTCCTCGTGGCCCTCGCGCGCCGCCATCATCAGCGGCGTGAACTTGCCGCTGGCCGGCGGCGATTGCGCATCGATGCGGGCGCCGTGCGCGAGCAGCAGGCGCGCGATGTCGTCATCGCCGCTGGCGGCCGCGTAGTGCAGCGGCGTCCAGCCCGGACGGTTGACCGCGGCGCCCTTTGCAATCAGCGCCTCGGCGGCCGGCTTGTTGTGCTTGTACGCGGCCATCATCAGCGCCGTGTTGCCGTTCAGCGCAGGCGCATCGACGTTCGTGCCCGGGTGGCGCAGCAGCGCGTCGAACACCTGCATCGCGCCTTCGCGCACCGCCAGCACGAGGGGCGGTTCGCCGCCGACGGGATTGCCCCGGTTCGGATCGACCTTGCCCAATAGCGAACGCACCGTGCGCGCATCGTCCATCTGCACGGCACGGAAGAAGTCGCTCGTCTGGTCGGCCAGCGCCAGGGCGGGTGCCGCCAGCGCGGCGGCGAGCAGGATCGATCGAAGAAGGGTCACGGTCAGGTCCTCGCGGTCTTGAACAGGTTGAAGAAATTCTCGGTGGTGCGGTCGGCGATCTCGCGCAGCGGCACGTCCTTCAATGTGGCGAGATATTCGGCCACGTGCGCCACATAGCCCGGCTCGTTCATCTTGCCGCGGAACGGCACGGGGGCGAGGTAAGGCGAATCCGTCTCGATGAGGATGCGGTCCAGCGGCAGCGCCTGCGCCACCGCCTGCAAGTCCTTCGCACTCTTGAACGTCACGATGCCGGAGAACGAGATATAGAAACCCATCTCGATGGCGGCCAGCGCCACGTCGAGCGACTCCGTGAAGCAGTGCATGACGCCCGCGACGCCGCCCTTGTCCGTGCCCGCGCCTTCTTCGCGCATGATACGGATCGTGTCTTCGCTGGCCGAACGCGTGTGGATGATCAGCGGCTTGCGCGTCTCGCGCGACGCGCGGATGTGCGTGCGGAAACGCTCGCGCTGCCATTCGAGGTCGCCTTCCAGCCGGTAATAATCGAGACCGGTCTCGCCGATCGCGATGACCTTCGGGTGATCGGCCAGCTCGACGAGCCGGGCGACGGTCGGCTCGGGCGTGTCCTCGTAATCGGGGTGCACCCCGACGGACGCATAAATGTGCGGATATTGCTCGGCCAGCGCGAGCACGCTGGGGAACTCCGGCAGGTCGACGGAGACGCACAGCGCGTGCGAGACCTTGTTCTCGGCCATCTTGGCCAGGATGTCCGGCATCCTGGCGGCCAGTTCCGGGAAATTGATGTGGCAGTGGGAATCGATATACATCCCGATATTGTAACCCGTCGTTCCCGCGGAGGCGGGAACCCATGCTCACCGAATTCTGTGGCTCGGTATGGATTCCCGCGTGCGCGCACTAGTGTCCGGAATATTGTTTTCAAAAACCGTCAGAAATAGCATCGTCATTCCCGCGCAAGCGGGAATCCATACTGAGTATGCTAACTACGTTCTTCATTTCCACCTCGTTGGCTACAAAGAGTCGACTTCGAGCAGTCAGCATGGGTTCCCGCTTTCGCGGGAACGACGGTTTTTCCCTATGGCGGGCCCATTTCTCGACGGTAAAAATTATTCCGGACAGCAGTGCGCGTGCGCGGGAATGACGATGTCAGGCCACCCGTTTGCCGAGGATGATCAGGTCCCGCTCGATGCCATCCAGATTGGCCACGCGCGGAAAATGCGCCCACGTATCGAACCCATACTTGCGGAACAGAGCCAGGCTCGGCGCATTGTGGCCAAAGATAAACCCCAGCAAAGTATGCACGTTCACGTTCGGCGCGAACGCCATCGCCTGTTCCAGGCAGTAACGCCCGACACCCTTGCCGCGCCACGCTTCCGCGATATAGATCGACAGCTCGGCCGTGCCCGAATACGCCGGGCGGCCATAGAAATTCGAGTACGAGCACCAGCCGATCACGGCCGGCTCGTCCGACGTATCGGCCGCGTCGTGGATCACCCACAGCGGCCGGCGTTCCGGCGTGTGGTCGTCGAACCAGGCTTCGCGCGACTGCACGGTGACGGGTTCGGTGTCCGCCGTGACTTCGCGCGAGGCGATGGTGGAGTTGTAGATGTCGACGATGACGGGCAGGTCTTCCCTGCGGGCGAGGCGGTGTACGTAGGACGGCATGGTGAAACCAGGAAGTTACAGGGTATGGGTGGCGCGCGACGAACGCAGTGCGGCGCCGAGGATTTCTTCGATGCGCAGGCGGGCGCGCTGCCCGGTCTCGTCGGCCGGGAAGTGAACGCCGATGCCTTGCGCCTTGTTGTTGTTCGCACCGGCCGGCGTGATCCACGCGACCTTGCCGGCGATCGGGTATTTGTTCGGATCGTCCATCAGCGACAGGATCAGGTAGATCTCGTCGCCGATCTTGTACGGCTTGTTGGTCGGCACGAACATGCCGCCATTCTTCAGGAACGGCATATAGGCCGCGTACAGGGCGGCCTTTTCCTTGATGGCGAGCGACAGTACGGACGGCCGCGCCGGCTGGGGCGCGTTCGGATCGGCGGGCAGGCCGCTGATCGGACCGTTCGGCGATACGCTCATCATCTTCCTTTCATCACAGACCGCAACGGGCGGTGTAATCGAGCAACATGTCTTCGACAAACAGCTTCGGCGACAAGGGGTGATCGGCCACGGCGCGGCGCTCGTTCGTGGACTTGATCGCCTGCATCAACTGGGCGACGTGCACCCGTCCGGCCAGCGCCGCCAGTTCCCGCTGATATCTCGGATAATACCGGATGACGCCGGACAGCTTGTACGAAAACACGTCATACAGCCACCGCTGCTGCCACGCGACGAGGGCTGCCAGCGGCGCCTTGCTCAATTTGTCGGCACTGCGCAACGCGGCATCGACGCTCGGGTGCGCGAGCACGTGCAGCAGGCCGTCGAGCTCTTCGCGGCTTCCCGTCTCGGCCTGTGCCAGCGCCGCGAGCGGCGCGCCGCCCTGCTCGCGCAGCCACCCGTCCGCATCGGCAACGCCCTGCGCGTCGAGCCACGCCAGCGCCTGGGCGTGATCCGGCATCGGCAAGGCGAACTTGCGGCAGCGCGACAGGATCGTCGGCAGCAGCCGGTCCAGCCCGTTCGATGCCAGCAGGAACACGGTGCCCGGCGGCGGTTCCTCGAGCGTCTTCAGCAGGGCGTTCGACGCCGGCATGTTCAGGGCCTCGGCCGGGTACAGCACGACCACGCGCAGGCCCTGGCGGTGCGTCGAGATGTTCATGAAATCGGCCAGCGCACGCACCTGCTCGATCTTGATCTCTTTCGACGCCGTCTTCGACTTGGCCTTTTTCTCTTCGGCCGGCGCCTCGTCGCCCTCCGCGGAAGGCGCTTCGTCTTCCATCGCTTCCGGCCGCACGCGGCGGTAGTCGGGATGGTTGCCCTGGACAAACCAGCCGCACGACGCGCATGTGCCGCACGCGTGGCCGTCCGGCCTCATGTTTTCGCACAGCAGCGCCTGGGCGAACGCCTCGATGAAATCGGCCTTGCCGATGCCGGCCGGGCCATGGAACAGGATCGCATGCGGCAGCCGCACGCGCATCGCCTGCAGCCGCGTCCATGCGTCTTCTTGCCAGGGGTACATGCTCACAGCCAGGTCTCCAGGGCGGCCTGCAGCGCGGCGCGCACTTCAGCGATCGTCTTCGTCGAATCGATGACGACGATGCGTCCATTCGACGCCGCCGCGCGGCGCAGGTATTCGCCCCGCACGCGCGCAAAGAAATCGGCCTGCTCCATCTCGAACTTGTCGAGCGTGCGCGAGGCCGACAGGCGGGCCTTGGCGACGTCCAGCGGGACATCGAACAGCAGGGTGAGGTCAGGCTGCAGGTGCGGATGCACCCACTGCTCCAGCGCCTCGAGCTTGGCGCGATCGAGACCGCGCCCGCCGCCCTGGTAGGCGAAGCTGGCATCCGTGAAACGGTCGGACAGCACCCAGTCGCCGCGCGCGATCGCCGGTTCGACGACTTGCGCGACGTGCTCGCGCCGGCTGGCGAACATGATGAGGGCTTCCGTCTCGAGGTGCATTTTCTCGTGCAGCACGAGGTCGCGCAGTTTTTCGCCGAGCGGCGTGCCGCCCGGCTCGCGCGTCGAGACGACCCGCTTGCCTGCGCCTTTCAGCAGCGAGGTGACGTAGCCGATGTGCGTCGACTTGCCGGCGCCGTCGATGCCTTCGAAGGTGATGAAACGCCCGCGGGTGGCATCGGTTTGATTCATGGCATTCATTCGTAATTACTGCGACTGGTTGCGCTGGTACTGGTTCACGGCCTTGTTGTGCTCATTCAGGTTGACCGAGAAGTGGCTGGTGCCGTCGCCGCGCGACACGAAATACAAGGCTTCCGTCTTCGCCGGCGCCGTCGCGGCGGCCAGCGATTGCACGCCCGGCAGCGCGATCGGCGTCGGCGGCAGGCCGGCGCGCGTATAGGTATTGTACGGGGTGTCGGTCTCGAGGTCCTTCTTGCGGATCTTGCCGTCGTATTTCTCGCCCATGCCGTAGATGACGGTGGGATCGGTCTGCAGCAGCATGCCCGCTTTCAGGCGGTTCACGAACACGCCCGCGATCATCGCGCGTTCGCTCTTCTGGCCCGTTTCCTTTTCCACCAGCGACGCCATGATCAGCGCCTGGTACGGCTCCGTGTACGGCAGGCCCGGGTCGCGTTTTTCCCACGCGGCCTTCAGGCGCTTCATCATCATCTCGTGCGCCTGCTTGTAGATCGACAGGTCGCTCGCGTTCTTCGCGAACAGGTACGTATCGGGGAAGAACAGGCCCTCCGGCGCCTTGTAGTCCGGGGCGATCTTCGCCAGCAATTCCTGGTCGGACAGCTTCGCCGTCTCGTGCTTCAGGTTCGGGGCCGCGTCGATGGCTTGCCGCATCTGGCGGAACGTCCAGCCTTCGATGATCGTCAGCGATTCCTGCGCGAACTCGCCGCGCACGAGCTGGGTGAGGAGACGGCGCGGCGACGTATCCGGCTTCAGCTCGTAGCTGCCGGCCTTGATCTGGCCCGCCTTGCCCGTGATCCGCGCCAGCACGCCGAACAGGAACGGGTTGACGGGCACGCCGGCCGTCGCCATCTGCTGCGCGGCGCCGGCCACGTGGCTGCCCTGCGCGATGGCGAACGGGATGACGGCCGCGTTTCCCGGCGTGATCGGCTGCTTGCTCCACCACTGGAAGCCGGCGCCGGCACCGACGGCCACGATGACGCCTGTGACGATGAGTTTTTTTATGAATGCCATGCTGGACCTGGTTTTTTGCCGTCGTCGGCGCATTTTCGAAGGCGAACTTATAATGAGGCCGTAATCATAAAGCCGATACAGCCAAACCGGAAATAATTCGTGTCATGAACCATTGGATCGAACATCTCGCCACCCTGGGCGCCCGCTTTCAACCCGATAGCCCGACGCAGGTCGAGGATTTCGGCCGCGTACTCGCCACCGCCGACCTCGAACAGGGCTTCGCCGCCCCCGTCACCGACCTCGGGCTCATGGGAGTGTCCGGCGAAGACGCCGCGAGCTTCCTGCACAACCAGCTGACCAACGACGTCGAGCACCTCGGCCCGTCCGAAGCGCGCCTCGCCGGCTATTGCACGCCGAAGGGCCGCCTGCAGGCGACGTTCCTGATGTGGCGCGATGCCGAAAGCATTTATCTGCAGCTGCCGCGCGCCATCCAGGCGCCGCTGCAAAAGCGCCTGACGATGTTCGTGCTGCGCGCGAAAGCGAAGCTGCGCGACGCCACCGACGAGGCGCGTAACGCGGCCATCCTCGGCCTGGGCGGCGCAGCCGCGGCCGACGCGCTCCGTGCCCGCGCCGGCACCCTGCCCGACGCACCGTACGCGAAAGTCGACGGCGAGGCCGGCACCGTGATCCGCCTCGCCGATGCATTCGGCCAGCCGCGCTACCTGTGGCTGACGACGGCCGATGCCGCCATTGCCGCGCTGGCCGCGTGGAAGGGCACGTTCGCGCTGGGCGGCAACGCGGCCTGGCAACTGGCGGCCATCCACGCCGGCGTGCCGCAGATCGGCCCCGGCACGCAGGAACAGTTCGTGCCGCAGATGGTCAATTACGAACTGCTCGGCGGCGTCAATTTCAAGAAGGGCTGCTATCCGGGCCAGGAAATCGTCGCCCGCAGCCAGTACCTCGGCAAGCTGAAACGCCGCATGGCGCTGGCCACGCTCGCCAATGCGGCCGCGCGTCCGGGCGACGAAGTCTTCTCCGTCGCCGACCCGGACCAGCCGTCCGGCATGATCGTCAACGCGGCGCCGAACGGCGCGGGCGGGGCCGATGTCCTCGTCGAGATCAAGCTCGCGGCGCTGGACGGCGAGGTGCGGCACGGCTCCGCCGGCGGCACGAAGCTGAATTTCCTGCCGCTGCCGTACGCGCTCGACGCACTCGACGTTTGACGCACATGATCGACCTGTACGTCTATTACAAGGTGCGCGAAGCCGACGCCGCGGCGCTCGCGCCGCGCGTGCGCGCGCTGCAGGCGGGCTTCGGCGTGCCGGCGCAGCTGAAACGCCGGCCCGACGCGCGCGACGGCCTGCAGACCTGGATGGAAGTCTACCCTGGCGTGGACGACGCCTTTCCCGCGCGGCTCGACGCCGCGGCCCGCAGCGCCGGACTCGCAGGCCTCATCGAGGGCCCCCGCCGCGCCGAAGTTTTTACGGATCTCCCAACATGTGCCTGATCGTTTTTGCCTGGCGCGTGATCCCCGGCCTGCCGCTGGTCGCCTGCGCCAACCGCGACGAATACTATGATCGTCCCGCCACCCCGGCCGGCCCGTGGCCGGACGCGCCCAACATCATCGCGGGCCGCGACCTGCGCGGCGGCGGCAGCTGGATGGGCGTGACGAAGGATGGCCCGCGCGGCCCGAAATTCGCCGCCCTCACGAACATCCGCTCTCCCAGCGACTGGCGCACGGATGCGCCCACGCGCGGCGCCCTCGTCGCCGATTTCCTCAAGGGCGGCGACGATGCGCCGGCCTACCTCGCGCGCATCGCGCCGGATGCCGATGCCTACAACGGCTTCAACCTGATCCTGGGCGACCGCGACGGCATGTATTGGTTCTCGAACCACGCCGGCGGCGACCCGCGCAACGGCCAGCCGCTGGAACCAGGCATCTACGGCGTGTCGAACGGACTGCTCGATGCGCCGTGGCCCAAGGTCGTGCGCACGAAGGCGACGTTCGCCAGCCTGCTGCTACAGGGCGCACCGGAAGAAGCGTATTTCGAGATGCTGGCCGATACGACGCGCGCACCGGACATGCGCCTCCCGGACACGGGCGTTCCGCTCGACCTGGAACGGCAGCTGTCCGCCGTCTGCATCGAGATTCCGGGTTACGGCACCCGCACGTCGACCGTCGTGAAACTGTACGGCGATGCCGAGCCGGAGCTGCACGAGCGCGTTCTGAAACCTTGCGACCAGGCCGCGGCCTGATTGGATTGCCCCTCGGATGGGGGCAGGAATTTCCGCAGCGCACTGCTAATATTGTTGCTCTACAGTAACAACAAGGAGCAGAGCATGCGCAAGGCAATCAAGGTACTGGCCGGGCTGACGCTGATGGCGGCCCTGCCGTCGTTCGCCGCGACCCCGGGTACGCAACCAAAGTGGGTCACCGGCTATTACGGCGGCTATTTCTGGGACAACGCCGACTACCAGAAGCCCGAGCACGTCGACATGACGGCGCTGACGCACTTCGTGTTCGCCCGCATCGGGCCGGGCGGGGGCAAGTCCGGCCAGCCGGGCGAGGTCGTCCCCGGCGCGGGCAACGCGCACGACAACCGCGACGTGGGCCCCGGCGCCGCGTACGACTGGACGGTCGAGGAATTCCTCGTCAAACGCGCGCACCAGGCCAACATCAAGGCGCTGATCATGCTGGGCGGCGAAGGCGACAACGCGGGCTTCCTCGCGTCGACCGCGCCCGCCGTGCGGCCGGCGTTCGTGAAGAACCTCGTCGACTACATGGTCGCGAAGGACTACGACGGCATCGACGTCGACTGGGAAGGCCTCGACAGCAAGAACCCCGACGAGGCGGCGCGGCTGGAAGCCCTCGTGATCGACCTGCGCAAGGAGGCGAACGCGCGCCCGCGCTACCAGGACCGCCCGGTGATCATCACGTACCCCGCCGGGAACATCAACACGAAC
Organism: Massilia orientalis; assembly: GCF_030411975.2. Taxonomy (NCBI): domain Bacteria; kingdom Pseudomonadati; phylum Pseudomonadota; class Betaproteobacteria; order Burkholderiales; family Oxalobacteraceae; genus Massilia; species Massilia orientalis. The sequence goes on along the minus strand of NZ_JASNRB020000003.1, from coordinate 42,090 downwards.
ATCGACAAGGTGACGCCGCACGACGTGCGCATGGCCGGCCTTGTCGACCAGTACAACTTCATGAGCTACGGCGTCGGCTGGTTCGGCCAGGGCTGGGCCAGCAACACGTTCGCGCCGCTGACGGGGCACACGCCGAACCGTCCCGTCTCCATCGCCGGCACCATCCAGGCCTACGTCGATGCGGGCGTGCCGCGCACGAAACTCGGCATGGGCATCGGCTTCTACGCTGCCAACTACGCGCCGCCGTTCACGGGACCGGACCAGGAGACGGACGGCGACCTCGGCAAGTGGTCGGTGCTCGACTACCGCTGGAGCTACACGATGCTCCACAAGTACGGCTACCTGGACAAGGGCATCTACGCGTGGGACGCGCCGACGCAGACGAGCTACCGCGTCTACCCGGGCGGCTACACGCCCGCGGACCGTCCGGACTGGCCGAGCGGCTACATCAGCTACGAGGAACCGGCGACCATCGCCGCGAAAGGCGCGTGGGCGCAATCGACGCGCGACGGCGAAGGCGCGGCCGGCACGATCATCTGGCTGGTCAACTACGGCACGACGGACGGCGTCGACAATCCGCTGCTCACCGCCGTGAAACAGGCGTTCCTCGACCCGACGGCGACGGCGCCCGGCCCGTACCCGAATCCGCTGCCGCCCCCGCCGCCACTGGACCTCGACACCCGGCTGGATGCATCGAACGACTGGGGCACCGGGTATTGCGGGACCTTGACGGTGACGAATGTCGGCGCAGCGGCCGGCTACTGGAGCACGACACTGCCGTTCAAGGACAAGCTGACGTCGTTGTGGAACGCGCAGTACACGCTGGAGAATGGCGTCCTCGGCCTGCAGGGCCCGGCCTACGACCGCAAGCTGCGTCCGGGCCAGTCGACGCAGGTGGGCCTGTGCGCGACCCGTCCGGCCACGCCGACCGAGCCGCCCCCGCCGCCGCCCGCCGGCGCCGTCACCGCGCAACTCGTGATCACCGCCGACTGGACGAGCGGCTACTGCGCCAAGGTCGCCGTCACGAACAACAGCGCCGTCAAGGTGGCCGGCTGGACCGTCGATGTGGCCAACGTCCAGGGTACGCTCTCCGGGCTGTGGAACGGCAAGTACACGATGGACGGCACGACGATGTACCTGTCCGGCCCCGACTGGAACCGGGACCTGGCTGCCGGCGGCACCAATGACGATGCGGGGTTCTGCGCCAGTCGCTGATACACTGGCCGGATGAACGCCAACCGCGCCCTCGCCGCCGCAATGTTTTTCGCAAGTGCGGCGCAAGCCCAGACCATCCCCGCCGGGGACTACCACCAGCACGTGTTCAGCGCGGCCGACATCGCCATGATCGGCCCGTCGGCCGGGCTGGTGCCGCTCGATGCGGACCAGTTGGTCCCGCTGCTCGACGCGGCCGGCATCAGGCGGGCCGTGCTGCTGTCCATCGCGTACATGGCCGGCAGCCCGTCCCGCAAGGTCGACGACGAGCTGGCGAAGGTGCGGATGGAGAACGACTGGACGGCCGCGCAGGCGGCCCGCTATCCGGGCCGCTTGATTGCGTTTTGCAGTTTCAATCCCTTGAAGGCGTACGCGCTGGCGGAACTCGAGCGGTGCGCGAACACGCCGGGCCTGGACCACGGCATCAAGCTTCACATCGGGAATTCGGACGTGCAGCTCGATGATCCGGCCCACGTCGCACGGCTGCGCCAGGTGTTCGCGGCCGCGAACGCGCACGGTATGGCCGTCGTCATCCACCTGCGCGCCAACATCGGCAGGAAGCGGCCGTATGGCGCGGCGCAGGCGCGCATCTTCCTCGACCAGGTGCTGCCGGCCGCGCCGGACGTCGTCGTGCAGGTCGCCCATTTCGCCGGATCCGGTCCGGGCTACGACGATCCGCCCGCGCAAGCCGCGATGGCCGTGCTGGCGGACGCCGTCGAGAACCACGACCCGCATGCGAACAACCTCTGGTTCGACGTCGCCTCGATCGTCGACCGCGACATCAGGCCGGAGACGGCGGCACTGGTGGTGAAACTGATCCGCCAGGTCGGCGTCGGGCGCGTGCTGTACGGGACGGACTCGGCGCAGGGCGCCAACCTGCGGCCGCGCGAGTCGTGGGCCGCGTTCCGGAAACTGCCGCTGTCGCCGGCGGAATTTGCGCACATCGCAGCGAACGTGCCGCCCTACTTTCCCGAGCCGTTTTGACCCTTCATGGCGGCCTGCAGCATGGCCGTGAATTGCGGCGTGGCCGCGTAGGGATCGGCCGGCGGCTGGCCGTGCATGATGGCGTCCGTGCGCTGGGCCACGCCCTGCAGCGCCTGCGGATGCGTGAAGATATAGAAATCGCCGCGGCGGATGCCGTCGAACGTGATGCGGGCCACGTCCGCCGCGCTCGTCTTGCCCGACGCGACGGCCTGTTCCAGCAGCGCCTGGCCCGCCTGCTGGCTGGGCGTCGGCGGCCCGTCGTGACGGAGTTCGCCGGGACGGTGCCGCGCCGAGTGCGCGATTGCCGTCGGCACGAAATACGGGCACAGCACCGACACGTCAATTGCCGCATCGACGAGGCGCAGGTCATGGTACAGCGTCTCCGACAGCGCGACGACGGCGTGCTTCGACACATTGTACGGGCCCATCACGGGCGGCACGAGCAGGCCCGCCATCGACGCCGTGTTCACGATATGGCCCTCGTAGCCGGGATCGCGGCGCGCGGCGTCGAGCATCAACGGCGTGAACACGCGCACGCCGTGGATCACACCCCACAGGTTCACGCCCAGCACCCATTCCCAGTCGGCTTCCGTGTATTCCCAGATCAGGCCCGCCGTGCCGACGCCGGCATTGTTGAACAACAGGTGCACCCCGCCGTAGCGGATCATCGCCGCATCGGCCAGCTCTTCGACGTGCGCGGCCTTGCGCACGTCGCACACCATCGCCAGCACGTCGGCGCCGCCGGCCTGCAGCGTGTCGGTCGCCCGTTCGAGCGCATGCGCATCGACGTCGGCCAGGACCAGCTTCATGCCCAGCCGGGCCGCCTCGTTGGCGAACTCGCGTCCGAGTCCGCTGCCGGCGCCCGTGATGACGGCCACCCGTCCCGCAAAATTCTCCATGGGGCCCTCCCCGTCGTCGTTACTTCACACGTCAGACTTCGTAATCCATGCACTGGCGCCCCTCGCGGATCGCGCCGATGAACGGCACCACCGCCTGGTGCACCGGATGCTTGATGTAGGCGTCGAGCGCGGCCTTGTCCTCGAACTCGGAATACAGCACGACATCGTACGTGGCTTCCAGGCCGGGCTGGGCGATGACGACCTCGAACTTGATCTGGCCCGGGACGATGCTGGCGCATTCGTCCAGGCGGCGCTTCATGTCGATGGCGTTGGCGGCGCGGTCAGCGCCTTCGGCGTGGTCTTTCAATTTCCACATGACGATGTGCTTGAGCATGGATTTCCTTGGTAGTGTACGGTTTTTGACTGGCGCGACGGCCCGTTCCGAGGGATGCCGCGCCCTCATTATAAGAGCGATAAGGCGCGCCCGTCCTCGCCCGTTGTTGGCGGGGTTGGGTTGGTGGCGGGTCGCCTGTCGGTTAGTTGCATAATTCCAGAACAGAGTCGGGCGCCAGTGGTCGCCGGGCGGCTGCCAGGCGGCCGAGGCTTACGCGATCGAGGACCGCTTGCCGGGCCAGATGACGGCCTGTGCCACGATGACGGATTCGCCGTTGAAGGTCGCGGCGGGCGAGCCGTACAGCAGATAGCCCTGCTCGAGGGCCGCGCTCACGCGGCGGCAAAACGTGGCGTCGTCCGGGCCGGTGAGGATACGGTACGCTGGAAGACCTTCGGGCGGATGGTCGGACATGGTGGGCTCCCGTGCAGTGTGCGTTGATGTAAAGATCGTCGAGTATATTGCCGAAACTACAGTCTTGCTGGGCGCAGGGGCCAGTACCTGCGCCGCAAGTCGGTTAGTTGCAGTATGATGGAGCCATGAGCCATCCACCTGCCCTTGCCGACTGGGACAAGCGTCCCGTCGAGGCCTTCGCCGCCTTCGTCGTCACGCCGGAGTTCGTCCTCACGTCCAGCCGCCAGCGCGACGTGCCGCTGCCCGTGTCGAAGGAATCCGCCGCGATATACCGATTCATGTTCGGCAAGTTCGCCACGTGGATGCTCGAACGCGGTCTCAGGATGTCGACCGTGAACGCGGCCGACCTGCGCCGCTTCATCGAGCTGTCGAAGGACGGCCGGCGCGACCTCAACAGCAAGATCGCCTACCGCTACCTGCGCCTGCTGGAGCGCTGCTTCGATTACCTAGACCGCGCGCCGAACCCGGCCCGCCAGGCCATCGTCGCGACGGACCGCGCCCACCTCGCCGAGGACGCCCCGATGACGGCGCTGAACGCGGACGACTTGCAGCGCTTCCTGGCCGCCCTCCCCGCCGGCCGCACGGAAGACATGGAGGGCCACGCCGGCTGGAAGCGCCGGCGCGACCGCGCGATGCAGGTCGTGATGGCGCTCGCCGGCCTGCGCGTGGCGGAAGCCATCGGCCTGCTGCTGGACGAAGTGGGCCGCCAGCCCGACATCGATGGCGCCATCACGCTCGACATCACCCCGGAAGCGAAGCACCGCACGAGCTACGAGCACACGACGACGCTGCCGCAGGCCGGCGTCGCCGAACTGACGGCATGGCTGAAGGAACGGGCGGAGCTCGAGATTCCGGGCGACCTGGTCTTCCCCGCGAACCTGGAAGGCGAGCCGCTGCACAAGGCGACCGTCTACCGGCAGACGCGCGCGACCTTCGAACGGGCCGGCATCGCGGTGTCGCGCGCAGGCGGGCGCACCCTGCGCAACAGCTTCGCCGTCCAGCAGCTCGAACAGGGCATGTCGCGCAGCGAGCTGACGACGGCGCTGGGCCTGGCGCTGGAGCGGTCGACGGAAGCGTACAAATACGCGCGGCTGCATGAGGCGCCGGGCGACGCCTCGCCGGGCGACGCCTCGCCGGGCGACGCCTCGCCGGGCGACGCCTCGCCGGACGACCCCGACGCACCCGATCCATCTGTAAGCCCCGCGTAAGTTTCCAGCAAGCGTGCCGTAAGCTTCCCGGCGCACAGTCAGCAGGCTGCCCGCGCCATCGGGCCGCGCACACAATAAACACGACTGGAGACCACAATGGCAATCAACCCCGGCATGGCCGCGGGCGGCAAATCCACGCCGTCCGGCGTTGGGATCACGAAGGAAGAGCGCAAGGTCATCTTCGCCTCCTCGCTCGGCACCGTCTTCGAATGGTACGACTTTTACCTGTATGGTTCGCTGGCGACCGTGATCGCCAAGCAGTTCTTCATCGGCGATCCGACCACCTCGTTCATCTTCGCGCTGCTCGCCTTCGCGGCCGGCTTCATCGTGCGCCCGTTCGGCGCGCTCGTGTTCGGGCGCCTCGGCGACATGATCGGCCGTAAGTACACCTTCCTCGTCACGATCATGATCATGGGCGGCTCCACGTTCATCGTCGGCCTGCTGCCCGGCTATGCGTCGATCGGCATCGTGGCACCCGTCGTCCTCGTCACGCTGCGGATCCTGCAAGGCCTCGCGCTGGGCGGCGAATACGGCGGCGCCGCCACGTACGTCGCCGAACACGCGCCCGACGGACGCCGGGGCTTCTTCACGTCGTGGATCCAGACGACGGCCACGCTCGGCCTGTTCCTGTCGCTGCTCGTGATCACCGGTGTGCGTGCCGGCATGGACACCGCCGCGTTCGACGCGTGGGGCTGGCGCATCCCGTTCCTCGTCTCCGTGCTGCTGCTCGCCGTCTCGGTGTGGATCCGCATGTCGATGAGCGAGTCGCCCGCGTTCGCGCGCATGAAGGCCGAGGGCCGCACGTCGAAGGCGCCGCTGAGCGAAGCGTTCCTCACCTGGAAGAACGGGAAGATCGCGCTGGTCGCGCTGCTGGGCGTCGTGATGGGCCAGGCCGTCGTCTGGTACACGGGCCAGTTCTACGCGCTGTTCTTCCTCACCAAGACGCTGAAAATCGACGACGCGACGGCCAACATCCTGATCGCGATCGCGCTCGCGCTGGCGACGCCGTTCTTCATCTTTTTCGGCTCGCTGTCCGACCGCATCGGCCGCAAGACGATCATCATGGCCGGCTGCCTGGTCGCCGCGCTGACGTACTTCCCGATCTTCAAGGGCCTCACGCACTACGGCAACCCGGCGCTGGAGACGGCGCTGAACAACTCGCCCGTCGTCGTGGTGGCCGATCCGGCCTCCTGCCACTTCCAGTTCAACGCCACGGGCACGAAGAAATTCCCGTCGTCGTGCGACATCGCCACCGCGCAGCTGACCGCGGCTTCCGTCAGCTACACGCGCCAGGACGCGCCGGCCGGCACCATCGCCAGCGTCAAGGTCGGCGACAAGGTCTACCCGTCGTTCAATGCGACGATGACCGCGGACGGCCTGAACTTCGACCAGGCCAGCAAGGACCGCGAGGCCGCGCTGAAGAAGGACCTGGGCGCCGCCATCAAGGCCGCCGGCTATCCCGCCAAGGCCGACCCCACGCAGATCAACAGGCCGATGATCGTGCTGCTGCTGTTCGTGCTGGTCCTGTACGTGACGATGGTGTACGGCCCCGTGGCCGCGATGCTCGTCGAGTTGTTCCCGACGCGCATCCGCTACACGTCGATGTCGCTGCCCTACCATATCGGCAACGGCTGGTTCGGCGGCCTGCTGCCGACCACCGCCTTCGCGCTCGTCGCGGCCAACGGCAACATCTACTACGGCCTGTGGTATCCGATCGTGATCGCTCTCGCCACCGTCGTCATCGGCACCTTGTTCGTGCGCGAGACGAAAGACAACAACATCTACGCGGCCGATTGACCCAACCGGGGTCAGAGCCCGTTTTCGGGCAATTTCCCAAAACCGGGCTCTGACCCCGGTTTTTGGAAATGTCTCGTTGTCACATGCTTGGCAAGGGGGCGAGATAGCGCTACCATCGACAAACACAACGATAACGATGGAGACTCTTCATGCTCAAGCTGCCGCGCCTCGCCGCCGCCGTCACGCTCACCTTTGTCGCGCACGCCGCGCTTGCCGACGATCCCGCCCCCAACCCGCCGCCCGCCACGTCGCAGTTCAAAGAGATCTCGGCGCACGACCAGGTCCGGCAGCTGGGCCGCGGCGTCAACGTCATCGGCTACGATCCGTTCTGGCAGGATGGCGCCAGGGGCAATTACAAGGAGGAGCACTTCGCGAAGATCAAGGCGGCTGGGTTCTCGACCGTGCGCGTCGTGCTGTTCGCGTTCCGCGCCCTCGACGCGCAGAACCGCCTCGATCCGAAATGGCTGAACCGACTCGACTGGGTCGTCGCCACGGCCACGAAGCACGGCCTCAACGTGATCGTCGACGAACACGATTTCGACGACTGCTCGAAGGACGTCGCCGCCTGCATGCCGAAGCTGAAGGCCGTCTGGAGCCAGCTGGCGGAGCGCTACCGCAACGAGCCGAACACGGTCGTCTTCGAACTGCTCAACGAGCCGCACGGCCAGTTCGACGCGGCCACGTGGAACGCCAGCTTCCCGCAGGTGCTGTCCATCATGCGCAAGACGAACCCCACGCGCAACGTCATCATCGGCGGCGTGCGCTGGAACAGCCGCGACACGCTGAAGGATCTGGCGCTGCCGGCCGCCGACAAACACCTCATCGCCACGTTCCACTACTACGACCCGTTCCCGTTCACGCACCAGGGCGCGTCGTGGGCGGATGAACCGATCCGCTCGACGACGGGCATCCGCTTCGGCAAGCCGGCCGAGATCGCGCAGATCGACAAGGATTTCGCGGCCGTGAAAGCATGGAGCGATGCGAGCGGCCGCCCTGTCTTCCTCGGCGAATTCGGCGCCTACGACAAGGCCGCGATGGACGACCGCGTGCTGTGGACGTCGACCGTCGCGCGCACGGCCGAGAAATACGGCTTCGCGTGGGGCTACTGGCAGTTCTCCAGCGACTTCGTGCTGTACGACTTCAAGAAGAACGAGTTCGTGAAGCCGATCCTGAAAGCGCTGGTGCCGGCGACGCGCTGATCCCGCAGGCGGGCGGCATCAGAATCGCTTCGCGCAGTTCCTGCGCACGCGTTTCCTGCCGCCCGCGTACGTCGTGTCGACGTGCTCGTAACACGAGAACGCGCCGGTGTCCCTGTCGTACAGTGGCCGCACGCTGTATTCGTTCGTCTTGACGAGCCGCCCCTTGCGCCAGCAATAGCGCTCGCCGCCGACATCTTCCGCCCCGCCTTTCCAGTCGCCCGTCACGCAGCCCGGATCGCGGCCGTCGACGCTGATATTGCCGATCGCGGACAGCGCCTCGTTGAACACGAAGCGTCCGCGCACGCGATCGTAGAGGTAGACCGTGCTGCTGGTATTGCCGATGGGTGCGACGTCGCTCGTCACGACGAGGTCCGGACAACCGTCGTTGTCCAGGTCCTGCGCGAACAGCCCGCCGTCGTCGCCGTAGTGGTTCGTCACCCCGTCGAGCACCTGCACGGTCCGTGACGAGCGCGCGTCGACGACGTGGACGCTGCCCGCGGACGGCGCGTCCGCATCCTTCGGCACCCAGCGGAACGCGACCTGCTCGCCGCAACCTCGACCGGCCGCCAGGGCGGCCAAGGGAACAAGACACACCAGCAGAAGGATCGCTTTTTTCAACCAGCCCTCCATCGAGAATCGTTTACGCGGCCGGCGGCAATCCGGCCATCGCGCCGCTGCCCCACGCCCGCATCCGGTTCGCCGCCCACGCCGTCAGGATCGCGCCCGTCAGCAGCACGAGCCGCGTGTCGACGAGCGTCAGCACGGCGCCCGCCGCCGCCATCAGGATGTTCGCGAGGCAGAACGTCGTCGACAGCAGCCCCATGACGGCGCCCTGTCCGTGACCGCCGCCGAAGCGGTCCGCGGCCCACGCCTGCACGACGGCATTGTAGAACGCATGCGGCAGCCCGAACGCCATGATGCCCACGAGGCCCACCCATAGATGGCCCACGCCGAGCGAGCCGATGGCCAGCGCCACGCACGCGGCCAGCCACGCCGCGCGGCGCATCGGTTCGGTGCGGCTGGCGCGGCCGGCGAACAGCGCGGAACACGTCATCAGGCCGCACATGCCGACGTTGACGAGGGCGATCGCGCGCGTGTCGTAATGGCCCACCTCGACGAGCCACAGCGGATAGAACTCGTAGAACGCCGTCACGCCGCACGTGTACGCGAGCTGCACGCCGAACAGCGCGCGCAGGCCGTCGTGGCGCAGCAGGTTGAACGCGTGGCGTTCGCGCGCGACGCTCCACCACGACGGCCCGGCCGCGCGCGGCTTGCGTTCCAGCGCGAAGCCGACCAGCGCCGCGCCCAGCAGCAGCGCGCCTGCGGCGATGTAGAACGGGATCGTGAGTCCCCACACGATCGTGAACCCGGCCAGCAGCGGCCCGACGAGCCAGCCCAGGTGCAGCGCGCCGTTCAGCCACGACAGCGCGTGATTGCGCAACGGGCCTTGCAGGCGGTCCGCGAGCATCGCGCGCACGATCGCGCTGTGGCCCTCCAGCAGGCCCGTGCCGAAGCGGGCGACGAGGAACAGCGGATAGGAGCGGCTCGCCAGCGCCCACGCCGTCAGCACGTGCCCGATGGCGGCGCCGACGGCCGTCACGAGCAGCAGCGGCCGGCGGCCGTAGCGGTCGGACAGCGACCCGAGCACCGCGGTGCCCAGCAGCAGGCCGATCGGGTTGACCATCAGCGCCAGCGCGAACAGCAGCTTCGGCGGCAGGCCGAGGAAGTGCGTCAGGCTGTCCGGCGCGCCGTTCACGAACAGCGGCGGCAGGATGGGATAAGGCAGCGACGCGCCGGTCGTGGACAACAGTCCGAGCAGGCAGGCGGTCGCGATCAGGAGGGCGTTCTTCATGGCGGACAGCCTAGCACGGCGCGCACCCTGAGCGCATCAGGGGCATCGGCCCGGCGTGGCCGCTGCGGCGGACAATCGCGCGAGTTCCTCGGCGAGCACTGGCGCCGGCACGCCGCCGCCCTGCATCCACAGTGCGAGCGCCGCGAACTGGCCTTCCGCGCACGCGAGCGCGCGCACGTCCGCGCGCGGGCCCACCACGCCGCGGGCACGCAACCCGGGCAGGATCCGCGCCGCCAGCAGGCGCGCGATGCGCGAGCGCAGCGGCTGTTCCAGCAGCACGCGCACCGCGCCGGACCGTTCGCGCACGTGTTCGATCAGCGCCAGCAGGGCCGCCGGATCGGGCGGATCGGCCGCCAGCACGCGCAGCGGCCAGTCCATCGACGCGGCCAGCAGGTCGTCCTTCGTACGGAAATGTTCGTACAAGGTGGAGCGGCCGAGATCGGCGCGCTCGGCCACCGCCGTCATCGCGACGGCGTCATAGCCCTCGGCCATCAGCAGTTCGATGAACGCCCCGACGGCGGCCTTGCGCGTGCGCTGCCGGCGCCGGTCTTGCACGACTTCTTCCATCGCATCTCCATGAGCGGACATCAGCGGGCGTAACGGGACATCCAGGCGGTTTTGTCCGCTAACGGACGGCGCGGCCACACCATCCGCCAACGCGACGCCCGCCGCTGGTCCAATAGGGTTTTCGACCGAAAGGACCGCCATGATAGCAGCCGACCGCACGCCCCGTTCCATCCCGCCCGCCGCCTGGGCCCTCGCCTTCGCGGGAGCCGCGATGGTCGCCCTCCTGTTCCACCATCCGGTCGTCGCGCATGGCACGGGCTACGCCGACACGCTGGCCGCGCTCGTGCGCCTGGGCGACCGCGCCGCACGCGTGCACGGCGCCCTGTTCGTCGCCTGCGGTTTCCTGCTGTACGGCGTGATCGCGCTGGCGCAGACGCTCGGCCCGCGCCGTCCCGCCATCGTGTTCGGCGTCGCCTGCCATGCGCTGGGCTGCGCGGCCGTCGGCGGCGCGATGCTGGGCGACGGCTTCATCACGTCGAGACTCGCCAGGGTCGCCATCGAGCAGGGTTGGCCGCACGACGCCACGGCCGCGGTGTTCGCGCTGCTCGCCATCGCGATCCAGGTGCTGACCAAGGCGGGCCTGATCGGCATGGGCGTAGGCATGTGCTGCCTGTCGTGGGCCAGCCCGCGCGCGGCAGACGGCAAATGCACGCTGCTGGCCGCGCTGGCGCTGCCGGCGGGCCTGGGCACGGCGCTCGCGGCCGCGAGCGGCCTGCGCATGCACCCGCATTCGCTGATGCTGCTGACGGGCGTGCAGGCGCTGTGGTACGCGGGCGCCGCGCTGACGTTATGGCGTGTCAGCCGTTGAAGGTCTTGCCCTCGCCCGCCAGGCGGACGAGCAGCGGCGCCGGCGTCCACGCCTCGCCGTGGTAGCCGCGCGCATACTTCTCGACGGCCGCCAGCACGGTCGGCAGGCCGACGGTGTCCGCATAAAACATCGGGCCACCGCGGAACAGCGGGAAGCCGTAGCCGGACAGGTAGACCATGTCGATATCGGATGCCCGGAGGGCGATGCCCTCTTCCAGGATCCGCGCGCCCTCGTTGACCAGCGCGTACACGAGGCGCTCGACGATCTCCTCGTCGGAGATGGCGCGGCGCTCGATGCCCAGGTCCTGCGAATGCCGCACGATCATGTCGTCGACCCACGGCGACGGCCGCGGCGTGCGGTCGCCCGCCTGGTAGTCGTACCAGCCGGCGCCCGTCTTCTGGCCGAAGCGGCCCTGTTCGCACAGCAGGTCGGCCGTCTTCGAATACTTCAGGTCCGGCGACTCCACGGCGCGGCGCTTGCGGATGTACCAGCCGACGTCGTTGCCGGCCAGGTCGCCCATGCGGAACGGTCCCATCGCGAAGCCGAAGGCCTCAATGGCCGCGTCGACCTGCTGCGGCAGCGCGCCTTCGTCCAGCAGGAAGCCGGCCTGGCGGATGTACTGCTCGACCATGCGGTTGCCGATGAAGCCGTCGCACACGCCGGCGACGACGCCCGTCTTCCTGATCTTCTTCGCCAGCGCCAGCGCGGTCGCCAGCACGTCCTTGCCGGTCGCCGCGCCGCGCACGATTTCCAGCAGCTTCATCACGTTGGCGGGGCTGAAGAAGTGCAGGCCGATGACGTCCTGCGGGCGCGCCGTGAACGCGGCGATGCGGTTCAGGTCCAGGGTCGACGTGTTCGACGCGAGGATGGCGCCCGGCTTCATCGCCGCATCCAGCTGGCGGAACACGGACGCCTTCACGTCCATGTCTTCGAACACGGCTTCGATGACGATGTCCGCCTGGGCGATGTCGGCGTAATCCAGCGTGCCGCGGATGAGATCCACGCGCTCCCCGGCCTTGTCCGCCGCCAGCTTGCCCTTCCTGACCGTGTTCTCGTAATTCATGCGGATGGTGGCCAGGCCCTTGTCGAGCGCTTCCTGCTTCGTCTCGAGGATCGTCACGGGAATGCCGGCGTTCGCGAAATTCATCGCGATGCCGCCGCCCATCGTGCCGGCGCCGACGACGGCCGCGCTGCGGATCGCGCGGACGGGCGTGTCGGCCGGGACATCCGGCACCTTGCTCGCGGCGCGCTCCGCGAAGAACGCATGGCGCAGCGCCTTCGATTCCGTCGTCTGCGTGAGATGGATGAAGCGCTCGCGCTCGAATTTCAGGCCCTCTTCGAATGGCTTTTCGACGGACGCCGCGACGGTCTCCACGCATTCGACGGGCGCCGGGAACGGCCCCGCCGCCACTTTTACGCGGGCCCGTGCGGCGGCCAGGAAGCCCGCCGCATCCGGATGCCCGACCTGGCGGTCGCGCACCTTCGGCAGCGGCCGCACGCCGGCGACGCGGCGCGCGAACGCGACCGCGCCCGCGACGACGTCGGAGCCGGCCGGCAGCAATTCGTCGAACAGCAGGGTGCCGGCCAGCTTGTCGGACAGCACCGGCGTGCCCGTCACGATCATGTCCAGCGCCGTCTCCAGGCCCAGCACGCGCGGCAGGCGCTGCGTGCCGCCGGCGCCCGGCAGCAGGCCCAGCTTCACTTCCGGCAGCGCGATCTGCGCACCCGGCAGCGCCACGCGGTAGTTGGCGCCCAGCGCCAGTTCCAGGCCGCCGCCCATGCACACCGTGTGGATCGCGGCGACGACGGGCTTCGCCGAATTCTCGACCGTACGGATCAGGGTGTGCAGGGTCGGTTCCGTGAGCGCCTTGGGCGAGTTGAACTCGCGGATGTCGGCACCGCCCGAAAACGCCTTGCCGGCGCCCGTGATGACGATGGCCTTGACGGCCGGATCCTGCGCGGCGCGATCGAGGCCTTCGACGGCGGCGGTGCGCGTCGCGAGGCCGAGGCCATTGACGGGCGGGTTGTTCAGCGTGATGACTGCGACGTCGTCGATGACCTGGTAGTCGGCGCTCATGGGTCTCCTTGCATGGGTGTGATTGTCGGTGGCGACAATATAACCGTTAAAAGAACGATCGTGTTATTCTTGGCACGCGCCGGGCAGGCGGTAGTCCCGGAACTGCTCGCGCAAGCGGTTCTTCTGGATCTTGCCGGTCGCCCCGGTCGGCAGGGACTCCACGAACAGCACGTCGTCCGGCATCCAGAATTTCGCGACCTTCCCATCGAAGAACCGCAGCAGTTCCGCGCGCGTCACCTCGGCTTCCGGCCGCCGCACGACGACGAGCACGGGCCGCTCGTCCCACTTCGGATGCCGCACGCCGATGCACGCGGCCTGCAGCACGGCCGGGTGCGCCATCGCGATGTTCTCGAGGTCGATCGATCCGATCCACTCGCCGCCGGACTTGATCACGTCCTTGCTGCGGTCCGTGATCTGCATGTAGCCGTCCGCGTCGATGGTCGCCACGTCGCCGGTCGGGAACCAGCCGTCCTGCAGCGCGTCGCCGCCCTCGTCGCGGAAGTAGCGCGAGATGATCCACGGACCTTTTACAAGCAGGTGGCCGAAGGTAAGGCCGTCCCAGGGCAGCTCGTTGCCGCCGTCGTCGACGATCTTCATGTCGACGCCGAAGATGGCGTGGCCCTGCTTGCGCAGCACGGCGCGCTGCCCGGCGACGGGCAGGTCGCGGTGCCGCGCCAGCAGGCCGCACGTCGTGCCGAGCGGCGACATCTCCGTCATGCCCCAGGCGTGGATGACCTCGATGCCGAAGTGGTCGATCAGGGTGTCCATCAGCGCGGGCGGGCACGCGGCGCCGCCGATGACCGTGCGGCGGAACGTCGAGAACGTGAGCCGGTTCTGCAGCGCGTAATTGACCAGGCCGAGCCAGACGGTCGGCACGCCCGCCGAGAACGTGACGCCCTCGGCCTCGAACAGGTCGTACAGCGACTTGCCGTCCAGCGCCGCGCCGGGCAGCACCAGCTTCGCGCCGGACAGCAGCACGGAATACGGCAGGCCCCACGCGTTCACATGGAACATCGGGACGACGGGCAGCACGACGTCGCGCCCGGCCACGTTCAGGGCGTTGGGCATCGCGGACGCGTACGCATGCAGCACGGTCGACCGGTGCGAATACAGCGCTCCCTTCGGATTGCCCGTCGTGCCGGACGTATAGCACAGCGACGCAGCCGCGCGCTCGTCGAGTTCGGGCCATTCATAATCTTCCGCCGCCGCGGCGAGCAGGTCTTCGTAGCACAGCAGGTTCGGCATGCCGCCGTCGGACGGCATGTGCGCCCGGTCGCTCATCAGCACGAACGCCTTCACCGTCGGGCACAGCGGCGCGATCGCCGCCACCAGCGGCAGGAACGTCAGGTCGAAGAACAGCAGCTGGTCGTCGGCGTGGTTGACGATGTACGCGATCTGCTCGGGATGCAGGCGCGGATTGATCGTGTGCAGCACGGCGCCCGCGCCGGATACGCCGTAATACAGTTCCAGGTGCCGGTAGCCGTTCCACGCCAGCGTGCCGACGCGCTCGCCCAGCGCGATGCCCTGCGCCCGCAGGACGTTCGCCACGCGCCGCGCCCGCGCTTCGCACTCGCGCACGGTGTAGCGGTGCATGTCGCCCTCGACCCGGCGCGAGACGATCTCGCTGCCGCCGTAATGCCGCGCGGCGAACCGGATGATGCTGGAGATTAACAGGGGCTGGTCCATCATCCGGCCCATCAACGGAACAGGTGTCATCGGTCTCTCGGGGTTGCTTGCGGGAAGTCGAGTTTCGAACGCTCGTACGGAAAACGTCAACGACATTCGATGCTGCACTGCAGCAGGTGACATTACCAAACGGTTACGGAATGTAACCCGGATAGGCCGCGCACGTCTTGCGCCCATAGAATCCGCGCGTGTGCGGTAAAATCCGCGCACGAAGAACCAATCAACCCGAGGAAGCGTTATCAGCACCCGCACCGCCGACGATCTGCCATTCGACAATGCCTTTGTCGAACTGCCGCCCGCGTTTTATACGCGCCTGATGCCGACGCCCCTGCCCGCGCCCTACTTCGTCGCGGCCAGCGCGCCGGCTGCGCGGCTTGTCGGGCTCGACGCCGCCGACCTCGCGCACGAGGATATCGTCGCCGTCTTCACGGGCAACCACGTCCCGCCCCGCTCGCAGCCGCTGGCCGCCGTCTATTCCGGCCACCAGTTCGGCCACTGGGCCGGCCAGCTGGGCGACGGCCGCGCAATCCTGCTGGGCGACATCGACGGTCCCGAGGGCCGCATGGAACTCCAGCTGAAGGGCGCGGGCATGACGCCGTACTCGCGCATGGGCGACGGGCGCGCCGTGCTGCGCTCGTCGATCCGCGAATTCCTGTGCTCGGAGGCGATGGCCGCCCTCGGCATTCCGACGACCCGCGCGCTGATGGTGACGGGTTCGAACAAGAGCGTGATCCGCGAAACGATGGAGACGGCCGCCGTCGTCACCCGCATGGCGCCGTCGTTCGTGCGCTTCGGTTCCTTCGAGCACTGGCGCTACCGCGACAAGCCGGAAGAACTGCGCACCCTGGCCGACTACGTCATCAAGACGTTCTATCCAGACCTGGCCGGCGCCCCCAATCCCTATCTCGCCCTGCTCGAGGAAGTCACGCGCCGCACGGCGCGGATGATCGCGCACTGGCAATCCGTCGGCTTCATGCATGGCGTGATGAACACGGACAATATGTCGATCCTGGGGCTCACGCTGGACTACGGCCCGTTCGGCTTCATGGAAGCGTTCGACGTCGACCACATCTGCAACCACACGGACCAGGGCGGGCGCTATTCGTACGCGAACCAGGTGCCCGTCGGCCACTGGAACTGCTATGCGCTGGCGAACGCGCTGCTGCCGCTGATCGAGGACCAGGAAGCGGCGCAGGCCGCCCTGGACGTGTACGTCGACGCCTACGGCGAAAAGTTCGATCAACTGCTGCACGCCAAGCTCGGGCTCAAGTCGACGCAAGAGAACGACCGCGCGCTGGCCGACGACATGTTCAAGCTCATGCAGGCGAACCACGTCGACTTCACACTGTTCTTCCGCCGCCTGGGCGACCTGCGGCTGGACGAACCGGAAGCGGACGCGCCGCTGCGCGACTTGTTCCTCGACCGCCCCGCCTTCGACGCGTGGGCCGCCGGGTACCGCGCGCGGCTGCGCCAGGAGGACAGTGTCGACGCCGAGCGGCGGCTTGCGATGCACGCCGTCAACCCCAAATACGTACTGCGCAACTACCTGGCCCAGGTGGCCATCGAAAAGGCGCAGAATGGCGACTTTGACGAAGTGCGCAGGCTGCTCGGTGTGCTCGAGCGTCCGTTCGACGAACAGCCCGGGAACGACGCCTACGCGGCACTGCCGCCGGACTGGGCATCGCACCTCGAGGTGAGCTGCTCTTCCTGAAACGATGAAAAACGAGGGATCATGACCGACAAAGTGACGAAAACCGACGCCGAATGGCGCGCCCAGCTGGACCCGATGGAATACCAGGTCACCCGCCACGCGGCGACCGAGCGCGCGTTCACGGGCAAGTACTGGGACCACCATGAGCACGGCATCTACCACTGCGTGTGCTGCGACACGCCGCTGTTCGAATCGGACGCGAAATTCGAATCCGGCTGCGGCTGGCCCAGCTATTTCAAGGCCCTCGATCCGGACAACGTGATCGAGAAGGTCGACAGGACTCATGGCATGGTGCGCACGGAAATCATCTGCGCCGTCTGCGATGCCCACCTGGGCCACGTATTCCCGGACGGCCCGCCGCCGACCGGCCTGCGCTATTGCATCAACTCGGCCGCGCTCCGCTTCGAGCCGATCTGAACCAGGGGCAACGTACCGATGAAATTCCTGTTCGACCTGTTCCCGGTCATCCTCTTCTTCCTCGTCTATAAAGTCGCGGATGGCCACCAGGACGCGGCGCATGCGCTCGTCCAGCAGTACATGGGCGCCCTGATCTCCGGCGGCAGCGTCACGCCCGACCAGTCGCCGATCATCCTCGCCTCCGCGGTCGGCATCATCGCGACCATCCTGCAGATCCTGTACCTGCTGGCGCGCGGCCGCAAGGTGGATGGCATGCTGTGGTTGTCGCTCGGCGTCATCGTCGTGACGGGCGGCGCGACCATTTATTTCCACGATCCGGACTTCATCAAGTGGAAGCCGACGATCCTGTACTGGGCCTTCGCGCTGGCGCTGTTCGTCGCGCAGGTCGGCTTCCGCAACAACCTGATGCGCAAGGTGATGGAGGCGCAGATCCGCCTGCCGGACGCCGTCTGGACCAAGGTCGGCTATGCATGGATGGGGTTCTTCGCCGCCATCGGCGTGCTGAACCTGGTGATGGCCTTCATCGTCTTCAAGGGCAACACGGGCGCGTGGGTGAACTTCAAGCTGTTCGGCATCACGGGCATCTTCTTCGCGTTCATCGTCATCCAGACCCTGATGCTGTCGAAGTACATCGAAGAACACGAACAGCCGCAGGGCAAGGGAGACGCATGATGGATGACCGCGTGGAACGCATCCGGCAGTCGCTCGATGCCGCATTGAGCCCGTCCGTACTGGAGGTCGGCGACGATTCGCACCTGCACGCAGGGCACCCCGGCGCGGCCTCCGGCGGGGGGCATTACCGAGTGAAAATCGTTTCCGAACGCTTCGAGGGACTGAGACTGGTCATGCGACATCGACTGGTATATGATGCCGTGCAAGGTATGATGCACACCGACATACATGCCCTGGCGATTACCGCCGTCGCGCCTTCGGAGCAGTCGTGACGCGTGTTTTTCGGAAGTCTTAAGTGAGATGTAAGTAAGTCGATCCAGAATCCGCTACGCACTACAAAAACTAATCAAATCTTCGTCCAAGCAACCCCCCTCACAGGAAACAAAATGACTTTTAAGCCAGCACGGCTGCTGTTAGCCCTGATCGCTATCGCCGCATCGTTTGCGTACTCGCCTTCGTTTGCACAGAACCTCGCCGTGGTGAACGGCAAAGCCATTCCGTCGTCGCGCGCCGACGCGATCGTCAAGCAGGTCGTGGCGCAAGGCCAGGGCACCGACAGCCCGCAACTGCGTGACGCGATCAAGAAGGATCTGATCTCGCGCGAAGTGATGATGCAGGAAGCGATCAAGCAAGGCTACGACAAGAATCCTGAAGTCAAGGCGGCATTGGAGAACGCCCGCCAGACCATCGTGATCAACGCCCTCGCGCGCGACTACATCACGAAGCACCCGGTGTCCGACGCCGAAGTGAAGGCCGAGTACGACCGCTTCGCGAAGCAGACCGGCGACAAGGAATACCACGTGCGTCATATCCTGTTCGCAACCGAAGACGAAGCGAAGGCAGCCATCGCCAAGCTGAAAGGCGGCGCCAAGTTCGAAGACCTGGCCAAGGGATCGAAAGACACCGGCACCGCCAACAACGGCGGCGACCTGGATTGGGCCAGCCCGTCGTCGTTCCCGCCGGAATTCGCAGCGGGCTTCACCAACCTGCAGAAAGGCGCGATCACCGACACCCCGGTCAAGACCCAGGTGGGCTACCACGTGATCAAGCTGGACGACGTCCGTCCGGCCAAGCTGCCGACGCTGGACGAAGTCAAGCCGCAGATCTCCGAAGCGCTGACCCAGCAAAAGCTGGCCGCGTATCAAGAGGAAATGGTCAAGAAGGCAAAGGTACAGTAACATTGCAGCGCCGGCGGCTTCGCCCGCCGGTTTTCGTCGCCACGGCGACATTTCGTGTTGACCACCGGATCACCACCACCGGTTTTAGATAGGATCGAATAAATGATTGTGAAGCCAGCCCGCCTGTTGTTAGCCATGACCGCGATGGTAGCCCTGCCGTCGTTCGCGCAGAACGTTGCGACCGTCAATGGCAAGCCCATCCCCGCGGCCAAGGTTGACCAGGTGGTCAAGCAGGTCGTCGCCCAGGGCAAGGCAACCGATTCCCCGCAACTGCGCGAGGCAATCAAGAAGGACCTGATCGGCCGCGAAGTCCTGATCCAGGAAGCCGACAAGCAAGGCGTCGGCACCCGTCCGGACGTCAAGAACGCAATCGACAACGCCCGCCAGAGCATCATCATCAATGCGATGCTGGCCGACTACATCAAGAAGAACCCGGTCAAGGACGCCGACATCAAGGCCGAGTACGACAAGTACAAGGCGCAGATGGGCGACAAGGAATACCACGCCCGTCACATCCTGGTCGGCACGGAAGACGAAGCCAAGCAGATCATCGCCAAGCTGAAAGGCGGCGCCAAGTTCGAAGACCTGGCCAAGCAGTCGAAAGACCCGGGCTCGGCAGCGAACGGCGGCGACCTGGACTGGGCAAGCCCGGCCTCGTTCGTGCCTGAGTTCTCGAAAGCCATGACCTCGCTGAACAAAGGCCAGATCACCGAGACCCCGGTCAAGACCCAATACGGCTACCACGTGATCAAGCTGGAAGACGTCCGCGCCGCCAAGATCCCGCCGCTGGAAGAAGTCAAGCAGCAGGTCGCGGAATCGCTGCAGCAGCGCAAGCTGGCCGCGTTCCGTGAAGAGCTGATGAAGAAGGCCAAGATCCAGTAATCAGGTCACACCTGAACAAAGCGCTCCTCGTGGGCGCTTTTTTTTGACCAATTTGTTCGACCAAACAACAAAACGAGAGACGCCCATGAAACTTTCTCATTCCGCCGTACTGATCCTGTCCGCCCTGGCCGCCAGCGCGGCGACGGCAGCCGCCTCCCTGCCCCTCTACGTCGGCCAGCCGCTCGCCGGCGCCAAAGTCATGTTCGGCGACTTCGACGTGCAAAAGCCGCTGGACGGCGACGCCGGCCGCATGGACGACGATCCGAAGCTGAAGAACGCCGTCGTCGAAGCCCGCCGCACCAGCAAGGATGCGGCCGGCGACGCGCTCGGCCTGACGTGGAAGGACGCGTGGTTCTCGACCGTGCGCGTGGAGAGCGCACCGCTCGACTTGCGCCCCTACCTGGCCAAGGGCACGGTCTCGTTCGACCTGAAGGTGAACGAGCTGGCGAAGGGCGGCCTGAGCGTCCGTATGGACTGCGGCAACAACTGCGAGCGCAAGGTCGGCAACGTGATCCCCGCGCGCGCCGCCCAGGGCAAGGGCTGGCAGCACCTGAGCTACGCGCTGTCGTGCTTCCATCACAAAGGCGACGACTTCAGCGCGGTGACGAAACCGTTCGCGCTGGACGGCACGGGCGCCGGCGACGTCGAGATCGCCAATATCCGCATCGACCCGGCCGGCAAGCCGAACCAGACTTGCCCCGACTACCGCACGGCCAGCGTGACGCCGGAGCCGCTGAACGAGTCGTGGTCCATCGACTGGTGGATGCCGCGCCATGAAGAGAAACTGGCCGAGATTGCGCGCCGCAAGGCCGCCGGCGAGCGCACGGACCTCGTCTTCATCGGCGACTCCATCACGCACCATTGGGAAAAAGAGCAGCCGGAGCTCTTCAAAGCGTTCTACGGCAAGTACAATCCGCTGGACCTGGGCTATGGCGGCGACCGCACGGAAAACGTCCTGTGGCGCCTCCAGCATGGCGAGCTCGACGGCATCGATCCGAAGGTCACCGTGCTGATGATCGGCACCAACAATACGGGCCACCGCGCCGAGGCGCCGGAACTGATCTTCGCCGGCATCAAGCGCGACGTCGCGGAGATCCGCAAGCGCCTGCCGAAGACGAAGCTCCTGCTCCTGGCGATCTTCCCGCGCGGCGAGAAACCGGACGACGGACAACGGATGAACAACGAGAAGGTCAACGCGATGCTGCCGAAGCTGGCCGACAACCAGCACGTGTTCTTCCTGAACATGAACAAGGCGTTCCTGGCGCCGGACGGCACGCTGTCGAAGGACATCATGCCGGACCTGCTGCATCCGAATGCCGAAGGCTACAAGATCTGGCAGCGCGCGATGCAGCCGGAGCTCGACAAGCTGATGCGCTGACCGCCACGGCAACCGCACCATGCGTGACACCGCCGCGCCATCCCTTCAGCGCCGGGCCATCCTGCGCGCCGGCCTTGCGGCTGCGGCGCTCGGCGCGGCCCGGTCGACCCATGCGCTTACCGCCTCGCCGCGGCAGCGCGTGATTGTCGACAACGATTTCTCGGGCGATCCCGACGGCCTGTTCCAGCTGGCGCACCACCTGGCCTCGCCATCGGTCGAGATTCCCTTCGTGATCGGTTCCCACATCCACACGGGCGACTTTCTCGACGGCTCGACGCGACAACCGGAGAACGCCGTTGCCAAGGTGCGCGAGCTGTATGCGACGATGCGCCTGCCCGGACAACCGCCCGTCATCGCGGGCCGTGGCACGGCGTTGTCGAACGGTGAGCTGCCGGACATGACCGAGGTGGCCCGCGGCATCATCGCCGAAGCGACGCGTACGGATACGAAGTTGCCGCTCTATTATGCCGCCGGCGCCGGCCTGACAGACCTCGCGACGGCGTTGATGCTGGCACCGCGGATAAGCCGCAACCTGAAGCTCGTGTGGATCGGCGGGATGGAGCACGGCGACCTGCTACCGGGCGTTCCGCCACGCCACGACGCGGAATACAACCTCACCATCGATACGGTGGCCGCCCAGTGGGTGTTCAATCATAGCGATGTCGAGATCTGGCAGGTGCCGCGCAACGTGTACCGCCAGCTCATCGTCAGTCACGCGGAACTCGGCGCCGGCTTGCGCGACGCGGGCAAGCTCGGGAGGTTCCTGATCCGGCAGCTGGAACGTGTTACCGCCCTCATGAAGGACGGCCTGGGCGAAACCTACATCCTTGGCGACAGCCCGCTCGTGACCCTCACCGCGTTGCAGTCGTCGTTCGAACCGGACAGCGCGTCGAGCGCCTACGTCGTGCGCCCGACACCGCGCCTGGCGGACGACGGGCGGTACGTCGCGAATCCCAATGGCCGGCCCATGCGCGTGTACCAGACGATCGATACCCGGCTTACGTTCGCCGACATGGTTGCGAAGTTCGCGCAGGTGGGGCGCGTACAGTGAGCAGATGCAATTTGGAAACCCAAGCGCTTCCGGATGCGGTAGAGTACTTGCATTACCATCTTGCCGAACACGCATGCTGCTCATCGCCACCCTCCTCACCGCCATCGTCATCGCCATCCACGTCTACATCGTGCTGATCGAGACCGTCCTGTTCCGCACGCGCGGCAGGAAGGTGTTCGGCATCAAGGAAGACAGGGTGGACGCGCTCGCGCCGCTGATGTCGAACCAGGGTTGCTACAACGGCTTCCTGGTGGCGAGCCTGGCGGTGGGACTGCTGCACCCGAATCCGGCGATCGGGCGCGCATTTGCCGTGTTCGGGCTCGTGTGCGTGGCCGTCGCGGGCGCCTGGGGTGCGGCGACGGTGTCGCGCCGCATCCTCTTCGTCCAGACCGTGCCGGCCGCGCTGGCGCTGGCCGCATGGCTGGCGGCCTGACGCGGAGCGTACGCCGATGCTGAACTGGACGAAAGACAACTACCTGGTCTCGACCGACGACAGCCTCCTGCAGCTCGACGTCATTCACCAGAACCTCACCCGGACCACCTGGGCCGCGGGCATCGACGCGGCGACGGTACGCAACGCCATCGCGCACAGCCTCAACTTCGGCCTGTACGACGACGGCCGGCAGATCGGCTACGCCCGTTTCATCACCGACCATGCGACGTTTGCCTACGTGGCGGACGTGTTCGTCATCGAGGCGTATCGCGGCAAGGGACTGGGGCGGTGGCTCGTCGAATGCATGCTGGCGTATCCCGGCGTCGACCGCTACCGCCGGCTGCTGCTGGCGACGACGAGCGCGCCCTGGCTGTACGAGAAGCTCGGGTTCACGACACCCGACAATCCGAAGCTCTTCTGGCACATCAACCGGCCCGGGATCTACCGACAGCGGCCGGAATGAAAAAGCGCTGCCGAGGCAGCGCTTTTTTCATGGAACCGACCGCGATCAGCCCACCCACTTCCGCGCATTCTGGAACATGCGCGCCCACGGCGAGTCCTCGCCCCAGCCGTCCGGATGCCACGACATCGTGACGGTACGCGCCACGCGCTCGGCGTGCGGCATCATCACGGTGAAGCGGCCGTCCGGCGTCGTGACGGCGGTCAGGCCTTCCGGCGAGCCGTTCGGGTTGAACGGATAGGCCTCGGTGGCGGCGCCGCGGTTGTCGATGTAGCGCAGCGCCTTCACGACCTGCGCGATGTCGCCGGTCTGCGAGAAGTCCGCGAAACCTTCGCCGTGCGCGATCGCCAGCGGCGCGTGCGTGCCCGCGAGACCCTGGAAGAAGATCGACGGCGAGTCCATCACCTCGACCATGCCGAAGCGCGCCTCGAACTGTTCCGACTTGTTGCGGGTGAACTTCGGCCATGCCTCGGCGCCCGGGATGATCGATTTCAGGTTGCTCATCATCTGGCAGCCGTTGCAGACGCCCAGGCCGAACGTGTCGCCGCGGCCGAAGAATCGCGCGAACGCCGCCTTCAGTTCCGGGTTGAACAGGATCGTCTTGGCCCAGCCTTCGCCGGCGCCCAGCACGTCGCCGTACGAGAAACCGCCGACGGCGATCAGGCCCTTGAAATCGTCCAGCTTCGCGCGGCCGGCGATCAGGTCGCTCATGTGCACGTCGACGGCCTCGAAGCCCGCCTGGTGCATCGCCCATGCCGTCTCGATATGCGAGTTGACGCCCTGCTCGCGCAGGATCGCGACGGTCGGACGGGCACCGGTCGCAATGAACGGCGCGGCGATGTTCACGTTCGTGTCATGCACGAGCTTCGGGGTGAAGCCCGGATCCTGCTCGTCCAGCAGGCGCTCGTATTCCTGGTCCGCGCACGCCGGGTTGTCGCGCAGGCGCGCGATGCGCCAGCTCGTCTCGCTCCACAGGCGGTGCAGTTCGCTGCGGCGCTTGTTGTAGATGACCTTCGTGTCGCGCGTGAATTCCACGACGCCGCGGTCGTTCACTTTGCCGATGATGTGGCTGCAGGCGCCCAGGTCGAACGCGCGCAGCACGTTCATGACGTCCGATTTCTCGGCGGTCTTGACCTGCACGACGGCGCCCAGCTCTTCGCTGAACAGCGCGCGCAGCGTGAGGTCGTTGCGGCGCTCGCCCACTTGCGACGCCCAGTTCTTGGCGTCGCCGTGGTCGGACGCGTGCTCGCCTTCCATCGTCAGGATGTCCAGGTTCACCGAGACGCCGGCGCGGCCCGCGAAGGCCATCTCGCACAGCGTGGCGTACAGGCCGCCGTCCGAACGGTCGTGGTAGGCGAGCAGCTTGCCGTCGTTGTTCAGTTGCTGGATCGCCGCGAAGAAGGCTTTCAGGTCGGCCGGATTGTCGACGTCCGGCGTGTCGTTGCCCAGCTGCTGCGTCACCTGCGCCAGCGCGGAGGCGCCGAGGCGGTTCTTGCCGCGGCCCAGGTCGATGAGGATCAGCGACGTGTCGCCGAGGTCAGTGCGCAATTGCGGCGTCAGGGTCTTGCGCACGTCGGTGACGGGCGCGAAGCTCGACACGATCAGCGACACCGGCGAGACGACGGCCTTGTTCTCGCCGTCTTCATTCCACGTCGTCCGCATCGACAGGGAGTCCTTGCCGACCGGGATCGAGACGCCCAGCGCCGGGCACAGCTCCATGCCGACGGCTTTCACGGTGTCGAACAGCGCGGCGTCCTGGCCCGGCTGGCCGCATGCGGCCATCCAGTTCGCGGACAGCTTGATCGCGGCGATGTCGGCGATCGGCGCGGCGGCGATATTCGTGATCGCCTCGCCGACGGCCATGCGGCCCGACGCGGCCGCGTCGATGACGGCGACCGGCGTACGTTCGCCCATCGCCATCGCTTCGCCCTTGTAGCCTTCGAAGCTCAGCGTGGTGACGGCGCAGTCGGCCACCGGCACCTGCCACGGGCCGACCATCTGGTCGCGCACGCTCATGCCGCCGACGGTCCTGTCGCCGATGGTGATCAGGAACGATTTGTCGGCGACGGTCGGCAGCAGCAGCACGCGGCGCGCGACTTCTTCGAGATCGAGACCCGTCACGTCCACGGGTTTGAACTGGTCCTTCACGTGCTCGACGTTGCGGTGCATCTTCGGCGGCTTGCCGAGCAGGACGTCCATCGGCATGTCGACCGGCGACGTATTCGTGATCGGGTCGATCAGGCGCAGCTGGCGCTCTTCCGTGGCGACGCCGACGGCCGCGAACGGGCAGCGCTCGCGTTCGCAGATGGCGGCGAAGCGCGGCAGGTCGTCCGGCGCGATGGCCAGCACGTAGCGCTCCTGCGATTCGTTGCTCCAGATTTCCTTCGGCGACATGCCGCTTTCTTCCAGCGGCACCTTGCGCAGGTCGAACGTGGCGCCGCGCCTGGCGTCGTTCGTGATTTCCGGGAAGGCGTTCGAGATGCCGCCCGCGCCCACGTCGTGGATCGAGATGATCGGGTTCCCGGCGCCCAGCTGCCAGCAGCTGTTGATGACTTCCTGCGCGCGGCGCTCCATCTCCGGGTTGCCGCGCTGGACCGAGTCGAAGTCCAGGTCGGCCGTATTGGTGCCCGTCGCCATCGACGACGCGGCCGCGCCGGCCATGCCGATGCGCATGCCCGGACCGCCCAGCTGCAGCAGCAGGCTGCCGACCGGGATGTCGTTCTTGTGCGTGTGTGCGTCCGAGATGTTGCCGATGCCGCCCGCGATCATGATCGGCTTGTGGTAGCCGAACACGGTATTGCCGTTGATGGCGGTCGGGCCGACGTTCTGTTCGTAGACGCGGAAATAGCCGCCGAGGTTAGGCCGGCCGAATTCGTTGTTGAAGGCGGCGCCGCCCAGCGGGCCGTCGACCATGATCTGCAGCGGCGACGCGATGCGTTCCGGCTTGCCGTACACCGTAGCGCCGCCCGTCTTGTCGGCCGAGTTCACGTTGGCCGCGTTTTCCCACGGCTGCACGGCGTCCGGCAGGTACAGGTTCGATACCGTGAAGCCGGTCAGGCCGGCCTTCGGCTTGGCGCCGCGGCCCGTCGCGCCCTCGTCGCGGATCTCGCCGCCGGCGCCCGTCGAGGCGCCCGGGAACGGGGAAATCGCGGTCGGGTGGTTGTGCGTCTCGACCTTCATCAGCGTGTGCGTCAGCTGCGTGACCGGCGCGTATTCCTGGCTGCCGGCCTGCGGATAGAAGCGCAGCGCCTCCGCGCCTTCCATGATCGCCGAGTTGTCGCTGTACGCGACGATCGTGCCCTTCGGCTGCAGCTGGTGCGTATTCTTGATCATCTGGAACAGGGATTTGTCCTGTTTCGCGCCGTCGATGGTCCACTCGGCGTTGAAGATCTTGTGGCGGCAGTGCTCCGAGTTCGCCTGCGCGAACATCATCAGCTCGACGTCCGTCGGGTTGCGCTGGACGCGGGCGAAAGCCTCGAACAAATAGTCGATCTCGTCCTCGGCCAGGGCGAGACCCATCGTGGCGTTCGCTTCGACGAGGGCGTCGCGGCCGCGGCCCAGCACGTCGATCTGGTCCAGCGGGCGGCTTTCCAGCTCCGTGAACAGGGCCTGCGCCTGGTCGGCACTGCGCAGCACCGTTTCCGTCATGCGGTCGTGCAGCAGCGCGGCGACGGCCTGGATCTCGTCGTCGGCCAGCTTCTTCGGCGCGCCGAAGCCCGTGCCGAGGATGCCGCTCTTCAGGACGACCTTGAACGCGACGCCGCGCTCGACGCGGTGGATGTGGGCCATGCCGCAGTTGTGGGCGATGTCGGTCGCTTTCGACGCCCACGGCGAGATGGTGCCCAGGCGCGGGATCACGAAGAACTCCTCGGTGACGCCCTCGTACTGCGTTTCCGGCACGGGCTCCCCATAGGTGAGCATGGCCGTCAAGCGCCCGGCGTCCTCCGTGGACAGGGGGGCGCTTGCGTCGATGAAGTGGTAGTAGCGCGCCGACACGTCGGCAATCGTCGGAGCGACGGCTTGCAGTTGCGTGAGAAGGCGTTGGCTACGGAAGGCAGAGAGGGCGTTGGAACCCGGCAGAATCAACATGGCTTGGAAGTCGGTTGATGCAGCGTGGCTGCGGGTGAAAGAAGCCCGGTATTATACAGCGTTGCCCCCTTCCCCGTCTGGCATGAGGCCCGCACCGGAGGCAAAAAGTTGCCGACCTTGCAGCTTAGCGGTATCGTAGTGTCGAAAAAACCCTGACGGTTTCCGAGACGCATGCCAGAAAACAGCTCATCCAGCCCAGCCGGCACGACGCAGAACGCGCAGCTCAACAATCAGTTGAATGCGCAACTGAGCGTTCTCATCGTCGACCCGAACCCGGCCCTGCGGGCGAACCTGCAGAACATGCTCAACCAGGCGGGCGTGACGCGCATCGAGTCCGCCGTCAACGCGAGCACCGCGATCAAGGCGCTCGGCCGCAAGTCCTTCGACATCGTCCTGTGCGAGTACGACCTCAGCGGCGGAACGGCGAACGCCGAAGGCCAGGACGGCCAGCAGCTGCTGGAAGACCTGCGCCACCACCGCCTCATCGCGCCCTGGGCCATCTTCATCATGCTGACGGCGGAAGGCGCGTACGGCAAGGTGGTCAGCGCGGCCGAGCTCACGCCCACGGACTACATCCTGAAGCCGTTCACGGCGCAGGCGCTGCACCAGCGCATCCAGAAGGCCGTCGCCCGCCGCGCCGCCCTGCTCCCCGTGTACCAGCTGATCGCACAGGCGCGCCCGCGCGAAGCGATCGACGCCGCCATCGAATCGGCCCGCACGCGCCCGCACTACGCCCTCGACTTCGCGCGGCTGCGCGCGGAACTGCACGTGTCGCTGAAGGAGCATGAACTGGCCGAAACCGTCTACCGCGACGTGCTGGCCGAAAAGCCGGTGGGCTGGGCGCGGCTCGGGCTCGCGCGCGCCATCGCCGCCCAGGGCCGCATGGACGAAGCGATCCCGCTGCTGGAACACATCGTGGCCGAGAACCCGCGCCTGATGGCCGCCTACGACCTGCTCGCGCGCTGCCAGCAGGAGCGCGGTGACGCGGCACTCGCCAAGAAGACGCTGGAGGACGCGGTCGCCATCTCGCCGTACGTCGTGCGGCGCCTGCGCCGGCTGGGCGAGGTGGCGCTGGAAGCGGGCGACGCGGACGGCGCCGAGAAATCGTTCCGGCAGGTCGTGACGCGTTCCCGTTATTCCGAATTCCGCAACCCCGAAGACCACGTGAACCTCGTCCGGGCGCTCGTCGGCAAGGGCGATCCGGCCGGCGCGTCGACCGTGATCCGCGACCTCGAACGCTCGCTGCGCGGCACGCCGGCGGCCGATGCGTGCAAGGCGATCTCGGTGGCGCTGCTGCACGACCTGGCCGGCAACGGCGCGGCGGCCATCAAGGAGCTCAAGCTCGCGGTGGACGCCGTGCGCGCGGGCGGCGCGCTGTCGCCCACTATGCGCGTGGGCCTCGCGCAGACCTGCCTCGCGCACCGCATGGACGACGAGGCGTCGGAAGTGATGCTCGGCGCGCTGAACGGCGGCGACGATGCGCTGTCCGCGCAGCAGGCGCTGAACGTGTTCGTGCGCGCGGGCCGGCCCGACCTCGCGGACGGCATGGGCAAGCAGTTGCGCGCCCAGGCCCAGATCCTGCTGGGCGTCGCGGACGAGAAGCGCAACATGGGGGACGTGCGCGGCGCCGTCCAGACCCTGCTGGAAGCGCTGCACATGGCGCCGAACAACCTGCAGGTGATGATCGCCGTCGTCGGCGGCGTCCTCCGCCAGATCATGGAGATGGGCTGGGACCACCCGCTGGCCGCGCTGTCGGAAGAACAGCTGGAACACATCCGCGCGCTCGATCCCGCGCATCCGCGGCTCGCGGCGCTGGATGCGGAGATGGAAGCGGCGAAGCGGAAGTACGGTATTTCGACCTGATCGCCGATCAGCGCTTGCGGGCGTACAGCGGCGCCTGTCCCGGCAACGGCTTCGTCGGCGGCGGCAGCGCGCCGTCGACGCGGTTGACCACGACGTCGCGGTAGTACGGCATGCCGAGGCTTGTCTGCGCCGGTCCCGCCAGCAGGCCGGCCATGCCTTTGCCGTACAGGGTATCGGTCGCCTCCACCACCGGCTTGCCGTCGACGTAGCCGCGGATGCGCGTCCCGCTGAACTGCAGTTTCAACGTATGCCAGCGATCGGCCGCCACACCGGCCAGCGGCGCCGACGCCAGCACCTTCTCTCCGCCTTCCGCCGCATCGTTCGCCGCCTTGATCAGCGCCTGCTGCTCGGCATCGCCGACGAGCGCCTTCTTGTCCACCTTGCCGCGCACCACGACGAGCCGCACCTCGCCCGCGCCGTCCAGTTCCAGCCAATAGCCTTTCGGGATCGCGCCATAGCCGCTGCCCACGTCGTTGATACGGCCCATCACGGCGGCCGATTCGCCGCGGCCCACCCTCACGTCCGCGCTGACCTCGTAGTCGGTCCAGCCGTCGTCGCCGAGGATCGTGTACGGCTTCCAGTCCGGCGCCCACGAATGCGGCCTCACGGGCACGCCCTGGCGCAGGCAGGTGCGCCGGTCGCCGGGGCACGGCGCCAGCTCGAACGCGCCTTCGATGTCGGCGAAGTAGCGCGGCAGATAACCCCATGCGCGCGCATCCCGGTAGTCATCGAAGTTTGCACGGTACGGGAACGGAAAGGCCTGTTGCGCGGGCACGCCGGCGAATCCGCCCTTTTGCTGGCCGCGCGTGGTCGTCAGCGAATAGATCGCGTCCGGATCGACCGTCAGCGCCACCGCGCCGCCCTCCGGATGCAGGTCCGCCACGTGCACGAACTGCGCCCGCGCGTCGCTGCGCCACACGGCCACGTCGGCCGTCGACAGGCCGGCGCCGACCGCCACGCGCACCGTCTGCGGCGCTTTCGCCTGGCGCGTCTCGATGATCACGCTGTAGTCCGCGCCCGGCGATTTCAGCGTCACGTAGCTGCCGCCGTCCTGCAACGCGCCGCTGCCCTGCGGCACATACGTCCACCCGGCCGCCGTGAACTGGCCGTAGTGCGCATAGGCCCACAGCTGCGGATTCACCTCGTAGTGGCCGCTCCACGGCCAGTTCGCGCGGATCGCCGCCTCCTTCACGCCCGAATACGGTTCCAGCGTGTACAGGCCCGCGATGCCGTACCAGTTGACGATCTTCGTCACGCCGCTGTCGATCCAGTTGCGGTTGAACGCCTGGACGATCCCCAGCGCGCCGTCGAAGCCGGCCACGTAGACGTGCTGCTCGGTATTCCAGATCGGCTTGCCCAGCGCGGCCGCCGCCTCGCGCACCCAGCTCGGCACGACCGATTCCGGCGCGTTGATGTGGGCGCCGATAATGTCGATCGCGTCGCGCAGGCCCGCGTCCTTCGGCATGTCCTTCACGAAGTCGAACTTCGTATCGTCGGGCCAGTTGTCGAAACTGTGCAGCTTCACCTTGGAGAATCCGCCGGCGTCGAGGCGGGCGCGCAGCGTCTTCGCGAAATCGTAGCTGACGCCCTTCTCGTTGCGGCTGCCGATCGCGTCGAGCTCCAGCCCGTACACGTCGCGCAGGCCTTTCAGCCAGCTGACGTAGTAGTCGGCGCCGTCCGGCGAAAAGAATTCGTGGCTGCCGCCGCTGTCGCCGATCCAGCCCGGGGCGCTCCACGCGGCGGCGTCCAGGGTCAGCGCGGGATTGCGCCGCTTCGCCTCGCGCAGCACCCACCACGTATAGCCGCGGCCGTAGTCGACGTCGGCGCGCGTATGCCGATGGCTGGGCATGGAGCCCTGCGTGGAATTGCCGTCGCCCGGAATCTCGACGATCAGCGCGCTGATCGAGGCGCCGAACTTCGGCTTGTACATCAGGTCGAGGATCTGGCTGCGCTGCGGCTCGGGATAATCCTTCAGCAGCACCGACGTCGCCCCGCCGCCGTCGACCACGCCGATGCCGTCGAAGCGGGTGCCGGGCGGGCGGCCGTCGAGCGTGATGGTCTGGACGCCGGCAAAGGCAGGCAGCGCCGCGGTCAGCGCCAGGGAAAGCAGGAGGGTTCGTCGCGTAGTCATGACCGAAGTATGGGCCGCGGCTTACGCAAAGAACAATTCCGATTTCATATGGGCGTTTTCGAAAATGGCATACCTGCCGCGTCTCCATACCCGCCGCCGCCCGGCGTCTCGATGACGAACACGTCGCCGGCCCCCATCTCCGCCTTGCCGATGTGCCCCAGTTCCTCGACGCGTCCGTCGGCCCGCTCCACGAGATTGCGACCGCGCGCGCCGGGCGCGCCGCCGGCCATGCCGAACGGCGCGTGGATGCGGTTGTTGGACAGGATCGCCGCCGTCATCGGTTCGAGGAAGCGGATGCGCCGCACGCCGCCGTTCCCGCCGTGCCAGCGCCCCGCCCCGCCGGAACCGGCGCGGATCGCATAACTCTCCAGGCGGACGGGGAAACGGAATTCCAGGATCTCCGGGTCCGTCAGCCGGGAGTTCGTCATATTGGTCTGCACGACGTCCGTGCCGTCGAAGCCCGGCCCCGCGCCGGAGCCGCCGGAGATGGTCTCGTAATACTGGTAGCGCGCATTCCCGAACGTGAAGTTGTTCATCGTGCCCTGCGCCGCCGCCATCACGCCGAGCGCGCCGTACAGCGCGTTCGTGATGCACGTCGACGTCTCCACATTGCCCGACACGACCGATGCCGGATAGTGCGGGTTCAGCATGGAGCCCGGCGGGATGATCACCTTCAGCGGCTTCAGGCAGCCCGCGTTCAGCGGGATCTCGTCGTCGACCAGCGTGCGGAACACGTACAGCACCGCCGCCATGCAGACGGCGGACGGCGCATTGAAATTGTTCGGCAGCTGGCCGGACGTGCCCGTAAAATCGATCTCCGCGCTGCGCGCCGCGCGGTCGACGCGGATCGTCACTTCGATGCGCGCGCCGTTATCGAGCTCGTTGACGAAGTGCCCGTCCGCCAGCGCCGTGATCACGCGCCGCACGGCTTCCTCGGCATTGTCCTGCACGTGTCCCATGTAGGCGCGCACGACGTCCAGGCCGTATAAGGCGACCATCTTGCGCAGCTCGTCGACACCCTTCTGGTTCGCCGCCACCTGGGCCCGCAAGTCGGCCAGGTTCTGGTCCGGATTGCGCGCGGGCCAGCGCGCGCCGGCCAGCAGGGCGCGGGTTTCGGCCTCGCGCAGCACGCCGTCCGCGCCGTCGACCAGCTTGAAATTGTCGATCAGGACGCCCTCCTCCTCGATGTGCGTGGAGTCGGGCGGCATCGAGCCCGGCGTCGTGCCGCCGATGTCCGCGTGGTGGCCGCGCGAGCCCACGTAGAACAGGATGTCCCTGCCCGCCGCGTCGAACACGGGAGAAATGACCGTCACGTCGGGCAGGTGCGTGCCGCCGTTGTACGGGTCGTTCAGCACGTACACGTCGCCCGCCTTCATCGTCCCCGCGTTCTTGCGCATCACGGCCTTGATGCTCTCCCCCATCGACCCGAGGTGCACGGGCATGTGCGGCGCGTTCGCGACGAGGTTGCCGTCCGCGTCGAAGATGGCGCAGCTGAAGTCCAGGCGCTCCTTGATGTTGACGGAGTAGGCCGTGTTCTGCAGGCGCAGGCCCATCTGCTCGGCGATGGACATAAAGAGGTTGTTGAAGATCTCCAGCATCACCGGATCGACCGTCGTGCCGATCGCGTGGCGCTGCGGCAGCGGGTGCACGCGGCGCAGCACGAGGTGGTTGTACGCCGTGACCTCGGCGCGCCAGCCCGGCTCCACGATCGTCGTCGCATTCGCTTCCGCGATGATGGCCGGGCCGTCGATGACGTCGCCCGGCGCGATGTCCTGGCGGCGGTACACGCCCGTGTCGCGCCACGCGCCGTCCGCATACATCCTTACCGTTTCGAACGCCGGCGCGGCGCCGCCGCGCGCAACGGCGTCCACCGGCTGCTCTGGCGGCGCATCGGAACGCCCCAGCGCTTCCACCGACACGGCTTCCACGACGAGCGCCTTGCCCGGCATGAGGAAGGAAAAGCGCCGGCGGTACGCCTGCTCGAATCGCGCCTGCAACGCGGCGCGGTCGCCATCCGGCACGACGATGGCGGAATCCGTGCCCTCGTAGCGCAGGTGCACGCGCCGTAGGACGTCGATGCGCTCCGAAGCCACGCCCTGCGCGGCGAGGTCGGCCCGCGCCGCCTCGGCCAGCGCGTCCAGCCCGGCCGCCAATGCATCGGGGCCGACGTCGTCCAGCCGCCGCTCGACGGCCCGCTCGCGCATCGCGCTCTGGTCCGCGAGACCCATGCCATAGGCCGAGAGCACGCCCGCCAGCGAATGGATGAACACCGTCTTCATGCCCAGCGCGTCCGCGACGAGGCAGGCGTGCTGCCCGCCAGCCCCACCGAAACTCGTGAGCGCGTAGTCCGTGACGTCGTGCCCGCGCTGCACGGAGATCTGCTTGATCGCGTTGGCCATATTGCCCACGGCGATGCGGATGAAGCCCTCGGCGACGGCTTCGGGCTGCGGCCGCGTCCCGGTCGCGCGGTCGACGTCGGCGGCCATCGCGTCGAAGCCCGCGCGCACGGCATCCGCATCGAGCGGCTGGTCGGCGCCGGGGCCGAACAGGTGCGGGAAGTGCCGGGGCTGGATCTTGCCGAGCATGACGTTGCAGTCCGTGACGGCCAGCGGTCCGCCGCGCCGGTAGCTCGCGGGACCGGGATTCGCGCCGGCGCTGTCCGGTCCCACGCGGTAGCGGCTGCCGTCGAAATGCAGGATCGAGCCGCCGCCCGCGGCGACGGTGTGGATGCTCATCATGGGCGCGCGCATGCGCACGCCGGCGACCTGGGTCTCGAACACGCGCTCGAATTCACCCGCATAGTGCGACACGTCGGTCGACGTGCCGCCCATGTCGAAGCCGATGATGCGCTCGAAGCCGGCCAGGCGGCTCGCGCGCACCATGCCGACGATGCCGCCGGCCGGACCGGACAGGATGCTGTCCTTGCCCTGGAACGCGCGCGCATCCGCCAGGCCGCCGCTGGACTGCATGAATTGCAGGTTCACGCCCGGCAGCTCGGACGCCACCTGGTCCACGTAGCGGCGCAGGATCGGCGACAGGTACGCATCCACGACCGTCGTGTCCCCCCGCGCCACGAGTTTCATCAGGGGACTCGTGGCGTGCGACACGGACACCTGCGTAAAACCGATGGCGCGGGCGATGCGCGCGACGGCGTCCTCGTGCTGGTGGTAGCGATAGCCGTGCATGAACACGATGGCGAGCGCGCGGATGCCGGCGTCGTACGCCGCCTGCAGGTCGCGCCGCGCGGCCGCCTCGTCGAGCGGCACGACGACGTCGCCGTGGGCGCCGATGCGTTCGTCGACTTCGATCACGCGGCCGTACAGCAGCTCGGGCAGCACGATGTGCCGGTCGAACAGGCGCGGACGGTTCTGGTAGGCGATGCGTAACGCGTCACGGAAACCCCGCGTGATCGCGAGCACGGTGGGCTCGCCCTTGCGCTCCAGCAGCGCATTGGTCGCGACCGTCGTGCCCATCTTGACGGCCTCCACCTGTCCGGCGGCGATGGGCGCGCCGGGCGCCAGGCCGAGCAGGTGGCGGATGCCTGCCACGGCCGCGTCCCGGTACTGTTCAGGATTTTCCGAGAGCAGCTTGTGCGTGACGAGGCTGCCGTCGGGCCGGCGCGCCACGATGTCCGTGAACGTACCGCCGCGGTCGATCCAGAACTGCCAATCCATCGTATGTCTCCAGAAAGTCATCGAGCGGCTATTGTAGTCGCGCGCGGCGCCGATTTTGGCGACAATGCAGTTTTCGCAATCTTTACGAGCCTGGAACCACCATGGACAATCCGCTCTACAGCGTCGCGCAGATCCGCGCCATCGAACAGGACGCGCAGTCGCAGCTCCCGCCGGGCATGCTCATGCGGCGCGCCGGCGAGGCCGCGTCCACGTACGCGCTCGAACTGCTGGGCGGCCTGCCGACGGGCCGCATCCTCGTGCTGGCCGGCCCCGGCAACAACGGCGGCGATGCGCTGGAAGTGGCCGCGAACCTGGCCAATCTGGGCGCCAACGTGGACGTCGTCCACCTCGCCGGCGCGGCCCCGTCGCCCGAGACCGGGCACGCCCTCGCGCGCGCCCAGGCCAGCCGGGCGCGCTTCGTGTCCGACGTCGCGGACTGCAACGGCTGCTGCCTGGTCGTCGACGGCCTGTTCGGCATCGGCCTCGCGCGCCCGCTCGCGGCCCAGGCGCGCGCGCTCGTCGAATGGACGCACGGCATGGCGTGCCCGGTTCTCGCGCTGGACGTGCCGAGCGGCCTCGATGCGGACACGGGGAGCGTCATCGGCCCGGACGGCGTCGCCGTGCGCGCCACGCATACCATCACCTTCCTCGGCGACAAGCCGGGCCTGCACACGGGCGACGGCTGCGACCACGCGGGCCGCGTGCACGTCAACCGCCTCGGTGCGCATGGCCTGCACACGGAAGCCGCGCACGCGCGCCTAAACGCCCCCGCCCTGTTCGCGGGTTGCCTCGCGCCACGCCGCAATAATTCGCACAAGGGCACCTATGGCGACGTCGCCGTGCTGGGCGGGGCGCGCGGGATGGCGGGTGCCGGCATCCTCGCGGCGCGCGCGGCGCTGTATGCGGGCGCGGGCCGCGTGTTCGTGGCCGCCGTCGATCCGGGGCCGGGCCTCGATCCGCTGCAGCCGGAGATCATGTTCCGCGACGCGGCCGGCTTCGCGTTCGACGGCCGCACCGTCGTCGCCGGTCCCGGCATGGGCGATTCCGCCGGCGCCACGCACCTGCTGTCGAAAGTCATCGACGGCACCGGGCCGCTCGTGGTCGATGCGGACGCGCTGAACCTGTGCGCGGCGAGCCCCGACCTGACCGCCCGCCTGACCGCGCACGACGGCGAAGTCGTCATCACGCCGCACCCGCTGGAAGCCGCGCGCCTGCTCGGCGTCACGGCCGCCATCGTGCAGGCCGACCGGCTGGAGAATGCGCGCGAGCTGGCGCAGCGGCTGGATGCCGTCGTCGTGCTGAAAGGCGCGGGCAGCGTCATCGCGCGGCCGGACGGGGAAGTGGCGCTGAATACGACGGGCAATCCGGGCCTTGCCACGGGCGGCACGGGCGACGTGCTGGCGGGGCTCGTCGGCACCTTGCTCGGCCAGGGCTGGCCCGCGTGGGAAGCGGCGCTGGCCGCGACGTGGCTGCACGGCGCGGCGGCCGACCGGCTCGTGGCAGGCGGCGCCGGCCCCATCGGCCTCACGGCGGGCGAGCTGCCGCGCGCGATCCGCGCCGAGCTGAATGCGCTCGTCGCCGACGCGGCGCTGGCCTGAAGGGCGTTACACGGCCAGGCGGCCCGCCGCGATCGTCAGCGTGCGGCCGCAGCGCGCGGCCATGGCGGGGTCGTGGGTGACGAGGACGAGGGTCGAGCCGCGCTCGCGATTCAGTTCGAACATCAGCTGGATGACGGCTTCACCGGTGGCGGCATCGAGACTGCCCGTGGGCTCGTCGGCGAACAGCAGCGGCGGTTCGGTGACGAACGCGCGGGCCAGCGCCACGCGCTGCTGCTCGCCGCCCGACAGGTACTTCGGATAGTGGCGCAGGCGGCTCGACAGGCCCACGCGGCCCAGCATCGCCTCGGCCTTCGCGCGCGCGTCCGCGTCGCCCCGCAGTTCCAGCGGCAGCATCACGTTTTCCAGCGCGTTCAAGTGCCCGAGCAACTGGAACGACTGGAACACGAAGCCCAGCTTCGCCTTGCGGAACGCGGCGCGGCCATCCTCGTCAAGGGCGAAGATATCCGTACCGTCGAGCAGGACCTGGCCCGACGATGGCGTATCGAGGCCGGCCAGCAGGCCGAGCAAGGTGGACTTGCCGGAGCCGGAAGCGCCGACGAGGGCGAGCGTCTCGGCCGGTTGCACGGTAAAATCCACCTCGTGCAGGATCGTGAGCTCGCCGCTGGCATCCGCCACGCGCTTCGACAGGCCGCGGACCTCGATGGCCGGCCTTGCCGTTCCGCTCACACTTGAACTGCCTTTTGACGCCTCGGGAATATCACGCATGCTTGCTTTACTCAGGAAATGGACGATCGCTGCCGTCGCGGTGCTTGGCATGACCGCGGCGGGGAGCGCCTATTCTGCCCCAAAAACCGTGCTCGTGGTGGGCGACAGCCTGTCCGCCGAATACGGCCTCGCGCGCGGCACCGGCTGGGTCGCCCTGCTGGAACAGCGCCTGAAGGCCGAGAAGATCGACGCGCACATCGTCAACGCCAGCATCAGCGGCGAGACGACGAGCGGCGGCCGCACGCGCCTGCCCGTCCTGCTGCAGCAGCACAAGCCAGACGTCGTCGTGCTGGAACTGGGCGCGAACGACGGCCTGCGCGGCCTGAGCGTGCCGGCCGCCGCGGACAACCTGCGCACGATGATCCAGCTCGCGCAGCAGAACAAGGCCAAGGTCCTGCTCGTCGGCATGCGCATGCCGCCCAACTACGGCCGCGCCTACACCGAACGCTTCGCCGGCATGTACAAGGACCTCGCCGGTACATACAAAGTGCCGCTGGTGCCGTTCATGCTGGACGGCGTCGCGCAAGACGCGGCAAACTTCCAGGCCGACCGCATGCACCCGCTCGCGACCGCCCATCCGACCATCCTCAACAACATCTGGCCGCAATTCGCGCCTCTCGTCAAACGATAATGAAATACCCCGCAGTCCTCGGCGTCGACGACGTCCTGCCCATGCTCGACCAGTTCGACACCATCATCGACGCGCGCAGCGAGTCCGAGTTCGCGCTCGACCGCATCCCGGGCGCCATCAATTGCCCCACGCTGGACGACGCGCAGCGCGTCCTCGTCGGCACCACGTACAAGCAGGTCGGCGCCTTCGAGGCGAAGAAGATCGGCGCCCCCCTCGTCGCGCAGAACATCGCGCGCTACGTCGAGACGCTGTTCGCCGACAAGCCGAAGGACTGGAAACCGCTCGTGTACTGCTGGCGCGGCGGCAACCGCAGCGGCTCGATGGCCCTGATCTTCGCCAAGATCGGCTGGCCCGTCGTGCAGCTCGACGGCGGCTACAAGGCGTATCGCGCCTACGTCGCGGCCGCGCTGGAAAACCCGCCGGCGCTGGATTTCCGGGTCATTTGCGGCACGACGGGCAGCGGCAAGAGCCGCCTGCTCGAAACGCTGGAATCCATCGGCGCGCAGGTGCTCGACCTGGAGCGCCTCGCCGCGCACCGCGGCTCCGTCCTCGGCCACCTGCCGGGCGAGCCGCAGCCGAGCCAGAAGATGTTCGAGACGCGCATCTGGGACAAGCTGCGCCGCTTCGATCCGTCCAGGCCCGTGTTCGTGGAATCGGAGAGCAAGAAGGTGGGCAACCTGCGCGTGCCGGAGGTCGTCATGGAACGCATGCGCGCCGCGCCCTGCATTTCGCTGCAGCTGGACCGTCCCCTTCGGGTGCAGCTGCTGATGGAAGACTACCACCACTTCTGCGCCGACCCGGGCGCATTGAATGCGCAGCTGGACCATCTGGTGCAACTGCACGGCCGCGCGCGCATCGAAACGTGGCAGCAGATGGCCAATACGGGGCAGATGCCGGCGCTCGTGGACCAGCTGCTCGTCGAGCACTACGACCCCGCCTACCTGCGCTCGATCGACCGGAATTTCGTGCACTACCCGCAGGCCGAGGCGCTGACCTTGCCGGGCATCTCGAAGGACGACTTCATTGCGGCCGCGCGGCATCTGCACGGCTAGGACTGGCACGGCTCTTGCTGCGTGTCTCTCTCCTGAACCGCACACGAGGGGAACGCGATGAACCGCATGGATGTCACCGAGAAAATCGTCAGCGCCAAGGTAGCCAAAGGCATCAGATGGGAAGACGTGGCCGGCAGGGTCGGCCAGTCGAAGGAATGGACGACCGCGCTGTGCCTGGGCCAGATGACCGCCTCGGCCGAACAGGCGACCATCCTCGGCGACATCTTCGGCCTGACCGACGAAGAGTGCAAGTGGCTGCAGGTGGTCCCGTACAAGGGTTCGCTGCCGACGGCCGTCCCGACCGATCCGCTGATCTACCGCTGGTACGAGATCGTCAACGTCTACGGCACGACGGTCAAGGAACTGATCCACGAAGAGTTTGGCGACGGCATCATGAGCGCCATCGACTTCCACATGGACATCGTGCGCGCGCCCGATCCGAAAGGCGACCGGGTCAACGTGATCCTGTCAGGCAAATTCCTGCCGTACAAGCAGTATTGACTCATTCCTGCGCGAGATAGCCCTGCGCGGTGGCCTTGTCCTGGTCCTGGAACACGGCCATCGCCGTCGTCATGCGCCGGAAGCCGTAGCGCGCATAAAACCCTTCCTTGCCGGGTACCGAATACAGGATGATCTTCGCGTGCCCGCGCGAGCACTCGACGAGGTGCGCGATCAGCGCGTCCCCCAGGCCGCGTCCCTGGTGGCTGGGCAGGATCGCTACGTCGCAGATATAGGAACAGTCGAGGCCGTCGGCCAGCGCACGTCCGGCCGCGACCAGCACGCCGTCCTCGTAGCCGAAACGGCGGAACATGCTGTTGCCGAACACCGTCTTCAGGCGTTCCGGCGACTTGTCGCCGAGCGGGGCCTTGCGATACAGATCGGAGAGTTCGTTCCAGTCCACGTTGTCGAGCGTGTCGGTCCAGGTGACAGTCATGGGGTCGTCCTTGCGTTGTCGATCGAACTGCGATTGTAACGGTGCTGCAAAGAAAAAGCCCGGTCCGCTCGCGCGGCCGGGCTGTCGATGACGCGTCCGGAATTATTCGGACTTGGCGCCGAGATCGGCAGGCTTGACGTTGATCTTCGCCTTCGCCTTGCGCTTCAGCGCTTCGACGAAGCCATAGGTCTCGGCATTGCCGACGGCGCGGCCGATCTGTTCCGCTTCCTGCTTGCGGCGCGCCACGTCCGGCTGGGCCGGCTGGCTCACCTTGTTGATGCGGTAGACGCCATAGCCCACGCCCGGGATGTCGACGCCGACATAGGCCGGCAGCTTGCTCGCGTCCGCCTTCAGCACGGCGACCGCGGCCGTCTCGTTGATCGTCGGCTGCTTCGTGCGCGCCACGATCTTCGCTTCGCCGAAGCCGGCGGTATCGCCCGATGCCTTGGCGGCGGCCAGTTTCGCTTCGCCGGCCTGGCGTGCCAGCTTGGCCGCTTCTTCCTGCGTCACGCGCTGGCGGATGGCGGCTTCGACGTCGGCCAGCGGACGCTTGGTCGCCGGCTTGAATTCCACGACGCGGCCCGCGACCAGCGTACCCGGCGCCACTTCGACGGCGTCCGTGTTGCGCTTGTTCTTCACCGCGTCGCTGCCGAAGATCGCTTCCAGGAATTTCGGATTGTTGACCGGCGACGCGCCCAGGGCCGGGTTCGGCGCACGGGTCAGGCCTTCGGCGGTCTGGATCGTCAGGCCCAGCTTGTCGGCGACCGGCTTCAGGCTGTCCGCCTGCTCGTACACGGTGTTGCGGAAGGTTTCCGCCAGTTCCGTGTACTTCGCCGACATCTTCGCCTTCTTCAGCTCGGCAAGGATTTCCGGCTTCGCCTCTTCCAGCGACTTCTGGGTTTCCGGCACGATCTTCGTGATCTTGATGATGTGGTAGCCGAATTCCGAACGGACGAGACCGCTGACTTCGCCTTCCTTCAGGCCGTAGATCGCGTCTTCGACGGGCTTGACGAACACGCCCTTCTGCACGACGCCCAGGTCGCCGCCCAGCTCGGCCGAGCCCGGATCCTGCGATTGCGCCTTGGCGATCTTCGCGAAGTCGTTCGGGTTCTTGCGGACTTCATCCAGGACAGCCTGCGCCTTGGCCTTCGCGGCGGCGTCCTCGGCGGCCGAGGCGCCCTTCTTCACGTTGATCAGGATGTGGCTGGCGGTACGCTTTTCCGGCGTGGTGAAGCGCGCCTTGTTCTTGTTGTACGCGTCGGCGATGTCGGCGTCGGACACGTTGACCTGCTTCTCGACGGCGGACGCATCGAACACGACGTACTCGGCCTTGATGGATTCCGGCACCTGGAACAGCGCCGCGTTCTTGTCGTAATAGGCCTTGATCATGTCATCCGTGACCTTGACCTGCGCAACGTAGTTCGCAGCCGGGAACAGCTGCTCCTGCACTTCACGCTCTTCGTCGTTGATGTCCGACAGGCGGTTGGCGACGGTACGCGGCGCGAACGCGGTCTGCTGGACGGAACCGACGAGCTGCTGCACGGCCAGGTCGTGGCGCATGCGCTGGTCGAACATGTCCGGCGTCATGCCCTGCGCGGCCAGTGCGGCCTTGTAACGGTCCATGTCGAACGTGCCGTCTTCCTTGCGGAATGCCTGGATCCCGAGGATCGCCTTCTGCAGCGCGGCGTCGCTCACCGTCAGGTGGTTGCGGATGATCTCGGCGTTGATGGCGCGCTCGGCCACGAGCTGGTCGAGCACGGCCTGCTTCGCTTCCGGCGTCTCGAACAGTTTCTGGTCGAACTGCTCGCCCATCATCTGGCGGGCCTGGTCCAGCTGGCGGCGCTGGGCGGCTTCCCACTCCTGC
The DNA here is from genome assembly GCF_030411975.2 of Massilia orientalis. NCBI lineage: Bacteria > Pseudomonadati > Pseudomonadota > Betaproteobacteria > Burkholderiales > Oxalobacteraceae > Massilia > Massilia orientalis. Next base: position 312 of record NZ_JASNRB020000003.1, on the reverse strand, counting down.
TGGGTGATCTTCTTCCCGTCCACGGTCGCCACACCATCGTTGCTGCCGCGTTCGTTGTAGCTGCTGACGCCCACCAGAACGAACGACGGAACGATCAGCAACAGCAGGAAGAACTGCATCAGGCGCTGGTGAGTACGGATAAATTCAAACATGGTCAGCCAATCAAGGTTGAAAATGCGTTATCGAAAAACTTAAAAAAAAAGGCGAACCTAGGTTCGCCTCTTTTTCAGTATCTTGGCGGAGCGGACGGGGCTCGAACCCGCGACCCCCGGCGTGACAGGCCGGTATTCTAACCAACTGAACTACCGCTCC